>NZ_JAHSTS010000007.1 GCF_019145435.1 Pseudomonas ekonensis | reverse complement strand
CCCACAAGCACCCACACGAATTGCTTGATTCAGTTGTTAAAGAGCGGTTGGTCAAGTCTTTCGTCCCGACCGAGGCGCGCATTCTACAGCAGCCTCATTTGCTGTCAAGCGGTTATTTTCAGAAGTTTTCAAAATTTCTTTTTCAACTTCAACCACTTGCGCTTTCGATCTCTCGTCAGCGGGAGGCGAATTCTACAGCGTTGCACGCTGCTGTCAACACCTCTTTTCTCCGCTTTCGACCGGGAGGATCGAAACGCCGAAAGGGCCAAACAACGCCACCCTCCTCGACTC
>NZ_JAHSTS010000006.1 GCF_019145435.1 Pseudomonas ekonensis | reverse complement strand
ATCAGTCTTTCTATCACATACCCAAATTTTTAAAGAACGATCTGACAAAGGTCAGAAATCAACATTCACCATCGCCTCGATGGAATGCTCATTTCTAAGCTTCAAGACAGTGGATCACCAACCGGTAATGGTGGAGCCAAGCGGGATCGAACCGCTGACCTCCTGCGTGCAAGGCAGGCGCTCTCCCAGCTGAGCTATGGCCCCGTATCGCTACAGGGTGCACCGTAATTGGTGGGTCTGGGCAGATTCGAACTGCCGACCTCACCCTTATCAGGGGTGCGCTCTAACCAACTGAGCTACAGACCCAATCGTCTTCTTCAATGAATCAAGCAATTCGTGTGGGAGCTCATGG
>NZ_JAHSTS010000004.1 GCF_019145435.1 Pseudomonas ekonensis | reverse complement strand
GAAGCACTTTCACTGGTGCGGATTCAGGCTAAGGTAAAATTTGTGAGTAATTGCGAATTTTCGGCGAATGTCGTCTTCACAGTATAACCAGATTGCTTGGGGTTATATGGTCAAGTGAAGAAGCGCATACGGTGGATGCCTTGGCAGTCAGAGGCGATGAAAGACGCGGTAGCCTGCGATAAGCTTCGGGGAGTCGGCAAACAGACTTTGATCCGGAGATCTCTGAATGGGGGAACCCAGCCAGCACAAGCTGGTTATCTTGCACTGAATACATAGGTGCAAGAGGCGAACCAGGGGAACTGAAACATCTAAGTACCCTGAGGAAAAGAAATCAACCGAGATTCCCTTAGTAGTGGCGAGCGAACGGGGACTAGCCCTTAAGTGGCTTTGAGATTAGCGGAACGCTCTGGAAAGTGCGGCCATAGTGGGTGATAGCCCTGTACGCGAAAATCTCTTGGCCATGAAATCGAGTAGGACGGAGCACGAGAAACTTTGTCTGAACATGGGGGGACCATCCTCCAAGGCTAAATACTACTGACTGACCGATAGTGAACCAGTACCGTGAGGGAAAGGCGAAAAGAACCCCGGAGAGGGGAGTGAAATAGATCCTGAAACCGTATGCGTACAAGCAGTGGGAGCAGACTTCGTTCTGTGACTGCGTACCTTTTGTATAATGGGTCAGCGACTTATATTCAGTGGCGAGCTTAACCGAATAGGGGAGGCGTAGCGAAAGCGAGTCTTAATAGGGCGTTTAGTCGCTGGGTATAGACCCGAAACCGGGCGATCTATCCATGGGCAGGTTGAAGGTTAGGTAACACTGACTGGAGGACCGAACCGACTACCGTTGAAAAGTTAGCGGATGACCTGTGGATCGGAGTGAAAGGCTAATCAAGCTCGGAGATAGCTGGTTCTCCTCGAAAGCTATTTAGGTAGCGCCTCATGTATCACTCCAGGGGGTAGAGCACTGTTTCGGCTAGGGGGTCATCCCGACTTACCAAACCGATGCAAACTCCGAATACCTGGAAGTGCCGAGCATGGGAGACACACGGCGGGTGCTAACGTCCGTCGTGAAAAGGGAAACAACCCAGACCGTCAGCTAAGGTCCCAAAGTTATGGTTAAGTGGGAAACGATGTGGGAAGGCTTAGACAGCTAGGAGGTTGGCTTAGAAGCAGCCACCCTTTAAAGAAAGCGTAATAGCTCACTAGTCGAGTCGGCCTGCGCGGAAGATGTAACGGGGCTCAAACCATACACCGAAGCTACGGGTATCACGCAAGTGATGCGGTAGAGGAGCGTTCTGTAAGCCTGTGAAGGTGAGTTGAGAAGCTTGCTGGAGGTATCAGAAGTGCGAATGCTGACATGAGTAACGACAATGCGAGTGAAAAACTCGCACGCCGAAAGACCAAGGTTTCCTGCGCAACGTTAATCGACGCAGGGTTAGTCGGTCCCTAAGGCGAGGCTGAAAAGCGTAGTCGATGGAAAACAGGTTAATATTCCTGTACTTCCGGTTATTGCGATGGAGGGACGGAGAAGGCTAGGCCAGCTTGGCGTTGGTTGTCCAAGTTTAAGGTGGTAGGCTGGAATCTTAGGTAAATCCGGGGTTCCAAGGCCGAGAGCTGATGACGAGTTGCCGTTAGGCGACGAAGTGGTTGATGCCATGCTTCCAAGAAAAGCTTCTAAGCTTCAGATAACCGGGAACCGTACCCCAAACCGACACAGGTGGTTGGGTAGAGAATACCAAGGCGCTTGAGAGAACTCGGGTGAAGGAACTAGGCAAAATGGCACCGTAACTTCGGGAGAAGGTGCGCCGGTGAGGGTGAAGCACTTGCTGCGTAAGCCCACGCCGGTCGAAGATACCAGGCCGCTGCGACTGTTTATTAAAAACACAGCACTCTGCAAACACGAAAGTGGACGTATAGGGTGTGACGCCTGCCCGGTGCCGGAAGGTTAATTGATGGGGTTAGCTAACGCGAAGCTCTTGATCGAAGCCCCGGTAAACGGCGGCCGTAACTATAACGGTCCTAAGGTAGCGAAATTCCTTGTCGGGTAAGTTCCGACCTGCACGAATGGCGTAACGATGGCGGCGCTGTCTCCACCCGAGACTCAGTGAAATTGAAATCGCTGTGAAGATGCAGTGTATCCGCGGCTAGACGGAAAGACCCCGTGAACCTTTACTATAGCTTTGCACTGGACTTTGAATTTGCTTGTGTAGGATAGGTGGGAGGCTTTGAAGCGTGGACGCCAGTCTGCGTGGAGCCATCCTTGAAATACCACCCTGGCAACTTTGAGGTTCTAACTCAGGTCCGTCATCCGGATCGAGGACAGTGTATGGTGGGTAGTTTGACTGGGGCGGTCTCCTCCTAAAGAGTAACGGAGGAGTACGAAGGTGCGCTCAGACCGGTCGGAAATCGGTCGCAGAGTATAAAGGCAAAAGCGCGCTTGACTGCGAGACAGACACGTCGAGCAGGTACGAAAGTAGGTCTTAGTGATCCGGTGGTTCTGTATGGAAGGGCCATCGCTCAACGGATAAAAGGTACTCCGGGGATAACAGGCTGATACCGCCCAAGAGTTCATATCGACGGCGGTGTTTGGCACCTCGATGTCGGCTCATCACATCCTGGGGCTGAAGCCGGTCCCAAGGGTATGGCTGTTCGCCATTTAAAGTGGTACGCGAGCTGGGTTTAGAACGTCGTGAGACAGTTCGGTCCCTATCTGCCGTGGACGTTTGAGATTTGAGAGGGGCTGCTCCTAGTACGAGAGGACCGGAGTGGACGAACCTCTGGTGTTCCGGTTGTCACGCCAGTGGCATTGCCGGGTAGCTATGTTCGGAAAAGATAACCGCTGAAAGCATCTAAGCGGGAAACTTGCCTCAAGATGAGATCTCACTGGAACCTTGAGTTCCCTGAAGGGCCGTCGAAGACTACGACGTTGATAGGTCGGGTGTGTAAGCGCTGTGAGGCGTTGAGCTAACCGATACTAATTGCCCGTGAGGCTTGACCATATAACACCCAAGCAATTTGCGAACCCGGAAGGGGCCAGATTGCGGTGTGTGGAGACGAAAGAACCGAAAGTTCGCCAAACCCACAAAGCTGTCACATACCCATTCGTCGGCACGGGCCCCAGGGCGCGGACCGGCA
>NZ_JAHSTS010000003.1:600000-761947 GCF_019145435.1 Pseudomonas ekonensis | reverse complement strand
TCGCCGTCAACCCTTTATTTCAAATTCATTCAGATTTCAGCGTGATGCGTGCAAACGCCTTCTTGCCAGCCTGGCAGACATGGGTCGCACCCAGCACATACATAAAGGAACGATCGACCACTTCACCATCGACACGCACACCACCAGAACCCAGCAAGTCGCGCGCGACAGCCGAGTTCTTCACCAAGCCTGCCTTATTAAGCACCGCCGCGATCGGCATGTCTTCAGCAGCGGTCAGTTCGATCTCCGGCAAATCCTCCGGCAGCTCACCATCCTTCATGCGGTTGCCCGCGGCACGATGCGCATTGGCCGCGGCCTCTTCGCCATGGAAGCGGGCGACAATCTCCTCTGCCAGCTTGATCTTGATGTCACGCGGATTGGCACCCGCCTCGACATCCGCACGCAAGGCATTGATCTCGTCCATCGAACGGAAGCTGAGCAGCTCGAAGTAACGCCACATCAACGTATCCGGAATCGAAACCAGCTTGCTGTACATGACACCAGGCGCCTCCTGGATACCGACGTAATTGCCCAGCGACTTGGACATCTTCTTGACGCCGTCCAGCCCCTCGAGCAAAGGCATGGTCAGAATGCACTGAGCTTCCTGGCCGTAGCCACGCTGCAACTCACGCCCCATCAGCAGGTTGAACTTCTGGTCGGTACCGCCCAGCTCGACATCGGCACGCAAGGCAACCGAGTCGTAGCCCTGAACCAGCGGATAGAGGAACTCATGAATGGCGATCGGCTGATTGGTGGTGTAGCGCTTGTCGAAGTCGTCGCGTTCGAGCATGCGGGCCACCGTGTACTGCGAAGTCAGGCGAATGAAGTCCGCCGGCCCCATCTGATCCATCCAGGTGGAGTTGAAGGCGACTTCGGTTTTCGCCGGATCCAGAATCTTGAACACCTGGCTCTTGTAGGTCTCGGCATTCTCCAGCACTTGCTCACGGGTCAGCGGCGGACGGGTCGCGCTCTTGCCGCTCGGATCACCGATCATCCCGGTGAAGTCGCCGATCAGGAAGATCACCTGATGCCCCAGCTCCTGGAACTGGCGCAGCTTATTAATAAGCACGGTGTGCCCCAAGTGCAGATCCGGCGCGGTCGGATCGAAGCCGGCCTTGATACGCAGCGGCTGGCCACGCTTGAGCTTTTCGATCAGCTCGGACTCGACCAACAGTTCTTCCGCACCACGTTTAATCAGCGCTAGCTGCTCTTCAACCGACTTCATAACAGACCCGCAAGGCTCAGATTCAAAGGGAACCAACCATACAAGATCGCGCACCAAATACAAGGTTTGCCCGGCGCGCGGACGCCAATCCACAGGCATGTCGCCCACAGACTTGCTTCAGAGATGATTTGGTTATATTTTATACAGTTATTTCATCTTCATCATGTCATTCATCTTTTCCAATTCATCTTTTTCAAAGTCAAAGTCCTTTATGACCACTGAATCGTCTAAAGCGCCGCCGCTTTACCCGAAAACCCACCTGCTGGCTGCAAGTGGAATCGCCGCTCTCCTCAGCCTGGCCCTGCTGGTATTCCCTTCCAGCGATGTTGAAGCCAAAAAGACAACCTTGAGCCTTGAACTGGAAAGTCCTGTTGAACAACTGACACAGGATCAAGACGCCGCCGACGCCGCCCAAGCCACAAGCGAGCCCGTCACCTCTCCTTTCGCACAGATTGAAAACAGCGACGAGACCGCTCCGGAAACCGCCCAGGCACCCGCCGCCCCTGCCGCGCCGACCGAAACAAAGAAGGCCCCAGGCCACAGGGAAGTGGTCGTCGCCAAAGGCGATACGCTTTCCACCCTCTTCGAAAAGGTCGGCCTGCCGGCCGCCGCCGTGCACGAAGTGCTGGCCAGCGACAAGCAAGCCAAGCAATTCAGCCAGCTCAAGCACGGCCAGAAGCTTGAATTCGAACTGAATCCCGAAGGCCAGCTGGTCAACCTGCACAGCAAGGTCAGCGATGTCGAAACCATCACCCTGACCCGCAACGACAAAGGTTTCGCATTCAACCGCGTCACCGCCAAGCCAACCGTACGCACCGCGTACGTCCATGGCGTGATCAACAGCTCCCTGTCGCAGTCCGCCGCCCGCGCCGGCCTGTCACACAGCCTGACCATGGACATGGCCAGCGTGTTCGGCTACGACGTCGACTTTGCCCAGGACATCCGTCAGGGCGACGAATTCGACGTGATCTACGAGCAGAAAGTGGTCAACGGCAAAGCCGTCGGCAACGGCCCCATCCTGTCGGCACGCTTCACCAACCGCGGCAAGACCTACACCGCCGTGCGCTACACCAACAAACAAGGCAACAGCAGCTACTACACCGCTGACGGCAACAGCATGCGCAAGGCGTTTATCCGCACGCCGGTCGACTTCGCCCGCATCAGCTCGAAATTCTCCATGGGCCGCAAGCATCCGATCCTCAACAAGATCCGCGCCCACAAAGGCGTCGACTACGCCGCCCCCCGCGGCACGCCGATCAAGGCAGCCGGCGACGGCAAGGTACTGCTGGCCGGGCGCCGCGGCGGCTACGGCAACACCGTGATCATCCAGCACGGCAACACCTACCGCACGCTGTACGGCCACATGCAGGGCTTCGCCAAAGGCGTGAAGACCGGCGGAACCGTCAAGCAAGGCCAGGTGATCGGCTACATCGGCACGACCGGCCTTTCCACCGGCCCGCACCTGCACTACGAGTTCCAGGTCAACGGCGTTCACGTCGACCCGCTGGGCCAGAAGCTGCCGATGGCCGACCCGATCGCCAAGTCCGAACGCGCCCGCTTCCTCGCACAGAGCCAGCCGCTGATGGCGCGCATGGACCAAGAGAAGGCCACCTTGCTGGCCTCGAGCAAGCGTTAAGCCATGGCCCTTTACATCGGCGTGATGTCCGGAACCAGCCTCGACGGTCTGGACATCGCCCTGATCGAGCAGACATCGGCGATCCGCCTGATCGCCACGCACTACCTCCCCATGCCTGAGTCCCTGCGCGCCGAGCTGCTTGGCTTGTGCGCCAGCGGCCCCGATGAGATCGCCCGCTCGGCCATTGCCCAGCAACACTGGGTGGCGCTCGCAGCGCAAGGCATTCACACCCTTCTCGGACAGCAGCGGCTCAGCCCCGAAGACATCCGCGCAATCGGCAGCCACGGCCAGACCATCCGCCATGAACCGGCGCGCGGGTTTACGGTTCAGATCGGCAACCCCGCCCTGCTGACCGAGCTGACCGGCATTACGGTGGTCAGTGACTTCCGTAGCCGCGATGTGGCCGCCGGCGGCCAAGGTGCGCCTTTGGTTCCGGCCTTCCATGAAGCGCTGTTCGAAGAGCGTAACGGCAATCGCGCAGTCCTGAATGTCGGTGGTTTCAGCAATCTGAGCCTGATTGAGCCGAACGCGCCTGTAGCCGGTTTCGACTGCGGCCCTGGGAATGTGCTGATGGACGCCTGGATCCACCGGCAGCGCGGCGAGAACTATGACCGCAACGGCGAGTGGGCGGCCAGCGGCAGCATCGATCCGACCCTGCTGGAGGCATTGCTGAGCGACCCGTTCTTCGCCACTCAGGGCCCGAAGAGCACGGGGCGGGAGGTGTTCAACCTGCCTTGGCTGGAGGGGCACCTGTCACGCCTGCCGCAGGTTGCGCCAGAGGATGTCCAGGCGACGCTGCTGGAACTGACGGCGCATACCATCGTACAGTCCCTGCAGGCGGCTCAAACCGAAACGCGGGAGCTTCTGGTCTGCGGCGGCGGCGCCCATAACGCCACACTGATGAAGCGCCTGGCCGAGCGGCTGCCGGACGCCACCGTTGCCAGCACAGCGACCCACGGGGTCGACCCTGACTGGGTGGAGGCCATGGCGTTTGCCTGGTTGGCCCATTGCTGCCTCGAAGGCATCACAGCCAACCGCCCGAGCGTCACCGGCGCCCGTGGCTTGCGCGTGCTTGGCGCGATCTACCCCAACTGACCGAATCGCAAACGGCAAAACGCCGCAGCTCCGTGAGGAACTGCGGCGTTTTGCCGTTCGCGCAAGAAGCGGTCAGATCGAGAACGAAGAGCCGCATCCGCAGGTGGTGGTGGCGTTCGGGTTCTTGATCACGAACCGCGAGCCCTCAAGACCTTCCTGATAATCCACCTCGGCACCGGCCAGGTACTGGAAGCTCATTGGGTCGACCACCAGGCTGACCCCTTCGCGCTCGACGATGGTGTCGTCTTCGGCCACATCCTCATCGAAGGTGAAGCCGTACTGAAAACCTGAACAACCGCCGCCCGTAACGAATACGCGCAGCTTCAAGCGATCATTCCCCTCTTCGTCGACCAGGCTCTTCACCTTGTGCGCGGCACCCTGGGTGAATTGCAAAGCCGTGGGGGTGAAGGATTCGACGCTCATGCTGACTATCTCCCGGCGCTAAGCCGTCATATTGCGTGATGACGCGCATTATCCGCTTGTCCTAGAAAATCGGTCAACTATTGTTACGGTATATCAATAAAGCCTTTCGCCGCTTCGAATGCGAAAAGGCCCGTGTTCCGGGCCTTTTCGCTGTTCGTAAGAACGGGTTACGGCAGCATGCCAGCATGGGACAGACCCATGCGTTCATCCAGGCCGAACAGAATGTTCAGGTTCTGCACCGCCTGGCCCGACGCGCCCTTGACCAGGTTGTCGATGACCGAGAGCACCACCACCAGGTCGCCGTCCTGCGGACGGTGCACGGCTATTCGGCACACGTTGGCGCCACGCACGCTGCGGGTCTCCGGGTGGCTGCCGGCCGGCATGACGTCGACGAACGGCTCGTTGGCGTAACGTTTCTCGAACAGCGCCTGGAGATCCACCGAACGGTCGGTCACGGTCGCGTACAGCGTCGAGTGAATGCCACGGATCATCGGCGTCAGGTGCGGAACGAAGGTCAGACCGACGTCCTTGCCCGCTGCACGGCGCAGCCCCTGGCGGATTTCCGGCAGGTGACGGTGACCTTTCACCGCGTAAGCCTTGAAGCTTTCCGACGTCTCGGAGTACAGCGACCCTACAGAGGCGCCACGTCCGGCACCGCTGATGCCCGACTTGCAGTCGGCGATCAGGTGCGAGGCATCGGCAAGACCGGCCTCAAGCAAAGGCAGGAACCCCAACTGCGTGGCGGTCGGGTAGCAACCCGGCACCGCGATCAGGCGCGCCTTGCGGATCTGCTCACGATTGACTTCCGGCAGACCGTAGACCGCCTCGTCCAGCAGCTCCGGCGCGCCGTGCGGCTGGCCGTACCACTTGGCCCACTCGTCGGCGTCCTGCAGGCGGAAGTCCGCCGACAGGTCGATGACCTTGGTGCCGGCGGCCAGCAGTTCACCCGCCAGGGCGTGGGCGACACCGTGGGGCGTGGCGAAGAACACCACATCGCAGGCGCCCAGGGTCTTGATGTCCGGAACGCTGAACGCCAGGCCGTCGTAATGGCCGCGCAGGTTCGGGTACATGTCGGCGACGGCCATGCCGGCCTCGGATCGGGAAGTGATGACCACCACTTCTGCCTGCGGATGCTGCGCCAGCAGACGCAACAGTTCGACACCCGTGTAACCCGTGCCGCCGACGATACCGACCTTGACCATGAACCTGCCCTCAACGAACCCACTGGAAAGCCGTCGATGATAGGGGCCGCGCGCCCCTGCGACAACCGTCAAGGTGACGTGCGGCCGCCCGAGCCTCTACTATCCGGCTACCGTGAACCTGGGAATCAATCCAATGCTCTATCTGTGGCTCAAAGCGTTTCATATCGTCAGCGTGGTCTGCTGGTTTGCCGGGCTGTTCTACCTGCCGCGGCTGTTCGTCTATCACGCGCAAAGCGAGGACGCCGTCAGCAAGGAACGATTCAGCGTCATGGAGCGCAAGCTGTACCGCGGCATCATGGGACCTTCGATGATCGCCGTGCTGATCTTCGGCGGCTGGCTGATCAGCCTCAACCCGAGCGCCTACTTCACCCAAGGCGGGTGGATGCACGCCAAGCTCACGCTGGTCGCCCTCCTGATCGGCTATCACCATGTGTGCGGCGCCTACGTCAAACGTTTCGCCCGTGGCGAAAACACCCGCAGCCATGTCTTTTATCGCTGGTTCAATGAAGTGCCAGTTCTGATATTGCTTGTTATTGTAATTCTGGTCGTGGTTCGGCCGTTTTAACCTTCATAAGCACAACTCATCGGGGGATGTCCCATGTCGCTGCCCGCTTTGCTCGACCAACGCCTGCGCCTGCCCGTCGTGGCCGCGCCGATGTTCCTGATTTCCAACCCGGATCTGGTGCTTGCCTGTTGCCGCAACGGCGTGGTCGGCAGCTTCCCGGCGCTGAACCAGCGCGAAAGCAGCGGCTTCAAGGCCTGGCTGGAACAGATCGAGGCGGGCCTGGCGCTCATGGAAAACCCGGCGCCGTATGCCGTGAACCTGATCGTCCACCCCACCAACCCGAGGCTGCAGGCGGACCTGAACATCTGCGTAGAACACCAGGTGCCGATCGTCATCACCAGCCTGGGGGCGGTCAAGGAAGTGGTCGATGCCGTCCACAGCTACGGCGGCCTGGTGTTCCACGATGTGACCACCCGCCGCCACGCGGAGAAAGCCGCCGAAGCCGGCGTCGACGGCCTGATCGCCGTAGCGGCGGGCGCCGGTGGCCATGCCGGCACCTGGAGCCCGTTCTCGCTGGTCGCGGAGATCCGTCAGTTCTTCGACAAGACCCTGCTGCTCGCAGGATGCCTGAACCACGGGCATGAGATTCTTGCCGCTCAGGTGCTGGGCGCGGATTTGGCCTACTTCGGCACCCGATTTATCGGCACCACCGAAAGTCATGCGCCTGACGCATACAAGGACATGCTGCTGACTGCCAAAGCGGCGGACATCATCCATACTCCTGCCGTGTCGGGCGTGCCGGCCAGTTTCATGCGCCAGAGCCTGGAGGCCGCCGGCTTCGACATGGCGGCCCTGCAGGGCAAGGGCGACGTGAACTTCGGCGAAAAGCTCAAGCCGCTCAGCGACGAGGCCAAGGCTTGGAAAACCGTCTGGTCGGCGGGCCAGGGCGTAGGCGGAATCAAGGATCTGCCGAGCGTGGATCAACTGGTGGCCCGCCTGGACAGCGAGTACCGTCAGGCACTGGCGCACGCGGCGCAGTTGCCGAACCGCTGGCCACGCTGAGAAAAAGGCCGTCCGATCCGCGACCGGCCTTACACTCACCGACTGCGATACCCCACTTCAATCCATCTCGCGACAAGGATGCCCGGCCATGAGCGAAACCCGTTACAAGATCGTGTTCGACGGCGCCCTGCAGCCCGGAGTCGACATCACCACCGCCAAGCTCAACCTGGCGGATCTGTTCAAGAGCGATGTCGCCGCCATCGAGCGGCTGTTCAGCGGGCGCACCGTCGCCCTCAAGCGCGAGCTGTCCCACAGCGACGCGCAGGTTTACCTGCAGGCGCTGGGCAAGACCGGCATCGAAGCCCGGATCGAGCCCGAAACCACGGTCGAACTGAACCTGGCGGACGTGCACGAACAGACGCCCGCCCCGGCGGAGCCGGATTCCCCTTACGCCCCGCCCCGGGCCGACGTCGGCGAGCGCCTCCCGGAGTTCGCCATCCTCAAGCCGTTCAGCGTCGAAGGCCGGATCGGGCGCCTGCGCTTCCTGGCCTGGACGATGGTGTTGAGCCTGGTGACCCTGCCGATCATCGGCATCTTTGCCTTCATCGGGCTGGGCCTGGTCAGCACGGACTCCACCACGGGGCTGATCATCGGCGGCATCGTCGCGTTCTTTCTGTTCCTGGCCTTCGGCCTCGTCAGCATCCTGTTCAGCGTCCAGCGCCTGCACGACATCGGCTGGTCCGGCTGGCTCTGGCTGCTGAACCTCGTACCGTTCGTGGGCAGCATTTTCCCGCTGGTGATGATGGCCATGCCGGGCAACGACGGCGCCAACCGCTATGGCCCGCCGCCACCGCCCAACACCACGGCGGTCAAGGTGCTGTGCTCGCTGTGGATCGTGTTCGTCGGGCTCATCTTCGCGGGCGCGATGGTCGGCGGCATCTCGGCGATCCAGGAAGAGTACGAAAGCAGCCTGGAAAGCAGCTACGAAAGCGGCTCGGTGACCACCGACGAGATCGACGCCGTGGCCGAGCCGGCAACGATTTCCGAGGACGAAGCAGCCGAAGCGGCCCCACCCCCTGTAGACTCTGCCAAAGAATGAACAGCGCTCCGGCCCGCGACACCTGCGTCGCCGGCCGGAGCTGTTGCGATGGAGAACTGCATGACCCGTTACGCTCTGATCACCGGCGCCTCCAGCGGCATCGGCCTGGCCATGGCCGAAGCCCTTGCCCGCCGGGGCCGCAGCCTGATTCTGGTGGCCCGACAGCGTGATCAGCTGGAAAGCATTGCGATCGAATTGACCCAGCGCTTCGGCGTGGAGGTGCTGTTCCGTGCCTGCGATCTGGGCGAACCCTTGCGCCTGTCCGGCTTCCTGCTGGAACTGGAAGAAGGCGACCGGCAAATCGACCTGCTGGTGAACTGTGCCGGCATCGGCACCTGCGGGCCGTTCCTGGCCCAGGACTGGATGACCGAGCAGGACCTGATCGAAGTGAACATCCTCGCCCTCACCCGCCTCTGCCACGCCATCGGCAACAGCATGGCGTTGCAGGGCGGCGGGCAGATCCTCAACGTCGCCTCGGTCGCGGCGTTCAACCCCGGCCCGTGGATGAGCACCTACTACGCCAGCAAGGCGTATGTGCTGCACTTCTCCGAAGCGCTGCGGGTCGAGCTGAAGAAGTGCGCGGTTAAGGTTTCGGTGCTCTGCCCTGGCCCGACCCGTACGGCATTCTTCCGCACCGCCCAACTGAACGACGGCAAGCTCAAAGACAGCCGGCTGCTGATGAGCCCGGAAGAGGTCGCGCTGTATACCGTGCGCGCCCTGGAAAAGAACCGCGCGATCATCATCCCCGGCCGGATGAACCGCTGGTTCGCCTTCCTGCCTCGCCTCGGCTCGCGCTGGCTCAACCGCACCGTCACCGGCATGGTCAACAAGGCTTACTGCCCGCGCTGAAAGGCCGGCAGGCAAACGGCTGGGCGCAGTGAACCTGCATGGGTACACTCGACCCGCCCCACACTACGGAGAAAACAGCTGTGGATACTCTGTTCACCAAGATCATCAACCGGGAGATCCCGGCGAAGATCATCTACGAGGACGACCAGGTACTGGCCTTCCACGACATCGCCCCACAGGCGCCGGTGCATTTTCTGGTGATCCCGAAAAAACCGGTGCGCACCCTCAACGACCTGACCGAAGACGACAAGGCACTGGCCGGGCACATCCTGTTCACCGCCCAGCGCCTGGCGCTGGAGCTGGGTTGCGAGGAAGGCTTCCGGGTGGTGATGAACTGCAATGAAAAGGGCGGACAGACCGTCTACCACATTCATATGCATGTGCTCGGTCAGCGCCAGATGAACTGGCCGCCGGGCTGAGCCTTTCGGCGGGAGCAGACCGCCTGCTCCCGCTGAAGTCTCCATCCCCCTGAGTCACGATGACCCAGCGCAATCCTTCTCGGGCCGATTCGGTTAAACTGGCCGCCGAGATTCCCCCCGGAGGTCAGCATGACTACCCAACGTCACTACTCGCCGATTGACCGTCTTCTGCTGCAAGCCGATGCCGCCATGCGCACCTTGCTGCCGTTCAGCGGCCAGCCGCATCGCCCGTCGCCGGCCATCGTGCAGCCCGATGCGCAGATGAGCGACGAAGACACCCGCCATGTCGCCGGCCTGATGCGCATCAACCACACCGGCGAAGTCTGCGCCCAGGCGCTGTACCAGGGCCAGGCCCTCACCGCCAAGCTGCCGCAGGTGCGCGAAGCGATGGAGCATGCCGCCGAAGAAGAGATCGACCATCTGGTGTGGTGCGAGCAACGCATCCATCAGTTGGGCAGCCACACCAGCGTGCTCAATCCATTGTTCTACGGCATGTCGTTCGGCATCGGCGCCGTGGCCGGGCTGATCAGCGACAAGGTCAGCCTCGGGTTCGTCGCGGCGACCGAACATCAGGTGTGCAAGCACCTGAACGAGCACCTGGAGCAACTGCCCGCCGAGGACGAAAAGTCCCGGGCGATCCTGGAGCAGATGCGCGTCGATGAGGAACACCATGCCGAAAGCGCACTGCAGGCCGGTGGTTTCCGCTTCCCGGCGCCGGTGAAGTTCGGGATGAGCCTGCTGGCGAAGGTGATGACCAAGAGCACCTACCGGATCTGAACGTTCCCACCAATAAAAAAGGCGACCGCCCTGGGGGCAGTCGCCTTTTTTTGTGCTCGGGGATCTCAGCTCGGCATGTTGCGGGCGTAGAAGATCTCCAGCATTTCGTGCTTCACACGCTCGGTCACCTGGGCACGCTGTTCGGCCGACAGGTTGCTGGTGGCGTCGCCGAACAGGTAGTTGTCCAGTTCGAAGTTCTTCAGCAGCATTTTGGTGTGGAACAGGTTCTCCTGGTACACATTCACGTCGGTCATCTGGTACGCGTCGCGGGTGTCTTCGGAGAGGTAGTTCTGGATCGAGTTGATCTCGTGGTCGATGAAGTGCTTGTTGCCTTCGACGTCACGGGTGAAGCCGCGCACACGGTAATCCACGGTCACGATGTCCGAATCGAACTGGTGAATCAGGAAGTTGAGCGCTTTGAGCGGTGAAATCACGCCGCAGGTCGACACGTCGATGTCCACACGGAACGTCGCGATGCCATCGTCCGGATGGATTTCCGGATAGGTGTGCACCGTAATGTGGCTCTTGTCGAGGTGGGCGAGGATGATCTCGGGCAGCGGGCCCGGAGACTCTTCGATCTGACTCTCGGTCGGGGTCACCGGCTCTTCGGAGATCAGGATCGTGACGCTGGCGCCTTGTGGCTCGTAGTCCTGACTGGCGATGTTCAGGATGTTGGCACCAATGATATCGACAACTTCCGTGAGGATCTGCGTCAGGCGTTTCGCGTTGTACTCTTTGTTGATGTACTCGACGTAGGCCTGCTGGTCTTGCGGGGTTTCCGCGTAGCAGATGTCATAGATGTTGAAGCTCAAGGTCTTTGTCAGGTTATTGAACCCGTGGAGCTTGAGTTTGCTTTTCACCGTTGAAAACTCTCTATGTATGCGGCACGGCCGCGTGATCAAGCATGCCCGTCAAGTGCGAACGACGCACCTGCGTAGGACGGTTAACACCTCTTCGCGATGGCGATTTTGGTTATCTGTTCAGGCGGATGACCCGTCGGCAGACCGGTCACAGCCCTGAAAAAAGTGGCGCATTATGCAGACGTCGGCGGGGGATCGCCAGAGTCTGCACTGCTTTTATGATAGTTGAATGTCGGCTCAGCCGAGCTCGACGATCTCGTAGTCGTGGGTGATGGCCACGCCGGCCGCGCCGAGCATGATCGAGGCCGAGCAGTACTTCTCGGCAGACAGCTCGATGGCGCGCTTGACCTGGGCTTCCTTCAGGCCGCGGCCCTTGACCACGAAATGCATATGGATCTTGGTGAAGACTTTCGGGTCTTCGGTCGCGCGTTCGGCGTCCAGGAACGCTTCGCAGCTCTCGACCGCCTGGCGGGCCTTCTTCAGGATGCTGACCACGTCGAAATTGCTGCAGCCGCCGACGCCCAGCAAGAGCATCTCCATCGGGCGGACACCCAGGTTGCGGCCGCCGGCCTCCGGCGGACCGTCCATGACCACGACATGGCCGCTGCCGGATTCGCCGAGGAACATGGCTTCGCCAGCCCATTGGATGCGTGCCTTCATCGCCAAGACTCCACTGTAGAAAAAAGGGCCGCCAGCTTAGCACAGGGCTACGCTTTGACAGCGACTGCCATTCCTAGGACGGATACGGCCATGACGTAGGTAAATTCTCGAATCTTCAAGGAAGTGTCTGGTAAGCTGGCGCCAAATCACTGACGCCCGGTCGACCTGCCAACGACCGCTCTCGGCGCCTCATAAAAAAATCAAACATAACCGTGCAGTCTTTTCGGGATACAACCATGGTTGGTATTACCCCCACCCCCAAAATCAAGAACCTCGACAAGCTGTTGATGCATTGCCAGCGCCGCCGCCATGCGGCCAAGAGCAACATCATCTGCGCCGGCGACCGTTCCGACACGCTGTACTTCATCATCAAGGGCTCGGTGACGATCCTGATCGAGGATGACGACGGCCGGGAGATGATCATCGCCTACCTCAACGCCGGGGACTTCTTCGGCGAGCTGGGGCTGTTCGAACAGGCCGGCCAGGAACAGGAGCGCAGCGCCTGGGTGCGGGCCAAGGTCGAATGCGAAGTCGCGGAAATCAGCTACGCGAAATTCCGCGAACTGTCGCAACAGGATCCGGACATTCTTTACGTGCTCAGCGGACAAATCGCACAACGCCTGCGCAACACCACGCGCAAGGTCGGCGACCTGGCGTTCTTCGACGTGACCGGCCGCGTGGCCCGCTGCCTGCTGGAGCTGTGCAAGCAGCCCGATGCGATGACCCACCCGGACGGCATGCAGATCAAGGTGACCCGTCAGGAAATCGGACGGATCGTCGGCTGTTCGCGGGAGATGGTCGGCCGAGTGCTCAAGGATCTCGAGGACCGCAACCTGGTGGACGTGAAAGGCAAGACCATGGTGGTCTTCGGTACGCGCTGAGCCCGCAGGCTCAAGCGTAGATTTGCGCCAGCATTGCCCGCAAGAGCACGTCGAGCCGCGCCAAGGCCTGCGCATCCGGAAATTTCTCATGCAGCGCAATGTGGCTTTGCGCACGCACCCGCTGCTCCAGTCCGCAGGCTTCGTTGAAGCGGTTGACGGCCGCGGCCATCGACTCCCGCTCGTCATCCATCAGCATCGCCCCGTGCACCAGCCCCACCGGCCGCTGGCCGCCCTGACTCTGGCGCCAGCGCTGGGCGGTGCCGACCATCTTGCGTCCGTCGAGGTTGACGTTGAACCGGCCGTCGCAGAACGCACCGTCGATCTCGCCCAGGGAAGACGTGCCGCCCAACTCATCCAACAGCTGACAGATCGGATCGCACAAACGCCGATAGCCGGTCTCGATCCGGTTCAGGTCGCCCTCGCTGCGCGGCGGGGCGTAGACCAGTGCGATGTTGACGGTCGAGGCTGACTGCGGCACCGGTTCGCCGCCGGTTTCCCGCAGCAGAACGGGCCATCCCGCCGCGGCCGACACTTCGCAGGCCTGGTCGAAACCGGGCAGGCGGTTGAGGCGGCGCGGCATGACCAGCGCCCGGTCGCTCGGCTGCCAGAACAGCAGGCCGAACTCGGAATCGCCGGCGCAGACGGAGGCCAGCAAGTCCTGTTCGGCTTGCAGTCCGGATTCGATGGTCAGGGAGGTGGGGCTCATAAGGATTCCATGGGACTTGCGGCCTGAGGTGAATCTTATGCCGCCTTCGCGGGCAAGCCCGTTCCCACAGGGGACACGGGCGCCGACGAGGCAGGGTCAGTCGAGGGTCGAACCGCTCACGGGAACGCCGCGCTCCGGGAAGAACAGGCGCTGCAGCTCGGTGCCCGGGCTTTCGGCGCGCATGAACGCCTCGCCGACCAGGAACGCGTAAACGTCGCTGATTTCCATCAGTTCGACGTCAGCGCGGTTGAGGATGCCGCTCTCGGTGATCACCAGGCGGTCGCGCGGAATGCGCGGCAGCAGGTCGAGGGTGGTTTCCAGGCTGACGTCGAAGGTGTGCAGGTTGCGGTTGTTGATCCCCACCAGCGGCGTGTCGAGGGTCTTCAGCGCACGCTCCAGCTCATCGCCGTCGTGAACCTCCACCAGCACGTCGAGGCCGACGTCCTTGGCGACCGACGCCAGCTCCTTCATCTTCACGTCATCCAGGGCGGAGACGATGAGCAGCACGCAATCGGCGCCCAGGGCACGGGCTTCGACGATCTGGTACGGATCGATCATGAAGTCCTTGCGGATCACCGGCAGCGCGCAGGCCGCACGGGCCTGCTGCAGGTAGGCGTCGGCGCCCTGGAAGTAGTCGATGTCGGTCAGCACCGACAGGCAGGTCGCCCCGCCCTTCTCGTAGCTCTTGGCGATGTCGGCGGGCACGAAGTGCTCGCGGATCACGCCCTTGCTCGGCGAAGCCTTCTTGATCTCGGCGATCACCGCCGGCTGTTTCTTCTTGGCCTGCGCCAGCAGCGCGCCGGCAAATCCACGGGGTGCATCGGCCGTCCTGGCCAGGCTTTCCAGCTCGCTCAGGCTGACGCGGGCGCTGCGCTCGGCGACTTCCTGAAACTTGCGGGCCAGAATGTTTTCCAGAACCGTCGGCACACTCATCCCTCATTCTCCACTTTGAATACCGCGGTAAAGGCACCCAGCTCCTCGAGCTTTTCCCGAGCGAGGCCGGTGTGCAGGGCGTCGTGCGCAAGCGCCACGCCCTCTTTCAGGCTGCTGGCCAGGTCGGCGGCGTACAGCGCCGCACCGGCGTTGAGCACGATCATTTCAGCGGCTTTCTGGCCGCTCTCGGTCTTGCGTTTGCCCAGCGCATCGCGGATCAGCGCCAGCGACGCTTCCGGGCCTTCGACCGACAGGCCGTGCAGGCTCTGGCTCTTCATGCCCAGGTCTTCCGGCTCGACCCAATACTCGCTGATCTGGCCATCCTTGAGCTCGGCGACGAAGGTCGGCGCCGCAAGGCTGAACTCGTCCAGACCGTCCTTCGAATGCACCACCAGCACATGCTTGCTGCCCAGACGCTGCAAGACTTCGGCCAGCGGCCGGCACAAGGCCGGCGTGAACACGCCCACCACCTGATGCTTCACACCGGCCGGATTCGTAAGCGGGCCGAGCATGTTGAACAGGGTGCGCAGGCCGAGGTCGCGGCGCGGGCCGGCGGCATGCTTCATGGCCTTGTGGTGGGTCTGGGCGAACATGAAGCCGATGCCGACGTTGTCGATGCAGCGGGCCACTTGGGTCGGGGTCAGGTTCAGGTAGATGCCGGCGGCCTCCAGCAGGTCGGCGCTGCCGCTCTTGCCCGACACGGCGCGGTTGCCGTGCTTGGCCACGGTGCAGCCGGCCGCCGCGACGACGAACGACGAAGCGGTGGAGACGTTGAAGATGTTGGCGCCGTCGCCGCCGGTGCCCACCACGTCCACGACGCGGTCGAGGGTCTTGAGTTCGACCTTGTCCGCCAGCTCGCGCATGACCGAGACCGCGCCGACGATCTCGTCGATGCTCTCGCTCTTCATGCGCATGGCCATCATGAACGCGCCGATCTGCGCGTCGGTGCATTGGCCGGTCATGATCTCGCGCATCACGTCGCGCATTTCATCGGTGCTGAGGTCGAGGTGGTCGACGATGCGGCTCAGGGCTGTCTTGATGTTCATGAGAGGTCCTTAGCGCACGCCGCCGGTCTGTTTGAGGAAGTTGGCGAACAGTTCATGGCCCTGTTCGGTCAGGATCGATTCCGGGTGGAACTGCACGCCTTCGATGTTCAGGGTCTTGTGGCGCAGGCCCATGATCTCGTCCACCGAGCCGTCCTCGTGCTGCGTCCAGGCGGTCAGCTCCAGGCAGTCGGGCAAGGTCTCGCGCTTGACGATCAACGAATGATAGCGGGTGACGGTCAGCGGCCGGTTCAGGCCTGCGAACACGCCCTTGTCCTCATGGAATACCGGGCTAGTCTTACCGTGCATCACCTGACGGGCGCGCACCACGTCACCGCCGAAGGCCTGGCCGATGGACTGGTGGCCGAGGCAGACGCCGAGGATCGGCAGCTTGCCGGCGAAGTGCTTGATCGCCTCGATGGAGACGCCGGCTTCGGTCGGGGTGCAGGGGCCCGGGGACACCACGATGCGCTCCGGCTTGAGCGCTTCGATCTGGGCGACGCTCAGTTCGTCGTTGCGCACGACCTTGACCTCGGCGCCCAGCTCGCCGAGGTATTGCACAACGTTGTAGGTAAAGGAGTCGTAGTTGTCGATCATCAGCAACATGGCGTTTCGAACCTCTTGAATTCTGGCTTGGAGACAGCCTTCGAACGGTTTGCCCGCAGGGCGCTGCACGATGTCGGACGCGCGGATCGCGTCGGCACAGCGGCGGTTCAGACAGGCAAGGAAGGCAAAGCAGTACAGATCCGGCGGGGCCGGCAGAGAAGATTCAGGCGCGCCAACGCCAGCGGGCGTGCGCCTTGATGACTTGATCCAGGAGTTTGCTGACGATCAACACGGGGAAGGTCTCGTTCATACGTTCCGGCACAGTAACTTAGCTGGGCAGAGCGTGCAATATGATGGCGGGGCCGGCCGGCGGCCAAATCGGACAAAGCGCGTCAAACCCGGGGAGTGTTCGCGACAGATGGCAAAACGCCGGATGTTTTTGGTACTGTCGTTTCGTTCACTACAACAATAAATAAACGGACTTGCTCATGATCAAACAGACGTTGTTCGTACCGCTGGCCGGATGCTTGCTCGCGATGGCCTGCGCCCAGGCGGTCGCCGCCCCCAACCCTTACTCGAATTTCGTCGTCTTCGGCGACAGCCTCAGCGACGCCGGGACGTTCACCGACAGCGGCGGCCCGGCCGGTTCGGGCAAGCGTTTCACCAACCGCACAGGTCCCGCCTACCGGGACGGCAGCGGCGAATTCTATTCGCTCAACGCCACCCAACTGCTCGGCGGCCGCCTGGGCTTCACGCCCGACCAGACCGCCTCCGCCGACTCGGCGGTGCGCGCCAACCAAGGCCTGCCGGACGGCAACAACTGGGCGGTAGGCGGTTACCGCACCGACCAGATCCTGGACTCGATCACCAGCTCGTCCGCCTCCGGCGAACGCACCCGCACCGGCTACCTGCCGTCCAACGGCTTCCGTGCTGACCCGAACGCGCTGTACTACCTTACGGGAGGCGGCAACGACTTCCTCCAGGGCCGCGTCACCAGCCTCGCCCAGGCCAGCGCCGCCGCCGACCGCCTGGTCGACAGCGTGCAGACCCTGCAAGGCGCCGGCGCCCGCTACATCATGGTCTGGCTGCTGCCGGACATCGGCCTGACCCCGGCCATCAACGGCTCGCCGCTGCAAGCCTTCACGTCGCAGCTCAGCGCCCAGTTCAACAGCGAACTGGTCAGCCAGCTGCAAGGCGTCAACGCCAACGTCATCCCGCTGAACATTCCGCTGCTGCTCAGCGAAGTGTTCGCCAACCCGGCCCAGTTCGGCCTGGCCACCGACCAGAACCTGGTCGCCACCTGCTTCAGCGGCAGCGGCTGCACCGAGAACGCCCGGTACGGCATCAACAGCGCCACGCCGGATCCGACCAAGCTGATCTTCAACGACTCGGTGCACCCGACCGAGGCCGGGCAACGGCTGATCGCCGACTACGCCTACTCGCTGCTGGCCGCGCCGTGGGAGCTGACCCTGCTGCCGGAAATGGCCCAGGGCTCGCTGCGCGCCCACCAGGACGAGTTGCGCAACCAATGGCTGGCCGACTGGGAGAACTGGCAAGGCGTGGGTCAATGGCGGACCATCGTCGCCGGCGGCGGCCAGCATCAGGACTTCGACGACCAGAGCGCCGGGGCCAGCGCCGACGGCAACGGCTACAACCTGAACATCGGCGCCAGCTACCGTCTCGACGACGCCTGGCGCGTCGGCGTCGCGGCCGGGCTCTACCACCAGAAGCTCGAGGCCGGCGACAACGACTCGGACTACAAGCTCAATTCCTACATGGGCACCGTGTTCGCCCAGTACCAGCAGAACCGCTGGTGGGGCGACCTGGCGATGACCGCCGGCCGCCTGGACTACGACAGCCTCAAGCGCAAGTTTCAGCTGGGGGTCAACGAGCGCGGGGAGAAAGGCGACACCGACGGCTACGTGCTGGCCATCGGCGGCCGCGTGGGCTACGACATCGCGCCCGAGGCGAGCAGCCCGTGGCACCTGTCGCCGTTCGTCAGCGCCGACTTCGGCAAGGCGCAGGTGGACGGCTACTCGGAAAAAGGCGCGGACGCCACGGCGCTGACCTTCGACGACCAGTCGCGCATCTCCCGCCGGCTGGGCCTCGGCATCCAGGGCAAGTACCAGGTCACCGCACAGACCCAGGTGTTCGGCGAGTTCGCCCATGAGCGCGAATACAACGACGATGCCCAGGACCTGACCATCAACCTCAACAGCCTGCCGAACAACCGCTTCACCCTCGAAGGCTACAAGCCGCAGACCAACCTCAACCGCCTGAACCTGGGCGTGAGCCACAACCTCAGCAAGGAAGTCGCCCTGCGCGCCAGCTACAACATCCGCAAGGACGACGACTTCACCCAGCAAGGGGTGAATGTCGGGGTGAGCCTGGACTTCTGATACGCAGGCCACAAAAAAGCGGCGCCCTCACAGGCGCCGCTTTCTTTTATGTGGCAAGGGCGCGAAGCGCCCCTGCTGCGATGGGCCTGCCGTGCAGGCCAGCGGGAGCAAGCTCCCTCGCCACAGGGCAACCCGGCGTCAGTCCGGGGTCTGCTCGGCCAGCGCCACCGCGCGGAACATCGCCCGGCGCTTGTTGATGGTCTCTTCCCACTCCAGTGCCGGCACCGAGTCGGCCACGATGCCGCCGCCGGCCTGCACATGCAGTTCGCCGTCCTTGATCACCGCCGTGCGGATCGCGATGGCGGTGTCCATGTTGCCGTTCCAGGCGAAGTAGCCCACCGCGCCGCCGTACACGCCCCGCTTGACCGGCTCCAGCTCGTCGATGATTTCCATCGCGCGGATCTTCGGCGCGCCGGACAACGTGCCCGCCGGCAGGATCGCCCGCAGCGCGTCCATCGCGGTCAGGCCTTCCTTCAGTTGGCCGGTGACGTTGGAAACGATGTGCATCACGTTGGAATAGCGCTCGATGACCATCTTCTCGGTGAGCTTCACCGAGCCGACTTCCGAGACGCGCCCGGTGTCGTTGCGGCCCAGGTCGATCAGCATCAGGTGCTCGGCGATTTCCTTGTCGTCCGACAGCAAGTCCTCTTCCAGCGCCAGGTCCGCCTCTTCGGTGGCCCCGCGCGGGCGGGTGCCGGCGATCGGGCGCACGGTGATGAGGTTGTCTTCGACCCGCACCAGCACTTCCGGCGAACTGCCGACCACGTGGAAGTCGCCGAAGTTGAAGAAGTACATGTACGGCGTCGGGTTGAAGCAGCGCAGCGCGCGGTACAGGTCGATGGGTGCGGCCTTGAAGTCGATCGACATGCGCTGGGACGGCACGACCTGCATGCAGTCGCCGGCCAGGATGTATTCCTTGATGGTGTCGACGGCTTTCTCGTAGTCGTCCTGGGTGAAGCTGGAACGGAACACCGGTTCGGCCGCCTGTTGCTTGCCGAAATCCAGGCCGCGGCGCGGGGTGATCGGCTGACGGAGCTTTTCCAGCAAGGCCTGCAGTTGCGCCTGGCCCTGCTCATAGGCGTCGCCCTGCGACGGATCGGCCAGGACGATGGCGTGCATCTTGCCGGCGAGGTTGTCGAACACCACCACGGCGTCGGAGACCATCAGCAGGATGTCCGGCACGCCCAGCGGATCCGGGTTCGGGCATTTGCCCAGGCGTTTTTCCACGTAGCGCACGCAGTCGTAGCCGAAGTAGCCCACAAGGCCGCCGTTGAAGCGCGGCAGGCCGGCGATGGTCGGCACGTTGTAGCGGGCCTTGAAGGCCTCGACGAACGCCAGCGGGTCTTCGACGTCGTGGCTTTCGGTCTCGACGCCGTCGACGGTGACGCTCACGTGATGGTCATGGACCCGCAGCACGGTGCGGCACGGCAGGCCGATGATCGAGTAACGGCCCCACTTCTCGCCGCCCTGCACCGATTCGAGCAGGTAGGAGTTGGGCTGGTCGGCCAGTTTCAGGTAGATCGACAGCGGCGTGTCGAAGTCGGCCAGGGTTTCGCAGGCCAGCGGGATGCGGTTGTAGCCGGCAGCGGCCAGGCGCAGGAATTCTTCGCGGATCATGGGGTGCCTCGTGGTGTGAGGTGCAAAACGGTCAGGTGTGCAAACGCGCCGGCAAGGCCGGCCAGGATCACGTCAGGCGCGCCAACGCCAACGGGCCAGGGCCTTGATGACTTTCATCCAGAGTTTGCGGGTGACCACCACGATGGCGTTTCCAGAAGGGGATTGAGTAGCGTCGGGCAACGTTATCCCAGCGGCCGGATCCAGGCAACCGGGAATTAGCGTGCGCAAATCGTCGATCACCAGCGCCGGGGACTCCTCGGCGATCGGCCGTCCGTGGTTGTAGCCGTAGGTGAGGCCGACGCACTTGACCCCCGCCGCTTTCGCCGCCAGCACATCGCTGCGCGAGTCGCCGACGAACAGCGACTGCGAGGCCGGGATGCCGGCCATCTTCATGACGAAGAACAGCGCCGCCGGATCGGGTTTCTTCTGCGGCAGGGTGTCGCCGCCGATGATCCACTTGAAGTAGCGGCCGATCTTCATCTGATCCAGCAGCGGCGCGACGAAACGCTCCGGCTTGTTGGTGATCAGGGCCATGGCCACGCCCTGCTTGTGCAGCCACTTGAGGGTGTCGCGCACGCCGGGGTAGACCACGGTCAGCTCATGGCTGGCGCCGTAGGCCTCCATGAAGACCTCCAGCGCCCGCTCGGCTTCGGCGTCGTCCACCGCCGAATGGTCGAGGCCGCCGGCCAGCGCCCGGCGCACCAGCACCGGCGCGCCGTTGCCGACCCACTCGCGCACCGCCTCAAGGCCGGCAGGCTTGCGGCCGAGGGTGAGCAGCATGTTGTCCACAGCCGCCGCCAGGTCAGGAACCGAATCGATCAGCGTGCCATCCAGATCGAACATCACCAACCGCGGCAGTTGCCCCGCGAACAGCTGCTCAAAACCGCTCATGGACGGGCCGACGCCAGTTCGGAGCGCATCTTGTCGATGACTTCCTTGTAGTCCGGCGCATTGAAGATCGCTGAGCCGGCCACGAAAGTGTCGGCGCCGGCCGCGGCGATCTCACGGATGTTGTTGACGTTGACGCCGCCGTCGATCTCCAGGCGGATGTCGCGGCCCGACGCGTCGATGATCGCCCGCGCCTCGCGCAGCTTGTCGAGGGTGGCGGGAATGAACTTCTGCCCGCCGAAGCCCGGGTTGACGCTCATCAGCAGCACCATGTCGACCTTGTCGATCACGTACTTGAGCACGTCCAGCGGGGTGGCCGGGTTGAACACCAGGCCCGACTTGCAGCCGCCCTCGCGGATCAGCTGCAGCGAACGGTCGACGTGCAGCGAGGCTTCCGGGTGGAAGGTGATGTAGGTGGCGCCGGCCTCGATGAAGTCGCCGACGATGCGGTCCACCGGGCTGACCATCAGGTGCGCGTCGATCGGTGCGGTGACGCCGTACTTGCGCAGCGCCGCGCAGACCATCGGGCCGATGGTCAGGTTCGGCACGTAGTGGTTGTCCATGACATCGAAGTGAACGAAGTCGGCGCCGGCGGCCAGGACGTTGTCCACTTCCTCGCCCAGGCGGGCGAAGTCGGCGGAGAGAATCGACGGAGCAATTACGAAGGGCTGCATGACGCACCTTTTCTGAGCCAAATCACGATGGCGCGCATTGTAGCCTCATGCTTTGGCGCGCGCACCGTGACCGCGATGATTGGGTTGTGCCATGACGGACGGCCGCCGCGCCTCAGTAAGCCGCGCGGTAGATCTTCTCGATGTCGGCGGCGCTGAGCCGGCGCGGGTTGTTGCGCATCAGGCGCTCGATCCCGGCAGCCTCCACGGCCATGGCCGGGATCGCCTCCTGTGTGACGCCGACGCTGCGCAGCCCCGCCGGAACCTCCACCGCCGCGCACAGCTCGGCCATGGCCTGCACGGCCTTGTCCGCCGCTTCGTTGAGGCTCAGGCCGGCGGTCTTCACCCCCATGGCTTCGGCGATATCCTGCATCCGCTCGACGCAGGCCATCTTGTTCCAGGTCATGACATGGGTCAGCAACAACGCATTGCTCACGCCATGGGCGATGTTGAAGCGCCCTCCCAACGGGTAGGCCAGCGCGTGCACCGCGCCCACCCCGGCATTGCCGAACGCCATGCCGGCCATCAGGCTGGCGGTGGCCATGTCTTCCCGGGCCTGGAGGTTGGCGCCGTTGGCGTAGGCCTTGGGCAGCGCCCGGGCAATCAGCCGGATCGCGCCGAGGGCCAGGGAATCGGTGATCGGCGAGGCATTGACCGACAGGTACGACTCGATGGCATGCACCAGCGCATCGATGCCGCTGGCGGCGGTGACCCCGCGCGGGCAGGTCAGGGTCATCTGCGGGCTGACCAGCGCCACGTCCGGCAACAGGTAGTCGCTGACGATGCCCTTTTTCAGCTGCGCGGCCTTGTCCGAGAGAATCGCGACATTGGTGACCTCCGAACCGGTGCCGGCGGTGGTCGGGATGGCGATCAGCGGCGGGCCCTTGCGCGGCACCTGGTCGACGCCGAACAGGTCTTCCAGCGCACCGTGATAGCCGGCGTAGGCCGCGACGCTCTTGGCGATGTCGATGGCGCTGCCGCCGCCCAGGCCGATCAGCCCGTCGTGCCCGCCCTCGCGGTAGGTGCGCATGCAGTCCTCGACGATGGCGGTTTCCGGATCCGGCTGCACCCGGTCGAAGATCTCGTAGTCGCGCCCGCCCATCTGCGCCAGCGCCAGCTCTACGGTGCCGGACTTGACCAACGCGGCGTCGGTGACGATCAGCGGGTTGTCGACATCCAGCCGCGTCAGCTCCGCCGCCAGTTGCTCGATGGCCCCGGCGCCGGTGATCAGTTTGTGAGCGATCTTGAACGAGGAAAGACTCATTGTGCGCAGCCTCTTATAGGTATGGGAGCTGAGCACAAGCGTAGCTGGGGATTCGGGGTTGTCTGCCATTCAGCGCATGAATGGCCAGGGGTTTGAGCACACTGCAGATCATTGTAGGAGCGGGCCTGCTCGCGATGAGGGCGGATCAGTCACTGAAAGAGTGACTGACCAGACGCCATCGCGAGCAGGCTCGCGCCTACAGGGGTTGCGGCAAACCTTAAACCTGGGTGGTGCGCAGTTTCTCGCTGCGCCCGCGCAGCCACTCCAGGGTCAGCAACAGGATCACCGAGAAGGCGATCAGCAGCGTGGCGGCAGCGGCGATGGTCGGGCTGAGGTTTTCACGGATGCCGCTGAACATCTGCCGGGGCAGCGTCGCCTGCTCGGGGCCGGCGAGGAACAGAGTCACCACCACCTCGTCGAACGACGTCGCGAAGGCGAACAGCGCTCCGGAGATCACCCCCGGCGCGATCAGCGGCAGGGTCACCCGGCGGAAGGTCACCAGCGGCGAGGCGCCGAGGCTGGCGGCGGCGCGCACCAGGTTGTGGTTGAAGCCCTGCAGGGTCGCGGACACGGTGATGATCACGAACGGCACCCCCAGCACCGCATGCACCACGATCAGCGAGAAGAAGCTGTTGCCCAGGCCCAGCGGCGCGAAGAACAGGTAGCTGGCCACGCCGATGATCACCACCGGCACCACCATCGGCGAAATCACCAGCGCCATCACCAGCGACTTGCCGGGGAAGTCCCCGCGGGTCAGGCCGATGGCCGCCAGGGTGCCGAACACCATCGCCAGCACGGTCGCGGCAGGGGCGACGATGATGCTGTTCTTGAGCGAACGCATCCATTCGGCCGAGGCGAAGAAATCGTGGTACCACTGCAGCGAAAAGCCTTGCAGCGGGTACACCAGAAAACTCCCCGAGTTGAACGACAGCGGCACGATCACCAGCACCGGCAGGATCAGGAACAACAGGATCAGGCCGCAGAGGATCCGCAGGCTGTAGAACCACACCCGTTCGACGGGCGACATGTAAGGACTCAGCATCTCGGTTTTCCCCTTAGCCCAGGCGCAGGCGGCTTGCGCCCACCAGCCAGCTGTAGATCAGATAAAGCACCACGGTGGCCAGGAGCAGCAGCCCGCCGAGCGCGGTGGCCATGCCCCAGTTGATGCTGGTGTTGGTGTAGAACGCGACGAAGTAGCTGACCATCTGATCGTTCGGGCTGCCCAGCAGCGCCGGGGTGATGTAGTAGCCGATGGCGAGGATGAACACCAGCAGGCAACCGGCGCCGACGCCGGCGTAGGTCTGCGGGAAGTACACCCGCCAGAAGCTGGCGAACGGATGGCAGCCGAGGGAGATCGCAGCGCGCATGTACGTCGGCGAGATGCCCTTCATCACGCTGTAGATCGGCAGGATCATGAACGGCAGCAGGATGTGCACCATGGAGATGTAGACCCCGGTGCGGTTGAACACCAGCTCCAGCGGCTTGTCGATGATGCCCATGGCCATCAGCGCGCTGTTGATCAGGCCGCCCGACTGCAGCAGCACGATCCACGCGGCGACCCGCACCAGGATCGAAGTCCAGAACGGCAGCAGCACCAGGATCATCAGCAGGTTGCTCTGGCGCGACGGCAGGTTCGCCAGCAGGTATGCCAGCGGATAGGCCAGCACCAGGCAGATGCCGGTGATGATCAGGCCCATCCAGAACGTGCGGGCGAAGATGTCCAGGTAGATCGCCTGGTCCGGGGTGGCCGGGGCCAGTTCGCCGAGGTCGTCGATGCGGTGGTCGACCGCCGCCAGCAAGTAGAACGGGGTGAGGCTGCTGGTGTTGCGCTTAACCGCTTGCCAGTAGGCCGGGTCGCCCCAGCGTTCGTCGATGCCTTCCAGCGCTTCTTTATAGGAGGCGGGCTCGGTGGCGAACGGCAGGCCCCGGGCGGTTTTGGTCAGCAGGCTGCGGTAGCCGGCCAACTCCATGTTCAAGCGCTTGGACAGATCGCCCAGCGTCTGGTTCTTGCGGGCCTCGGCGAGGTCTTCGCCGGCCGCCTTGTAGACCGCTTCGCCGGGCAGGCCGCGGCCGTCCCAGCCGGCGATGGCCGCCACGGTGCGCGGCATGCCGCCGACCACTTCCGGGTTGCCGACGCTCTTGTAGAGCAGCGCCACGATCGGCACCAGGAACACCAGCAACAGAAACAGCACCAGCGGCGCGATCAGCGCCTGGGCCTTCCAGCGGTTGACCCGCTCGGCGCGCTTGAGCCGCTGCTTCAAGGTGGGGCTGTTGCCCTCGTTCAGGGGAACGGCGATGGCCATGACGTACTCCGCAAATCTTCGGGATCGGTGATGTGGGAGCGAGCCTGCTCGCGAAGAGGCCAGCACCTTCAACTTTCAGGCTGACCGGACGACCGCTTTCGCGGGCAGGCCCGCTCCCGCAGGGGTGAGGGCAACCCCACCCCTGTGGGGCGTGGTTACTTCGCCGCCCAGGAATTGAAGCGCTGCTCCAGCTGCTCGCCGTTGTCAGCCCAGAAGCTGACGTCGATCTGCACCTGGTTGGCGATGTTTTCCGGGGTGGTCGGCATGTCCTTCAGGACATCCTTGGCCAGCAGCGGCACCGCCTGGGTGTTGGCCGGACCGTAGGCGATGTTTTCCGAGTAGGTCTTCTGCTGCTGCGGCTGCACCGAGAACGCGATGAACTTCTTCGCCGCTTCCGCGCGGGCCTTGTCCAGGCCTTTCGGGATGGCCCAGGCATCGAAGTCGTAGATGCCGCCGTTCCACACGACCTTGAGGTTGGATTCCTTCTGCACCGCCGCGATCCGGCCGTTGTAGGCCGAGCTCATGACCACGTCGCCGGAGGCCAGGTACTGCGGCGGCTGGGCGCCGGCTTCCCACCACTGGATGTTCGGCTTCAGCTCGTCCAGTTTCTTGAACGCACGGTCCTGGCCGTTCTTGCTGGCCAGTTCCTTGTAGACGTCCTTGGGCGCGACGCCGTCGGCCATCAGGGCGAATTCGAGGGTGTACTTGGCGCCCTTGCGCAGGCCGCGCTTGCCCGGGAACTTCTTGGTGTCCCAGAAATCGGCCCAGCTGGTCGGTGCGGTCTTGAGCTTGTCGGCGTTGTAGGCCAGCACGGTCGACCACACGAAGAAACCTACGCCGCACGGCTGGATCGCGCCTTTGACGTAGTCTTCGCCCTTGCCGAACAGCGCAGGGTCGAGCTGCTCGAACATGTCTTCGTCGCAACCGCGGGACAACTCCGGCGACTCAACCTCCACCAGGTCCCACGACACGCTCTTGGTGTCGACCATGGCCTTGACCTTGGCCATCTCGCCGTTGTATTCGCCGGCAACGATCTTGCCGTTGCCCGCCGCTTCCCACGGGGCGTAGAAGGCTTTGACTTGCGCGGCCTTGTTCGCACCGCCAAACGACACCACCGTCAGGTCGGGACCTGCGGCCATGGCGCTTGCCGCACCCATCAGGCCCAGGGTCAGGGCGGTGAACTTCAGGGATCTCAACATTTATTGTTCTCTCCACGTGCAGGTTGGTGTTGGTGTTGCGGGGGCGATCAATGCGCCTCTTGAAGAGGGTCGAGCGCGCGGACGTGCTCGACCTGCCAGCCGAGCGGCACCACGTCACCGACGCTGAGCGCAGGATCGAGCTCGGCGATCGGCTGTTTCACGAAGAAGTCGGTCTTGCCGCAGACTTCCAGGCGCACCCGGACGTGGTCGCCCAGATAGATGAATTCAGCCACCCGCCCGGAGAAGCGGTTGACGCAGCGGTCGCTGGAGCCGTTGAGGCTCACCCGCTCCGGACGGATCGACAGGGTCACCGGCTCGCCGCTCTGGCCGACGTTGACCGCCAGCGCCTCGACCTTCTCCCCGCGGCCGAGCTCGACCACGCAGCGCTCGCCGTCCTGGCTGAGCAGGTGGCCGTGGAGGCGGTTGTTCTCGCCGATGAAGTTGGCGACGAAGGTGTTCTTCGGCTCTTCGTAGAGGGTGCGCGGCGGCGCGATCTGCTGGATCTCGCCTTGATGGAACACGGCGACGCGGTCGGACATGGTCAGGGCTTCGCCCTGGTCGTGGGTCACGTAGACCACGGTCACGCCGAGGCGCTGGTGCAGGTGCTTGATCTCCATCTGCATGTGTTCGCGCAGCTGTTTGTCGAGGGCGCCCAGGGGTTCGTCCATCAGCACCAGCTGCGGCTCGAACACCAAGGCGCGGGCCAGGGCCACACGCTGCTGCTGGCCGCCGGACAACTGCCCCGGATAGCGCTGGGCGAATGCGTCGAGCTGGACCATGCCCAAGGCCTTTTTCACCTTGTCGGTGACGTCGCTCTTGTTCAGGCCGCGCACGGTCAGGGGGAAGGCCAGGTTCTCGGCCACGGTCATGTGCGGGAACAGGGCGTAGTTCTGGAACACCATGCCGATGTCGCGCTTGTGCGGCGGCACGTTGTTGATCGCACGGCCCGCCAGCAGGATTTCCCCGGCGGTCGGCGTCTCGAAGCCGGCGAGCATCATCAGGCTGGTGGTCTTGCCCGAACCGGACGGCCCGAGCAGGGTCAGGAACTCGCCTTTGCGGATGTCCAGGTTGAGGTCTTTGACGATCAGGTTCTCGCCGTCGTAGCTCTTCTGCACTCCACGAAAGCTGACCAGCACATCGCTGGCCCCTGCGTTTGTTTCGACCTGGCTCATACCCGCACCTTTGTTGTTGATGACTGCTGTGGGCTTAAGCCTAGTGGCTGTCCCCAGCCGCGCAAATCGGGGGGCAGGAGAGATTCGCCTCAGCCGGATGGAAGGTTGGGGGTAGGGATCGCCCTACAAGGATGGCGCGTTTGGACAAGCGCAGCGGCAAGCTCGCAGCCGTAAGCCTCAAGCGCGGGCGGGGGCCGTGTCGCGGATGGATATGCCGACACCTTTCCCTGTGGCAGCGGGCTTGCCCGCGAAAGCGTCGGACCTGCCAGCATGGGTGTCGAATGTTACGGCCGCTTCGCGGGCAAGCCCGCTCCCACAGGGTTCTGCAGTGACCGCAAATGTTGCGTTCAACCAACCCCCTGTAGGAGCCAGCCTGCTGGCGATGGCGGCCGCCGGGAAACGGCAAAGGTCAGAGCAGCTTGTGCTCCATGGCGTACTTCACCAGTTCGGCGAGGGAGGTGATGTTGAGCTTCTGCATCAGCCGCGCCTTGTGAGTGCTGATGGTCTTGCTGCTCAAGGCCAGCTGCTGGGCGATGTCGTTGACGTTGGCGCCCTGGGCCAGGCGTTCGAACACCGAGAACTCGCGTTCCGACAGCAAGGAATGCAACGGCCGGGCATCGGTCAGACCGACTTCGAAGACCATGCGGTCGGCCAGTTCCGGGTCGATGTAGCGCCCGCCCGCCGCGACCTTGCGGATGGCGGTCAGCAACAGCGACGGGTCGCTGTCCTTGGTGGCGTAGCCGGCGGCGCCGACCTTCAGGGCCCGGGCGGCCATCTGCGCCTCGTCGTGCATCGACAGCACCAGGATCGCCGGCGGGTTGTTCAACGCGCGGATCCGCGCAATCGCCTCCAGGCCGTTGACGCCCGGCATCGAGATGTCCAGCAGCACCACCTCGCACGGCACGTTGCGCAGGGTGTCGAGCAGCTGTTCGCCGTTGCTCGCCTCCCCCGCCACTTGCAGGTCCTTGGCCAGGCCGATCAATTGCTTGATGCCCTCGCGCACGATGGTGTGGTCTTCGGCTACCAGTACACGGATCACGTTGCTCTCCATTCTTGTTGTTTCAGAGCCCATTTCATTCGCGGACGCGGCGCCGCATCTGTGCGAGCGAGCCGTCAGGCCTCATTGACCGGCACCCGCACCACCAGGCTGGTGCCCTCCCCCGGCTCGCTGTCGAGCTGCAGGCTGCCGCCCATGATCAACACCCGCTCGCGCATGCCCACCAGGCCGAACGATGTCGGCCGACCGGCTGCGGCGACAAATCCTACGCCATCGTCACTGACCGTCAGACACAGTTCGTCGCCTTCAAGGGCCAGCGTCACTTCCACAGTATGCGCCCGTGCATGGCGCATGACATTGGTCAGCGCCTCCTGGAGGATCCGGAACAGGCCGACGGCCTTGGCGTCGCTGAGGGCCGGCAGGTTGTCCGGCACCTGCACCAGGCACGGGATCTGGGTGCGCGCCTCGAAGCGCCGGGCCTGCCACTCGATGGCCGAGGCGATCCCGGCGTCGAGGATCGGCGGGCGCAGCGCCGTCGCCACGTCGCGCACCAACTGGAACAGCTGGGCGATCAGGCGCTTCATGCTGTTCAGGCGTTCGTGCAGGCCAGGGTCGAGCTGTGCGTAAGCCAGTTCGCACATCGATGTCTCCAGTTTCAGCACCGTGAGCATTTGCCCCAGCTCATCGTGCACTTCCCGGGCGATGCGCGCCTTTTCCTCTTCGCGCACGCTTTCGAGGTGCGCCGACAGTTCGCGCAGCTGCTCGCGGGAAGCCGCCAGCTCCAGCTCGATGCGCTTGCTTTCACTGATGTCCCAGACGATGCCGTCCCAGACGTACGCGCCGTCGTCCAGTTGACGGGTGATCGCCTTGATCTCGGCCCAGCGCTGCTCGCCCTGGCGGGTGAGGATGCGGCCCTGCCAGGACCAGTCGCTGTCGGTGTCCAGGGCGCGGTCCTGGGTCTGGTGATAGCTGGCCCGGTCGTCCGGATGCACCAGGCTGCGCAGGCCCATGTCGCGGTGGGCAATCGCGGCCGGGGCGTAGCCCACCAGCGTCTCGCTGCCCTCGCTGATGTAGGCGAAATCGATTTGCCCGGTCACCGGCGCCCGCTCCAGCCGGAACACCAGGCCCGGCACGTTGGCCGCGATGCCCTTGAGCCGCGCTTCGCTTTCCTGCAAAGCCGCCAGGGCCCGGCGGCGTTCGGTGACGTCGGTGAGGTAGACCACCAGGTACTCGCTGTCACGGAACCTCAGGAAACTCAGCGACACATCCGCCGGCAGCACGCTGCCGTCGGCCCGCACGCACAGGCTCTCGAAGCTCAGCGGTTCTTCCTCGCGGGTCCTGGCGCGCTTCCACAGATTCAGCCAGCGATCCATGTGCAGGCCCGGCTCGAAGTCGATCAGGGGACGTTCGATGATCCCGCCCGGCGGGTAGCCGAGCATGGTCTCCGCCGCCCGGTTGGCGTAACGCACATGGCTGTCCCAGTTGACCCAGAGGATGCCGACGGTGCTTTGGTCGATGGAGAACTGGGTCAGGCGCAGGGCCTCTTCGCTGGCGGCGCGCAGGGCGATGTCCTCCCGTGCGGCCAGCAGGCGCTGTTCGAGGCTGTGCTGTTGGCGCCGCTGCCAGACCACCAGGGCCGCGCAGCAGAGCAGCAGCACCGCCAACAGCAGGCTCAGGTTCTGCCAGAACCCCGGCGACTCCGCCAGCCGCGGATACTTGGGCTGCAGCCAGCGGCTGTGCAGACGCTCCAGGTCCTTGGCCGGGATCGCCCGCAGGGCGCTTTCGACGATGCCGGCCAGTTCCGGCCAATCCCGGCGCGTGGCCACCCGCAGCAATTGCGGCAGGCCGATGTCGCCGACCACCACCAGCCCCGAGAACTCCGGCTCCACCGACAGCCGCCCCAGTTGAGCCTCGTCGACCACTGCGTAGCCGGCCTGCTGGCTGAGCAGCAATTGCAGGGCCTGACGCTCCATCGGCACGCCTTGCAGGTTGAGGTGCGGGTAGTTGCCGCGCAGGTAGTCCGCCGTCACGCTCGGCATGCGCACGGCGACGCGGGTCTGGCTGTCGAGTTTCTCCAGCTCCACCGTGCCGCCGGCCTTCTGGTCGCTGACCACCAGTTGCGGCACGCGCATGTACGGATCGGAGAACTGCCACAGGCGCAGCGCACCCGGCGTCTGGGTCAGGCCCGGCGCGATGTCGATCTCGCCGTCCCGGGCGGCGGCCTCCAACTGCGCAAGGTCAGGGAAGTTGCGCCACGTCAGTTCGACATCGAGGGCCTTGGCCAGCCAGTTCATCAGGTCGACGTTGGGCCCGGACAACCGTTGCAGGCGCCGGTCGTACTGCGCATACGGCGCCTGGAGCACCAGGCCGACCCGCAGCTCGCGGTGCTGCGCCAGCCATTGCCGCTCGCCGGCCGACAACTGCGCGACATGGGCCGTGGGCGCAGGCGCGGCCCAGCCCATCAAGGGAAACCACAAACAGCCGATAACCCACAGGCAGCAAAATCGCATCATCGAAGTCTCGTACACTGACAAATTCTGACCAACCCATTAGGCTGCCGGGATACTTTCTGGCCTGGAATAACCGATGCCCCCTGTCTACCGCCTGGCAATGCCAGCATTGTGCCTGTCGCTGATCCTGCCTTGTGCGTTTTCTGTCGAAGCCGCCGATCCGGCCCCTGCCGCCCAGGCAGAACAACCTGTCGGCGAGAAACCGGCCGAACGCCAGCCATTGCCTGAGCGTAGTCAGGAAGAGTCCGCAGCACTCGAACGCCAGGTTCCGGCGCAGGAACAGCAGCAGTTGCAGGCCGGCGGCGACAGTTTCCTCGCCCTGTGGAAACCTGCCAACACCGCCGAGCCCAAGGGCGCGGTGATCATCGTCCCCGGCGCCGGCGAAACCGCCGACTGGCCCCTGGCGATCGCGCCGCTGCGGCAGAAGCTGCCGGATGCGCAGTGGAGCAGCCTGAGCATTACCCTGCCGGACGTGCAAGGCGACGCCATCGCGCCGCGCACCGTCGAAACGCCGACGGCGCCGAAAGCCGCCGACCCCGGCAGCAAGGACTCCACCACCGCCGAGCCGATCGAACAGGCCGCCGGCGGCGAGGCCGAGGTGGCCGACAAGGTCGTCGCCGAAACCACCGAAGAGCAGGCCAAGGCCGACGCCGAACGGATCTTCGCCCGCATCGACGCCGCCATCGCCTACGCCGAGCAACAGAGCGCCCGCAGCGTCGTCGTGCTCGGCCACGGCACCGGCGCCTATTGGGCAGCGCGCTACCTGAGCGAAAGGCAGACTGCGCAAGTGGAGAAACTGGTGATGGTCGCCGCCCAGGCACCGCTCAAGGCCAAGCCTGAACTGGCGGAACTGACGCCGACCCTGAAACTGCCGACGGCCGACCTCTACTACATGGACAAGGCGCCGGACCGCAACGCGGCACTGGAACGCCTGCAAGCCAGCAAACGCCTGAAGACTTCGGCGTTCAGCCAGGTGGGGCTCAAGGCGCTGCCGGACAAGAAGGCCGAGCAGGAACAACTGTTCCGCCGGGTGCGCGGCTGGCTGAATCCGCAGAGCGCGGACTGAGAAATCGCGCCAGCCCCATCGCAAGCAGGCTCGCTTCCACAGTTGACCGTGTTCAAACTGTAGGAGCGAGCCTGCTCGCGATGGGGCCGCCGCAAACAGCCCGGTTCACGATACCTAGCGAAAATCCCGCCGCTCACGGATCAAGGTGTAGGCCGTGTGCAGTTCCCGGGTCTTTTCCGTGGCTTCACGCACCTGCGCAGGCGTCGCGCCGCTGCCCGCGACCTTGTCCGGGTGATGGCGGCTGAGCAGGCGCCGGTACGCCCGTTTGATCTGCGCCGGCTCGCTGGTCGCCGACACCCCGAGCAGGCGCATCGCTTCCTGATAGCTCACCGCCGCACTGACGATGGGCCGCTTGTGCGGCTCGTAGTCCGCCGCCAGCGCCTGCACCTGGTGCGTCGTCCAGCCCAGCCACTTGCCCCACTGCGCCAACAGTTCGCGTTCGCTCACGCCGGCCCGGCCGTCGGCCCAGACCATCCGCCAGCACGCGCGCAGCACCCCTTCGGCCGCATGGGGCTGGGCCCCCAGCCGCCGCAGGTAGCCGCGCAGGTTGTCGCTGCCGGACTTGCCGCGGTTGAACGCGGCGATCGCCCGGCGCTGGGCCGGCTCGCCCATGTCCAGCGCACGCATTTCGTGACGCGCCTGCTGGATATGCCCGTCGGTGACGCGCCCGTCGCTCTTGGCCAGACGCCCCAGCAGCACGAACAGCAATTCATCGTTGCGCAGCATCGGCCTGCCGCCGAGCCGTTCGCGCAAATGTCCCCAGCTCTGCAGGTGCATACGCCGATCCAGCGCCTGCCCCAACAACGCCCCAAGCATGGCCCCCGGAATGCTGGCGATCGCAAAACCCGCTCCGGCTCCAATCAGAGTCCCTGGCCACAACATATCAACGGCTCGCTTCTATCAGTTTTTCGGCTTCGGCCAGACGTTCGTGGGTGCCGACATCCACCCACTGCCCCTTCAGCCGTTCGCCCGTCACCTGGCCGCGAGCCATGGCGTCGCGCAGCAGCGGCGCGAGCTTGAACGCACCCGCCTCGCACCCGTCGAACAACTGCGGGTGCAGGACGGCGATGCCGCTGTAGGTCAGGGTCTGCGCCTGCGGCTGCCCATCCTGGACACGCCCGTTGTCGAGGACGAAATCGCCGGCCGGGTGATGGGCCGGGTTGTCCGCCAGCACCAGATGCGCCAGACCGGCGATCGGCTGATGCAGCACGCTGAAGTCGTAATCGGTCCAGATGTCGCCGTTGACCACCAGGAACGCCTCGTCGCCCAGCAGCGGCAACGCCCGGAATATCCCGCCGCCGGTCTCCAGCGGCTCGCCTTCCGGCGAATAGCGGATGCGCACGCCGTAGCGCGAGCCATCGCCCAGGTAGTCCTCGATCTGCTGGCCGAGCCAGGCGTGGTTGATCACGATGTCATCGAAACCCGCCGCCGCCAGGGCGTGCAGGTGGTACTCGATCAGCGGGATGCCGCCGGCGCGCACCAGCGGCTTGGGGGTGGTCAGGGTCAGCGGACGCATGCGCTCGCCCTTGCCTGCCGCCAGAATCATCGCCTTCATGCATTCACCCCGGCACGCAGGCTGGCGAGCAGCGCCTGCAACGGCGCAAGCTCAGGACGCCGGGCGATCACTTCATCTATATAAGCGAAGAAGCGCGGCACGTCGGTCAGGTAGCGCGGCTTGCCGTCGCGGTGGCAGATGCGGGCGAAGATGCCGATGACCTTGAGGTGGCGCTGCACGCCCATCAGGTCGCTGGCGCGCAGGAACGCCTCGAAGTCCGGCTGCACCGGGATGTTCAGCGCCGAGGCCCGCTGCCAGTAGTCGAGCAGCCAGCCGCGCACGCGCTCCGGCGACCAGCTGAGGAAGGCGTCCTTGAACAGGCAGGTCACGTCGTACGTCACCGGGCCGTACACCGCGTCCTGGAAATCCAGCACGCCGGGGTTCGGCTCGCTGAGCATCAGGTTGCGCGGCATGTAGTCGCGGTGCACCAGCACCTTGGGCTGGGCCAGGGCGCTGTCGATCAGCAGCTCGCTGACCTGCTGCCACTGCCGTTGCTGGGCCGGATCGAACTCGATGCCCAGTTCGCGCTTGACGTACCACTCCGGGAACAGTTCCAGCTCGCGCGTGAGCAAGGCCACATCGTAGCTGGGCAGCGGTGCCACCATCGGCAATTGCTGAAACGCCAGCAGCGCCTTCAGGGCATCGTCGAATAGCGCGTCGGCGTTGTCGCTGCCGATCACGTCCAGATAGGTCTTGTTGCCCAGGTCGTTGAGCAAAAGGAAGCCGCGCTCCAGGTCCTGCGCATAAATTTTCGGCACGTTGATGCCGGATTTGGCCAGCAGAAACGCGATATCCACGAAGGGTTTGCAGTTTTCCTGGGGCGGCGGGGCGTCCATCACGATGAAGCTGCGGCCGGCGCCTTCCCAGCGGAAATAACGGCGGAAACTCGCGTCGCTGCTGGCCGCGGTCAAGGTGGCCGGGGGGACGTCGCCCCACTGGCGGTCGGCGTAAAGGGCCGACAACTGCTCATCGAGCCAAACTTTCAGGTGTTGCAAGCGTACATCTTGGTCAGGCATTGCAAGGGTCTCCGACGGCGCTAGCCGTCAAGCGGGTCATGCTTTATTATCCAGCATCTTTTTCAGACCATCGAGAGGCGTGCGGCCCACACCGCGGGCAGATGGCACGCAGGAAGCCCGGACTAATAAGATGGCATTGAAATCCCCCGCGTTTCGTAAAAAATTTCCGTTGTTGATGACCGGCAGCCTGCTGGCCATGCAACCTCTGGCCAGTTCCTTCGTCACCGCGGCCGAGCAGTATGACTGCTCCGTCTCGGAGTCGGGCGGCTGGGCCTGTGCGCCCAAGTCCACGGCCGCTGCCTTGCCGCCGCGTCCGGTGCATGACGGCAGCGCCGTCAGCGCCGCCGGCGAAGCGCCGGCCGAAAGCGGCGCCAGCCAGGACACCGGCCCCAAACCCGTGCTCGTCACCGAGTCCAAGGGCCGTGGCCTGAAATCCCGCAGCGAAGACTACAGTCACCTCGACTGGGTTCCGCGCGAGAAGCTCACCGCCGCCCAACTGGCCGAGACAGGTCCTTACTGCTCTGGTTCCTATATCGAACCGATTCGTCCTGGCATGAATGACAAGACGAACAAAAGTGACACACCGACCTTCATCGGCGCCAAGGCCTCCCGCTACCAGCAGGATTCGCAGGTCGCCAGCCTGGCCGGCGACGTGGTCATGCGTCAGGGCAGCATGCAGGTCGAGGCCGACGAGGCCAACCTGTACCAGGCCGAGAGCCGTGGCGAACTGGCGGGCAACGTGCGCATCCGCGACAACGGCGCGCTGATCGTCGGCGACCATGCCGACGTGCAGCTGGACACCGGCGAAGCGAAGGTCGACAACGCCGAATACGTGATGCACAAGTCGCACATCCGCGGCAACGCGCTGTACGCCAAACGGGCCGAGAACGCGATCATCCGCCTCAAGGACGGCACGTACACCACGTGCGAACCGAACAGCAACGCCTGGCAGCTCAAGGGCAACAACATCACCCTGAACCCGGCCACCGGCTTCGGCACCGCGACCAACGTGACGCTGCGGGTCAAGGACATTCCGGTTCTGTACACCCCGTACATCTACTTCCCGATCGACGACCGCCGCCAGTCGGGCTTCCTGCCGCCGAGCATCGGCACCAGCAGCGACACCGGCTTCATGCTGGTCACCCCGTACTACTTCAACCTGGCGCCGAACTACGACGCCACGTTGTACCCGCGCTACATGGCCAAGCGCGGCTTGCTGATGGAAGGCGAGTTCCGCTACCTGACCAAATCCAGCGAAGGGCAGTTCGGTGCGGCGTACCTCAATGACGAGGACACCGACCGCAGCAAGCAGACCGACTACCAGAAGAACCGGTACATGTACAACTGGCAGCACAAGGGCGGTCTCGACTCCCGCGTGTTCACCCAGGTCGACTACACCAAGATCAGCGACCCGTACTACTTCCAGGATCTGGAAACCGACCAGATCGGCGTGAAGAGCGCCGACTACGTGAATCAGCAAGGTTCGGTCACCTACCGTGGCGACAGCTACACCGCCCGGTTGAACGCCCAGGCCTACCAGCTGGCGACCGTGTCGAACATCACCCCGTATGACCGCCTGCCGCAGATCACCTTCAACGGCCAGCTGCCTTACCATCCGGAAGGCCTGGACTTCGACTACGAGACGGAGCTGGTCCGCTTCGACCGTGACCTGAAGAACGGCAACTTCGTGAACGAGGACGGCAGCGTCGAAAGCCGCCTCGACAACAACGTCACCGGCCTGGCCCGCGCCAACGGCGACCGCCTGAACCTGAAGCCGGGCGTCAGCCTGCCGCTGAACTGGACCTATGGCTTCATCAAGCCATCGCTCAAGTACCAGTACACCCAGTACCAGCTGGACCTGGACAGCACCGGCAAGAACCAGATCGCGCAGCAGGAGGCGGCGGCAGCCGCTGCCGGCACCAAGTACCTCGGCGGCAAGTTCGGCAGCAACCAGAACCGCGGCGTACCGATCGCCAGCATCGACAGCGGCCTGTACTTCGACCGTGACACGTCCTACTTCGGCAAGAACTACCGCCAGACCCTGGAACCGCGCCTGTTCTACCTCTACGTACCGGAGGTCGACCAAGAGGACATCCCGGTATTCGACACCAGCGAATACACGTTCAACTATGCCTCGCTGTTCCGCGACAACCGCTTCTCCGGCGCCGACCGCGTCGGCGACGAGAACAAGCTGTCGCTGGGCGTGACCAGCCGCTGGATCGAGGACGACGGTTTCGAGCGTCAGCGCATCAGCGTCGGCCAGGCCCTGTACTTCAAGGACCGCGAAGTCCAGTTGCCGGGCATCGACGCCAAGACCCGCGACGACGCGCATTCCAACGTCTCGCCGTACGCGCTGGAATACGAGTACCGCTGGAACCGCGACTGGCGCACCACCGCGGACTACAACTGGGATCCGGACAGCCGCAGCCCTCGCTCGGGCAGCGCGATGTTCCACTACCAGCCTGAAGACAACCCGAACAAGGTGGTCAACTTCGGTTACCGCTACCGCAACGACCAGGTCCGCTACGACCAGAACACCGGCAAGTGGTCGGTGGGCGGCGGCGACTACGGCGTGCCGGGCGATCCGAACTACGTGAAGGACTACTACAAGATCAAGCAGCACGACTTCTCGGCGATCTGGCCGATCGTGCCGCAGTGGAGCGCCATCAGCCGCTGGCAGTACGACTACAACCGCAACCGCACGCTGGAAGCCTTCGGCGGTTTCGAGTACGACAACTGCTGCTGGAAACTGCGCCTGATCAACCGTTACTGGGTGTCCTACGACGAGTTCAGTCAGCAGGCTCCGCAAAACGAAAAAGGCGACCACGGCGTCTTCCTCCAAATCGTCCTGAAGGGCCTCGGCGGTGTCGTAGGCACCAAGGTAGAGAGCTTCCTCGACAAAGGCATCCAAGGTTATCGTCAACGTGAAGACCAAGCTTTCTGATTGTCTGCGCCCGCTGATGCTGGGCGCGCTGTTCCTCGGTACTTCGGCCGGCGCCGCGGTGCAGTCCATCGATAAAGTGGTGGCCATCGTCGACAACGACGTGGTCATGCAGAGCCAGCTGGACCAACGCGTCCACGAGGTGCAGAAAACCATCGCCAAGCGCGGCGGCGGCCTGCCGCCTCCGGGCGTGCTGGACCAGCAGGTGCTGGAACGCCTGATCGTCGAGAACCTGCAGCTGCAGATCGGCGAGCGCTCCGGCATCCGCATCACCGACGAAGAGCTGAACCAGGCCGTAGGCACCATCGCCCAGCGCAACAACATGACCGTGGACCAGTTCCGCGCCGCGTTGTCCCGCGACGGCCTGTCCTACGACGAAGCCCGCGACCAGATCCGCCGCGAGATGGTCATCAGCCGCGTGCGTCAGCGCCGTGTGGCCGAACGCATCCAGGTGTCGGAACAGGAAGTGAAGAACTTCCTGGCCTCTGACCTGGGCAAGATGCAGCTCTCCGAAGAACTGCACCTGGCCAACATCCTGATCCCGACCCCGGAAAGCGCCAGCTCCGAAGCCATTCAGAGCGCCGCCCGCCAGGCCATGGACGTTTACCAGCAGCTCAAGCAAGGCGCCGACTTCGGCCAGATGGCCGTGGCCAAGTCCGCCAGCGACAACGCGCTGGAAGGCGGCGACATGGGCTGGCGCAAGGCCGCCCAGCTGCCGCCGCCGTTCGACCGCGAACTGAGCAGCATGTCGCCGGGCGAAATCACCCAACCGGCCCGCACTCCGGGCGGCTTCATCATCCTGAAGCTGCTGGAGAAGCGCGGCGGCGAAGGCCAGGTGCGCGACGAAGTGCATGTGCGCCACATTCTGGTCAAGCCAAGTCCGGTTCGTGACGAAGCGAAGACCAAGGAACTGGCCCAGTCGCTGTACAACCGTATCGAAGCCGGCGAAGACTTTGCCGAGCTGGCGAAGAAATACTCGGAAGACCCGGGTTCCGCCCTCAACGGCGGCGACCTCAACTGGATCGACCCGAACGCCCTGGTGCCGGAGTTCCGCGCCGTGATGGCCAAGTCCCCGCAGGGTCAGCTGTCCAAGCCGTTCCAGACCCAGTACGGCTGGCACGTCCTGGAAGTCCTTGGCCGCCGCGCCACCGACAGCACCGCCCAGGCGCGCGAGCAACAAGCGATGACCGTGCTGCGCAACCGCAAGTACGACGAAGAGCTGCAGACCTGGCTGCGTCAGATCCGCGACGAAGCCTACGTTGAAATCAAACTCCCTGGCGCAGACCAGGCAGCGCAGTGAAACCCAAGCGTTTCGCGCTGACACCCGGCGAACCGGCCGGCATCGGTCCCGACCTGTGCCTGCTGCTCGCCTCGCAGGCCCAGCCGCACCCCCTGATCGCCATCACCAGCCGCGACCTGCTCCTCGAGCGGGCCGCGCAGCTGGGGCTGGCCGTCGACGTGCTGGCCGTCACCCCTGACCGCTGGCCGGACGCTCCGGCGCCGGCCGGCAGCCTGTACGTCTGGGACACGCCGCTGAGCGCCCCGGTGGTCGCCGGGCAACTGGACAAGGCCAACGCCGCGTTCGTCCTCGAAACCCTGACCCGCGCCGGCCAAGGCTGCCTGAACGGCGACTTCGCCGGGATGATCACCGCGCCGGTGCACAAGGGCGTGATCAACGAATCCGGCATCGCCTTCTCCGGGCACACCGAATTCCTCGCCGACCTGACCCACACCGCCCAGGTGGTGATGATGCTCGCCACCCGCGGCCTGCGCGTGGCGCTGGTCACCACCCACCTGCCCCTGCGCGAGATCGCCGACGCGATCACGCCGCAGCGGCTGGAGCGGGTCACGCGGATCCTGCACGCCGACCTGCAAGACAAGTTCGGCATCGCCCGGCCGCGCATCCTGGTCTGCGGGCTCAACCCGCACGCCGGCGAAGGCGGCCACCTGGGCCATGAAGAAATCGACATCATCGAACCGACGCTGGAGCGTCTGCGCAGCGAAGGCATGGACCTTCGCGGCCCGCTGCCCGCCGACACCCTGTTCACCCCCAAATATCTGGAGCACTGCGACGCGGTGCTGGCGATGTACCACGACCAGGGCCTGCCCGTGCTGAAGTACAAAGGCTTCGGCGCAGCGGTCAACGTGACCCTGGGCCTGCCGATCATCCGCACCTCCGTCGACCACGGCACCGCCCTGGACCTGGCCGGCAGCGGCCGGATCGACACCGGCAGCCTGCAGGTCGCCCTGGAAACCGCCTACCAGATGGCCGAGACCCGTTTATGACCGAGCAATACCAACACAAGGCGCGCAAACGCTTTGGCCAGAACTTCCTGCACGATGCCGGCATCATCGACCGCATCCTGCGCGCCATCCACGCCAAGCCCGAAGACCGCATGCTGGAGATCGGCCCGGGCCAGGGCGCGCTGACCGAAGGCCTGCTCGGCGCCGGCGCCCAACTCGACGTGGTGGAACTGGACAAGGACCTGATCCCGATCCTCAACAGCCAGTTCGCCGGCAAGAGCAACTTCAACCTGCACCAGGGCGATGCGCTGAAGTTCGACTTCAACACCCTCAACGCCGCGCCGAACACACTGCGGGTGGTGGGCAACCTGCCGTACAACATCTCCACCCCGCTGATTTTCCACCTGCTGGACAACTCGCACCTGATCCGCGACATGCACTTCATGCTGCAGAAGGAAGTGGTCGAGCGCCTGGCCGCAGGCCCCGGCGGCGGCGACTGGGGTCGCCTGTCGATCATGGTCCAGTACCATTGCCGGGTCGAACACCTGTTCAACGTCGGCCCCGGCGCGTTCAACCCGCCGCCGAAAGTCGACTCGGCCATCGTGCGCCTGGTGCCCCACGCCGTGCTGCCGCACCCGGCCAAGGATCACCGGCTGCTCGAGCGCGTGGTGCGCGAGGCGTTCAACCAGCGCCGCAAGACCCTGCGCAACACCCTCAAGCAACTGCTCACCAGCGCCGAGATCGAAGCGGCAGGCGTCGACGGCAGCCTGCGCCCCGAGCAACTGGACCTGGCGGCGTTCGTGCGCCTGGCCGACCAGCTCGCCGAGAAACCCCAGCAGCCGCCCAAGGCCGACTGACGGCGTCATCGGGCAACGGCCGCGCTGGTCTGTTGCCCGATACTTGCCTAGACTGAACCCCTATCAGCCGCACCCCTGCGTTGCGCTTCGCTCTTAAGGCCTTTTGCATGTCCGATCCCCGTTATCAGGTCGACGTCAGCGTGGTCACCCGCTATCTGGCAGACCAATCGCAACCCGAGCACGACCGCTTCGCCTTCGCCTATACCATCACCGTACAGAACAACGGCGACCGGCCGGCCCGGCTCATGTCACGGCACTGGGTCATCACCGATGGCGACGGACATGTCGAGGAAGTCCGCGGCGCCGGCGTGGTGGGCCAGCAACCGCTGATCGAGGCGGGCCAGAGCCACACCTACAGCAGCGGCACGGTGATGACCACCCAGGTCGGCACCATGCAGGGCTCCTACGAAATGGTCGCCGACGACGGCAAGCATTTCGACGCCGTCATCAAGCCTTTCCGCCTCGCCGTGCCCGGAGCCCTGCACTGATGGCGACCTATGCCGTAGGCGACCTGCAGGGCTGCCTCGAACCGCTCAAGTGCCTGCTCGGCCAGGTCGCCTTCGACCCGGCCCTGGACCGCCTGTGGCTGGTGGGCGACCTGGTCAACCGCGGCCCGCAGTCCCTGGAGACCCTGCGCTACCTGTACGGGCTGCGCGACTCGCTGGTGTGCGTGCTGGGCAACCATGACCTGCACCTGCTGGCCGCCGGCCAGAACATCGAGCGCATGAAAAAGAGCGACACCCTGCGCGAGATCCTCGAAGCCCCCGACGGCCCCCAACTGCTGGACTGGCTGCGTCGGCAAAAGCTGATGCACTACGACGAGCGGCGCGAGGTCGCCATGGTGCACGCCGGGATCCCGCCGCAATGGTCGCTGCGCAAGGCGCTCAAGTGCGCCGAAGAGGTCGAGTCGGCCCTGCGCGACGACAACCTGTTCCCGGCCTACCTGGACGGCATGTACGGCAACGAGCCGGCGAAATGGGACAACGACCTCAAGGGCGTGACGCGCCTTCGGGTCATCACCAACTATTTCACCCGCATGCGCTTCTGCACCCCCGAGGGCAAGCTCGACCTCAAGAGCAAGGAAGGCCTGGACACCGCCCCGCCCGGCTACAAGCCGTGGTTCCAGCACAAGGAGCGCAAGACCCGCGGCCTGCGGATCATCTTCGGCCACTGGGCGGCGCTCGAAGGCAACGTCCACGAGCCCGGCATCTGCGCCCTCGACACCGGCTGCGTGTGGGGCGGCAGCCTGACCTTGATGAACGTCGACAGCGGTGAGCGCCTGTCGTGCAAATGCGACGACCACGGCAACGCCCTGCCGACCGTCGCCCCGCTTATCCCCCTCTCCACGTCAGCCAGCGCCCCGCGCTAGACTGCGTCACCCGCCGGACCACAGGAACCCGCCATGAGCGAATTCAAACGCATCCCCCCGGAACAGGCCAAGGCCCTGCGCGAGCAAGGCGCCGTGGTGGTCGACATCCGTGACCCGCAAGCCTTCGCCAGCGGACACGTCACCGGGTCGCACCACCTGGACAACCACTCGGTCGCCGATTTCATCCGCAACGCCGACCTCGACGCCCCGACGGTGGTCGTCTGCTACCACGGCAACTCCAGCCAGAGCGCAGCCGCCTACCTGGCGGGCCAGGGCTTCTCCGACGTCTACAGCCTGGACGGCGGCTTTGAGCTGTGGCGTGCGACGTATCCTGCGGAAACCGCCCAAGGCTCCGCCGAATAATTTTTTTGCGCCCCGCAAGCCCCGGCTCCTGCGGGCTTGCACGGTGGCGGACGAACGGTCTGCCACAACTAATTACGCATCTCGCCTTTACCTCGCCAATTCCCAACTATCCTTAAGCCCAGGCCATCCAAAACAGGGGAGAGCCGGTACACCGGCGCACGGGTCATCGGGAGTAGCTTTCGCGGTTGTCCGCGCGGAAGAGTTCTGGGGGGTAAACAACAGCTGCCAAAGCGGCTGCTTGCCAGCATCGACTGAGTGATCCGGCGTCGGCTCCACGTATCGAGCGAGGTGACGTCATGAGTATCTTTAGCCACTTCCAACAACGCTTCGAGTCCACACGCCAGGAAGAATTCTCGCTGCAGGAATACCTGGAACTGTGCAAAAAGGACCGCAGCGCCTACGTTTCCGCCGCCGAGCGTCTGTTGCTGGCCATCGGCGAACCCGAGCTGCTCGACACCTCGACCAATTCGAGGCTGTCACGCATCTTCTCCAACAAGGTGATCCGCCGCTATCCGGCCTTTGAGGACTTCCACGGGATGGAAGAATGCATCGACCAGATCGTGTCGTACTTCCGCCATGCGGCCCAGGGCCTGGAAGAGAAGAAACAGATCCTCTACCTCCTCGGCCCGGTGGGCGGCGGCAAGTCGTCCCTGGCCGAGAAGCTCAAGCAACTGATGGAGAAGGTGCCGTTCTACGCCATCAAGGGCTCGCCGGTGTTCGAGTCGCCCCTGGGGCTGTTCAACGCCACCGAAGACGGCGCGATCCTCGAAGAGGACTTCGGCATCCCCCGCCGCTACCTGAACACCATCATGTCGCCCTGGGCGACCAAACGCCTGGCCGAGTTCGGCGGCGACATCAGCCAGTTCCGCGTGGTCAAGCTGTACCCCTCGATCCTCAACCAGATCGCCGTGGCCAAGACCGAACCGGGCGACGAGAACAACCAGGACATCTCCGCGCTGGTGGGCAAGGTCGATATCCGCAAGCTGGAGGAGTTCCCGCAGAACGACGCCGACGCCTACAGCTACTCCGGGGCGCTGTGCCGGGCCAACCAGGGCCTGATGGAATTCGTCGAAATGTTCAAGGCGCCGATCAAGGTGCTGCACCCGCTGCTGACCGCCACCCAGGAAGGCAACTACAACAGCACCGAAGGCCTGGGCGCGATTCCGTTCACCGGGATCCTGCTGGCCCACTCCAACGAATCGGAGTGGCACACCTTCCGCAACAACAAGAACAACGAAGCCTTCATCGACCGGATCTACATCGTCAAGGTGCCGTACTGCCTGCGGGTCAGCGACGAGGTGAAGATCTACGACAAGCTGCTGTTCAACAGCTCCCTGGCCCGGGCCCACTGCGCGCCGGACACCCTCAAGATGCTGGCGCAGTTCACCGTGCTGTCGCGCCTCAAGGAGCCTGAGAACTCCAACATCTACTCCAAGATGCGCGTGTACGACGGGGAAAACCTCAAGGACACCGATCCGAAGGCCAAGTCGATCCAGGAATACCGCGATGCGGCGGGCGTCGACGAGGGCATGAACGGTCTGTCGACCCGGTTCGCCTTCAAGATCCTGTCCAAGGTGTTCAACTTCGACCCGCACGAAATCGCCGCCAACCCGGTGCACCTGCTCTATGTGCTGGAACAGCAGATCGAACAGGAACAGTTCCAGGCCGAGACCCGCGAACGCTACCTGCGCTACCTGAAGGAATACCTGGCCCCGCGCTACATCGAGTTCATCGGCAAAGAGATCCAGACCGCCTACCTCGAGTCCTACAGCGAGTACGGCCAGAACATCTTCGACCGCTACGTGCTGTACGCGGACTTCTGGATCCAGGACCAGGAATACCGCGATCCGGAAACCGGCGAGATCCTCAACCGCGTCGCCCTCAACGAGGAACTGGAAAAGATCGAGAAACCGGCCGGCATCAGCAATCCGAAGGACTTTCGCAACGAGATCGTCAACTTCGTGCTGCGTGCCCGGGCCAACAACAACGGCAAGAACCCGACCTGGCTCAGCTACGAGAAACTGCGGGTGGTCATCGAGAAGAAAATGTTCTCGAACACCGAGGACCTGCTGCCGGTCATCAGCTTCAACGCCAAGGCCAGCAAAGAGGATCAGCAAAAGCACAACGACTTCGTCACCAGGATGGTCGAACGCGGCTACACCGACAAACAGGTACGGCTGCTCTCCGAGTGGTATCTGCGGGTCAGAAAATCGCAGTGAGGCAGCTGCAAGCTTCTAGCAGCAAGCCGCAAGCGAACAGCGGGTAAGTCCCCATCCCGGGATCTGAGGCGCTTTCGCTTGCAGCTTGAAGCTTACGACTTGAAGCTCCCCGGAGGGGCCTATGAGCTATGTGATCGACCGACGCCTCAATGGCAAGAACAAGAGCACGGTGAACCGCCAGCGCTTCCTGCGGCGCTACCGTGACCACATCAAGAAGGCTGTCGAAGAAGCCGTCAGCCGGCGCTCCATCACCGACATGGAGCACGGCGAGCAGATCAGCATCCCCGGTCGCGACATCGACGAACCGGTGCTTCACCACGGCCGCGGCGGCAAGCAGACCGTGGTGCATCCCGGCAACAAGGAGTTCACCGCCGGCGAACACATCGCCCGCCCGCCGGGAGGCGGCGGAGGCCGGGGCCCCGGCAAGGCCGGCAACTCCGGCGAAGGCATGGACGAGTTCGTCTTCCAGATCACCCAGGAAGAATTCCTCGAATTCATGTTCGAGGACCTCGAACTGCCGAACCTGGTCAAACGCAACCTGACCGGCACCGACACCTTCAAGACCGTGCGCGCCGGCATCAGCAACGAGGGCAACCCCTCGCGCATCAACATCATCCGCACCCTGCGCTCGGCCCATGCCCGGCGCATCGCGCTGTCCGGCAGCAGCCGGTCGAAACTGCGCGAAGCGAAAGAGGAACTGGCCCGGCTCAAGCGCGAAGAACCGGACAACTTCGGCGATATCCAGGATCTGGAGGCGGAAATCGAGAAACTCAGCGCCCGCATCCACCGGGTGCCGTTCCTCGATACGTTCGACCTCAAGTACAACCTGCTGATCAAGCAGCCCAACCCCAGTTCCAAGGCGGTCATGTTCTGCCTGATGGACGTGTCCGGCTCCATGACCCAGGCGACCAAGGACATCGCCAAGCGCTTCTTCATCCTGCTGTACCTGTTCCTCAAGCGGAACTACGACAAGATCGACGTGGTGTTCATCCGCCATCACACCAGCGCCCGGGAAGTGGACGAGGAGGAGTTCTTCTATTCGCGGGAAACCGGCGGCACCATCGTCTCCAGCGCCCTGAAGCTGATGCAGGAGATCATGGCCGAGCGCTACCCGAGCAACGAGTGGAACATCTACGCCGCCCAGGCCTCCGACGGCGACAACTGGAACGACGATTCGCCCATCTGCCGCGACATCCTGATCAACCAGATCATGCCGTTCGTGCAGTACTACACTTATGTGGAGATCACCCCCCGCGAGCACCAGGCCCTCTGGTACGAATACGAACGCATCGCCGAAGCCTTTTCCGACACGTTTGCCCAGCAGCAACTGGTCTCGGCCGGGGATATCTATCCGGTCTTCCGTGAACTCTTCCAGCGCAGGTTAGTGACATGACCGCCAAAGAGCAGAAGCGCCAACCCATCTCCACCGGCTCCGAATGGACGTTCGAGCTGATCCAGGCCTACGACCGCGAAATCGCCCGCATCGCGGCCCGCTATGCGCTGGACACTTATCCCAACCAGATCGAGGTGATCACCGCCGAACAGATGATGGACGCCTACGCGTCGGTCGGCATGCCGCTGGGCTATCACCACTGGTCCTACGGCAAGCACTTCCTCAGCACCGAGAAATCCTACAGCCGCGGGCAGATGGGCCTGGCCTACGAGATCGTGATCAACTCGGATCCGTGCATCGCCTACCTGATGGAGGAGAACACCATCTGCATGCAGGCCCTGGTGGTGGCCCACGCCTGCTACGGCCACAACAGCTTCTTCAAGGGCAATTACCTGTTCCGCACCTGGACCGACGCCAGCTCGATCATCGATTACCTGGTGTTCGCCAAGCAGTACATCATGCAGTGCGAGGAGCGCCACGGCATAGACGCCGTGGAGGACCTGCTCGATTCCTGCCACGCCCTGATGAACTACGGCGTGGACCGCTACAAACGGCCGTATCCGATTTCCGCCGAGGAAGAGCGGCGGCGGCAGAAGGATCGCGAAGAGCACCTGCAGAAGCAGATCAACGACCTGTGGCGCACCATCCCCAAGGGCACCGACAAGCTCAGCGACAAGGACAACGCCCGGTTCCCCGCCGAACCGCAGGAGAACATCCTGTACTTCATCGAGAAGCACGCGCCGCTGCTGGAGCCGTGGCAACGGGAAATCGTGCGCATCGTGCGCAAGATCGCCCAGTACTTCTACCCGCAGCGCCAGACCCAGGTGATGAACGAAGGCTGGGCGACCTTCTGGCACTACACCCTGATGAACGACCTGTACGACGAAGGCCTGGTCACCGACGGTTTCATGATGGAGTTCCTGACGTCCCACACCAGCGTGGTGTTCCAGCCCGGGTTCGACAGCCCCTACTACAGCGGCATCAACCCCTACGCCCTGGGCTTTGCGATGTACCGGGACATCCGGCGCATGTGCGAGGAGCCCACCGAGGAGGATCGGCGCTGGTTCCCGGAGATCGCCGGGTCCGACTGGCTGTCGACCATCAAGTTCGCCATGAGCAGCTTCAAGGACGAAAGCTTCATCCTGCAGTACCTGTCGCCCAAGGTGATCCGCGACCTCAAGCTGTTCAGCATCCTCGACGACGACCAGCGGGACGACTTGCTGGTACCGGCCATCCACGACGAGGGCGGCTACCGGATCATCCGCGAGACCCTGGCGGCGCAGTACAACCTCGGCAACCGCGAGCCGAACGTGCAGATCTACAGCATCGACCGCCGCGGCGACCGTTCGCTGACCCTGCGCCACCAGCAGCATGACCGCAAGCCCTTGGGCGATTCCACGGAAGAAGTGCTCAAGCACCTGCACCGGTTGTGGGGCTTCGACATCCATCTGGAAACCCTGCAAGGCGACCAAGTGATGAAAACCCACCATGTGCCGCCGCGAAACGAGCACAGCGAAGGGGACTACGGTCGGCTCGACCTGGCCGTCATTCATCTTTGATCCCGCTCCAGCCTCCGAAAGTCCGGCGCAAGGGTTATCCTGTCGGGCCAACGGAGGTTTTTTATGCAGATTTACAAGGTCGGCGGCGCCGTGCGCGATCGCCTGCTGGGCAAACCGGTCACCGATATCGACTGGGTGGTGGTCGGCGCGACCACCGAAGAGATGCTCGCTCAGGGCTTTCGCCCGGTCGGCGCGGACTTCCCGGTGTTCCTTCACCCCAAGACCGGCGAGGAATACGCCCTCGCCCGCACCGAACGCAAGAGCGGCCGCGGTTATGGCGGGTTCACCTTCCACGCCAGCCCCGAGGTCACGCTTGAGCAAGACCTGATCCGCCGCGACCTGACCATCAACGCCATGGCTGAGGACGACGGGCAGAACCTGACCGATCCCTACAACGGCCAGCGTGACCTCGAAGACCGCATTCTCCGCCACGTTTCCCCGGCGTTCGCCGAAGATCCGCTGCGCGTGCTACGCGTGGCGCGTTTCGCCGCCCGTTATGCCGCACTGGGGTTCACCGTCGCGCCCGAGACCCTTGAACTGATGCGCACCCTCAGCGAATCGGGGGAGCTGGAAGCTCTGACCGCCGAACGCAACTGGAAGGAGATCTCCCGCGCCCTGATGGAAGAGCAGCCGCAGGTGTTCATTCAGGTGCTGCGCGACTGCGGCGCGCTCAAGGTGCTGATGCCGGAAGTGGATGCGCTGTTCGGCGTGCCGCAGCCGGAAGCCCACCACCCGGAAATCGACAGCGGCGTCCACACCTTGAGCGTGCTGGAGCAATCGGCGCTGCACAGGCAACCCCTGACCGTGCGCTGGGCTTGCCTGCTGCATGACCTGGGCAAAGGCCTGACGCCGCAAGAGGAATGGCCGCGGCACATCGCCCACGAGCATAAAGGACTGAAGTTAATCAAAGCGGTCAACGAACGCTTCAAGGCCCCGAAGGAATGCCAGGAACTGGCGCTGCTGGTCGGCCAATACCACACCCACGGGCACCGTGCCCTTGAGCTGAAGGCCACGACGCTGCTGGAGCTGCTGCAAAGCTTCGACGTCTACCGCCGGCCGCAGCGTTTCGAGGAGTTCATCGCCGCCTGCGAAATGGATGCACGCGGACGCAAAGGCCTGGAGCAGCGCAGTTATCCACAGGCCGATTACTTGCGCGGCGCTGCGAACGTTGCGCGCAGCGTGGCGGTTCAGCCGTTGCTGGAGAAGGGATTCAAAGGCCCGGAACTGGGCGAGGCGCTCAAGCGCGAACGGCTCAAGGCGTTGAAGGCGTACAAGGAGGCGGCAGCCTCCTGATACATGCATTCCGAATCGTCGCACCGCCGATCCCGCAAGGAACGGCGGCGCTTACGGATTCTGTGCTCACAAAACGGTGAGAGCCAGCCTGCTGAAGAGGGCGTCATTGAAGGCGCCTCAGGCCGACAACAGATCCTCGGGGGTCAACGCCTCTCCCCGCCAATCAAAGGCCACCGGCGCCAGCTCCTGATCGATCTGCGCCTCTGCCCACAGCGTGGCAAAGTTTTTTCCCACACCCGGATGCACCCGATCCGGCGCGATCAGCGACAGCGGCCACAGCACGAAGGCGTTTTTCAGGATCTCCGCCCGCGGCAGGACCAGCCCGTCGAAATTGCCCGTCAGGTCGCCGTACAGCAGCACGTCGATGTCCAGCGGCAGGCCCTTGCGATCCGGTGCGTAACGGCCGTTGTCCGCCTCGATGAACTTCAAGCGACGATCCAGTTCCATCAACGGCAGGTCGGTGAACGCCGACACCACGAAATTGAAGAACGGGCCGCTCTTGATGCCCACCGGCTGGCTCTCGAACACCGCCGAACAGCGGATGTCCACCAGGAACGCGGCCAAGGCCTCGAGCCCGGCGCGCAAATGGGTTTCACGCTCGATATTGCTACCGAGGCCGAGGTAGACCTGTGTCAGCGACATCCGCGCTCGATCTCCACACCCACGCCGCCCTTGGCGGCCGGCACGGCGCCCGGCTTGGTCAGCTTCAGGCGCACCCAGGTGATCTTGAATTCGTCCATCAGCGTCTCGACCAGCCGTTCGGCGAAGGTCTCGACCAACTGGAACTGCGCCTGCTCGGCGAAGGCCTGGATCCGCGTGGAGACGCTGGCGTAGTCGAGCGCCAGGGTCAGGTCGTCGCCGGCGGCGGCCGGACGGTTGTCCCAGGCGAAGCTCAGATCAAGGCGCAGGCACTGTCGGATGCCGCGCTCCCAGTCGTAGGCACCGATCACGGTGTCGACTTCCAGGCCCTCGATAAACACTCTGTCCAAGCACTTTTCTCCGTTGCACGACAAGGGCGCGTTGCGCCGTTAGAATCAGGGCGTCCTCGCCCGGAATAGTTAGCATGTTTTGGTCACTGGCGGTTTTCGCCTACCTGCTCGGCTCGCTGTCCTTCGCCATCTTGCTCAGCCGCCTGACCGGAAACCCGGATCCGCGAATGAGCGGCTCGGGCAATGCCGGCGCCACCAACATGCTGCGCCTGGCCGGCCGCAAACTGGCGGTCCTGACCTTGCTCGGCGATCTGTGCAAAGGCCTGCTGCCGGTGCTGATCGCTTCGGCGGCCGGCCTGTCGCTGCAGGACCAGGCCTGGATCGGCGTCTGCGCCGTGATCGGTCACCTGTTCCCGCTGTATTTCCGTTTCCGCGGCGGCAAAGGCGTCGCCACGGCGGCCGGCATGCTGCTGGGGCTGTATCCGCCCGCCGCGCTGCTGGCCATAGGCGCCTGGCTGCTGACGTTCTACCTGACCCGCACCAGCTCGCTCGCGGCCCTGATCGCCACCCCCCTCACCCTGCCGCTGCTGGCCTGGCAGGAACCGGCCGCACTGCTGCCGATGAGCACGCTCACGCTGCTGATCGTCTGGCGGCACCGGGGCAATCTACGCGACCTGTTCGCCGGGCGCGAACGGCATTTTTGAATGCCGTCCTTGAACGACGCTCATCCCAGCGCGGACAACTGCTCCATCGGCCAGCGCGCCTGCACGGTGATCGCCAGGCTTTCCTGCTGGCCGGCCTGCAACCGCTGGCAACCGGCGAACGCGATCATCGCGCCGTTGTCGGTGCAGAACTGGGGACGGGCGTAGAACACGCTGCCCTTCATGTCGCCGAGCATCTTCTCCAGCGACGCACGCAACGCCCGGTTGGCGCTGACGCCGCCGGCGATCACCAGGCGCTTCATGCCGGCTTGCTTGAGGGCACGCTTGCACTTGATGGTCAAAGTCTCCACCACGGCCTGCTGGAACGCCAGCGCGATGTCGCAACGGGCTTGCTCGCCGTCGTCCCCGGCGCTGACGCTCTGTTGCCAGGTGTTGAGGGCGAAGGTCTTCAGGCCGCTGAAACTGAAATCAAGGCCCGGACGGTCGCACATCGGACGCGGGAAGGTGAACCGGCCGGCAACGCCCCGCTCGGCGGCCTTGGCGATCTCGGGCCCGCCCGGATAGTTCAGCCCCATCATCTTGGCGGTCTTGTCGAAGGCTTCGCCGGCGGCATCGTCGAGGGTTTCGCCGAGCAAGGCGTATTGGCCGATGCCATCGACCTGGACCAGTTGCGTATGGCCACCGGAGACCAACAAAGCGACGAACGGAAACTCCGGCGGCTGCGCCTCGAGCATCGGCGCCAGCAGATGGCCTTCCATGTGGTGCACGCCCAGCGCCGGAATGCCCCAGGCGAACGCCAGCGCCTGGGCGCAGGAGGCGCCCACCAGCAGGGCTCCGACCAGGCCGGGGCCTGCGGTGTAGGCGATCGCGTCGATCTCGGTCGGCACGCAGTCGGCCTCCGCCAGCACCTGCCGGATCAGCGGCAGCATGCGCTTGACGTGGTCGCGGGAGGCCAGCTCCGGCACCACGCCGCCGTAGACGCGGTGCAGGTCGATCTGACTGAACAGCGCGTCCGCCAGAAGGCCGCGTTCACTGTCGTAGAGCGCGACGCCGGTTTCGTCGCAGGACGTTTCCAATCCCAGTACTAGCATGGGTTCTGGCCTTGTTTAGGCTAAATTCGAAGGCGCGCATGATAGTCGCCGCGTGATGCTCCGACCAGCGGTTTTCGATCAGAGGCTTTGCATTCCGAGCGTTGAGGGGTTAACATCCGCAACCCTTAAAAACCGACGTCTTCAAGTGCTCTTTTGCCGCGAGGATGTTGACCCCGGTAATGAATGAAGGTAGCTCTGGATGCCAGCCGTCAAAGTTAAAGAGAATGAACCCTTCGACGTAGCTCTGCGTCGTTTCAAGCGCTCCTGCGAAAAAGCCGGTGTACTGGCTGAAGTTCGTAGCCGCGAATTTTACGAGAAGCCAACTTCCGAGCGTAAGCGCAAGGCAGCAGCCGCTGTTAAGCGTCACGCCAAGAAAGTTCAGCGCGAACAGCGCCGCGCCGTTCGTCTGTACTGATACGCAGACGTTCGTAGCAAGCTTCTGCCAAGCCCGGCCTTCCGCCGGGCTTATGGCATTTGCGGAAAACGCTTGATGCTTCACCGTCGAAGCCGCACATGCGACCGAGACAAATCCGCTTCACCGCGTCAGGCCTGGCTCCTTTGCCAGCGGTGCACGTCTTTTCTGACGGGCCTTTCAAGGCTGCCGACGAGCACACCCACTGATTCCTCTCACGACGATCAGCCCAAGGCACCTGCCTGCTTCATGAGCTATCCGAGGCCGCATACCGGCCGTCAGCGGATTCAGCGCAACACTTTCAAACGGTCGGAATCCGATGGCTGCTAACGCCAAGGGAATTTCGGCAGATACACTTCCCGACAGCGATCACGCAGACGACACCGGTCGAGCCGCCGAAAGCACGCGCCCCGCCGGATGAGCCACGTCCTTTGCGCCCATCGCATCGGATCCTTTGAGCGCAGACGACGAGAACGCCATGGCCGGGTTGATCCCCCAGAGCTTCATTGACGACCTTCTGAACCGCACCGACATCGTCGACGTGGTCAGTTCGCGCGTGCAATTGAAGAAGGCCGGCAAGAACTTCACCGCGTGCTGCCCGTTCCACAAGGAAAAGACCCCGTCGTTCAGCGTCAGCCCCGACAAGCAGTTCTACTACTGCTTCGGCTGCGGCGCGGGCGGCAACGCCCTCGGCTTCCTCATGGACCACGACAACCTGGATTTCCCCCAGGCGGTCGAGGACCTGGCCAAGGCCGCCGGCATGGAAGTCCCGCGGGAGGAAGGCGGCCGTTCGCACAAGCCGCGCCAGCCGACCGATTCGCCGCTGTACCCGCTGCTGACCGCGGCGGCCGACTTCTACCGGCAGGCGCTCAAGAGCCACCCGGCGCGCAAGGCCGCCGTGGACTACCTCAAGGGCCGTGGCCTGACCGGCGAGATCGCCCGGGACTTCGGCCTGGGGTTCGCCCCGCCGGGCTGGGACAACCTGTTCAAGCACTTGAGCAGCGACACCCTGCAGCAAAAGGCCATGATCGATGCCGGGCTGCTGATCGAGAACGCCGAGACCGGCAAGCGCTACGACCGCTTCCGCGACCGGGTGATGTTCCCGATCCGCGACACCCGCGGCCGGATCATCGCGTTCGGCGGCAGGGTGCTGGGGGACGACAAGCCCAAGTACCTGAACTCGCCGGAGACTCCGGTGTTCCACAAGGGCCAGGAACTCTACGGCCTGTACGAAGCCCGCAAGAACAACCGCAACCTCGACGAGATCATCGTCGTCGAGGGCTACATGGACGTCATCGCCCTGGCCCAGCAAGGCCTGCGCAACGGCGTCGCGACGCTTGGCACGGCGACCAGCGAAGAGCACATGAAGCGCCTGTTCCGCGTGGTGCCCAACGTCCTGTTCTGCTTCGACGGCGACCAGGCCGGCCGCAACGCCGCCTGGCGCGCCCTGGAAGCCACGCTGTCGAGCCTGCAGGACGGCCGACGCGCGCGTTTTCTGTTCCTGCCCGAAGGCGAAGACCCGGATACGCTGATCCGCGCCGAGGGCACCGATGCCTTCCGCGCCCGGATCAACCAACATGCGCAGCCGCTGGCGGACTACTTCTTCCAGCAACTGACCGAAGAGGCCGATCCCCGTTCGCTCGAGGGCAAGGCGCACATGGTCACCCTCGCGGCACCGCTGATCGAAAAGGTGCCGGGCGCCAACCTGCGGATCCTGATGCGTCAGCGCCTGACCGAAATCACCGGCCTGAACAGCGAAACCGTCAGCCAACTGGCCCAGAGCGCGCCGCAGGAAGCGCCGCCGGCGTACGATCCCGGTATCGATTACGGGGCGATGCCGGACTACAGCGACTACCATCAACCGCAAGCGGCGGAAATGTACGCGCCGCAGCAGGAGTGGACGCCGAAGAAATCCGGTTCCGGCGGCAAGAAGTGGGAAAAGAAGCCCTGGGACAAGAACGGCAAGCGCGGCGGGGACCGCGACCAGCCGCGCACACCCCGGGTGCCTGCCGCGGTCGAGCCGCCGATCCAGGCCGCCCTGCGGACCTTGCTGCACCATCCGCAACTGGCGGAGAAGGTCGAGGACGCCGGGCACTTCGCGGACGAAAGCCAGACCAACGCGCAATTGCTGGTGGCCCTGCTCGAAGCCGTACAGAAGAATCCCAAGCTAAACTCAATTCAGTTGATCGCGCGATGGCACGGAACCGAACAAGGTCGCCTGCTCAGGGCGCTGGCCGAGAAGGAATGGCTGATCGACGGAGACAACCTTGAACAACAGTTTTTCGACACCATTTCCAGTCTGTCAGCCCGTCAACGCGAACGGAATCTGGAACAACTGCTCAGAAAAGCCCGTCAAAGCGAACTGAGCAGCGACGAAAAAAACCAGCTGCGCGACCTGTTGAGTCGCAATGTTCCCGCTTCAAACCCGACCTCAACTGGCGCGTGAGGTCATAGCTCAGGTATAATCCTCGGCTTGTTTTTTGCCCGCCAAGACCTTCAGTGGATAGGGTGTTATGTCCGGAAAAGCGCAACAGCAGTCTCGTATTATTGAGTTGATCAAACTGGGCCGTGAGCAGAAATATCTGACTTACGCCGAGGTCAACGACCACCTGCCCGAGGATATTTCAGATCCGGAGCAGGTGGAAGACATCATCCGCATGATTAACGACATGGGGATCCCCGTACACGAGAGTGCTCCGGATGCGGACGCCCTTATGCTGGCCGACGCCGATACCGACGAGGCCGCTGCGGAAGAAGCAGCCGCCGCGCTCGCGGCGGTGGAGACCGACATCGGTCGCACCACGGATCCCGTGCGCATGTACATGCGCGAAATGGGTACGGTCGAGCTTCTGACCCGCGAAGGCGAAATCGAGATCGCCAAGCGGATCGAAGAAGGCATCCGTGAAGTGATGAGCGCGATCGCCCACTTCCCCGGCACCGTCGAGCACATCCTCTCCGAGTACGACCGCGTCACGTCCGAAGGCGGCCGCCTGTCCGACGTGCTGAGCGGCTACATCGATCCGGACGACGGCACTGCGCCGCCGGCCGCCGAAGTGCCGCCGCCGCTCGACGCCAAGGCCGCGAAAGAGGAAGAGTCCGACGACGATGACGACGCCGAATCTTCCGATGACGAAGAAGAAGCCGAAAGCGGCCCGGATCCGGTCATCGCCGCCCAGCGTTTCGGCGCGGTCGCCGAGCAGATGGAAATCACCCGCAAGGCGCTGAAGAAGCACGGTCGCCACAACAAGGCGGCGATTGCCGAGCTGTTGGTTCTGGCCGACCTGTTCATGCCGATCAAACTGGTGCCGAAGCAATTCGAAGGCCTGGTCGAGCGTGTCCGCAGCGCCCTGGACCGCCTGCGTCAGCAAGAGCGCGCGATCATGCAGCTGTGCGTGCGTGACGCCCGCATGCCGCGTGCCGACTTCCTGCGCCAGTTCCCGGGCAACGAAGTCGACGAGAGCTGGTCCGATGCCCTGGCCAAAGGCAAAGGCAAATACGCCGAAGCCATCGCCCGCCTGCAGCCGGACATCATCCGTTGCCAGCAGAAGCTGGTCGCGCTGGAGACCGAAACCGGCCTGACCATCGCCGAGATCAAGGACATCAACCGTCGCATGTCGATCGGTGAGGCCAAGGCCCGCCGCGCGAAGAAAGAGATGGTCGAGGCGAACCTGCGTCTGGTGATCTCCATCGCCAAGAAGTACACCAACCGCGGCCTGCAGTTCCTCGACCTGATCCAGGAAGGCAACATCGGCCTGATGAAGGCGGTGGACAAGTTCGAATACCGTCGCGGCTACAAGTTCTCGACCTACGCGACCTGGTGGATCCGTCAAGCCATCACCCGTTCGATCGCCGACCAGGCGCGCACCATCCGTATTCCGGTGCACATGATCGAGACGATCAACAAGCTCAACCGCATTTCCCGCCAGATGCTGCAGGAAATGGGTCGCGAACCGACGCCGGAAGAGCTGGGCGAGCGCATGGAGATGCCTGAGGACAAGATCCGCAAGGTACTGAAGATCGCCAAAGAGCCGATCTCCATGGAAACCCCGATCGGTGATGACGAAGACTCCCATCTGGGTGACTTCATCGAAGACTCGACCATGCAGTCGCCGATCGATGTCGCCACCGTGGAGAGCCTGAAGGAAGCGACCCGCGAAGTGCTGTCCGGCCTCACCGCCCGTGAAGCCAAGGTGCTGCGGATGCGTTTCGGCATCGACATGAACACCGACCACACGCTGGAAGAGGTCGGCAAGCAGTTCGACGTGACCCGCGAGCGGATCCGTCAGATCGAAGCCAAGGCGCTGCGCAAGCTGCGCCACCCGACGCGGAGCGAGCATCTGCGCTCCTTCCTCGACGAGTGACACCAGAACCCCCGGCCCAGGCCGGGGGTTTTGTTTTGCGGCAGATTAAATCCCCCGCCCCTCCCTCCCCCCGCGCAGCCCGTCTACACTCGAAACATTCCCCCGTGCCATAACGAGACCGTTATGCCCAGACTGCCGACCGTGCTTTTTTTGCTGTCGCTGATCACCTGGACCGCAACGGCTGGCGCGCTGACTCTGACCGACGAAGAACGTGCCTGGCTGGCGGCTCACCCGGACTTGCGCCTGGGCGTGGACGCCTCGTGGCCGCCCTTCGAGTTCCGGGACGACCAGAACCGCTACCAGGGCCTGGCGGCGGACTACATCGACGTGATCCGCCAGCGCCTGGCAATCAAGCTCACGCCCATAGAGCCGGTGAGCTGGACGGTGGTGCTGGAGCAAGCGAAACAGGGCAGCCTGGACCTGCTGCCGGGCATCATGTCCACCCCGGAGCGCCAGACCTACCTGGCGTTCACCCGTCCGTACCTGGACTTCCCGATCGTCATCCTCGCCCACGTCGGTGGCCCGCAGCCGCGCAAACTGGACGATCTGTACGGCCTGAAAATCGCCGTGGTGGAAAACTACGCACCCCATGAATTGCTGCGCACCCACCACCCCGACCTGAACCTGGTGGCCATGCCCAACGTCAGTTCGGCGCTCCAGGCCCTGGCCACCGACGAGGTGGACGCCGTGGTCGGCGACCTCGCCTCCAGCGTCTGGAGCCTGCGCCAACTCAAGCTCGACGGCCTGTACGTCAGCGGCGAGACACCCTACCGCTACCAGCTGGCGATGGCCGTCCCCCGGGACAACAAGATGCTGGTGACCATCCTGGACAAGGTGCTCGCCGACATGTCTCCGGAGGAAATCAGCAGTATCCAGGAGCATTGGGTCGGCAACGTCCTCGATCACCGGACATTCTGGTCGGATCTTCTGATATACGGCCTGCCGGGCCTGCTGTTGCTGTTCAGCGTGCTGGCGGTGGTGATCCGCATCAACCGCCGCCTGAGTTCGGAGATCGCCCGGCGTATCGATCTCGAACAGGAGCTGCGCAGCAGCGAGTACCACTACCGGGGCCTGGTGGAGAGCCTGTCGGCCATCGCCTGGGAAGCGCGGATCAGCGATTTCACCTACAGCTACGTCTCGCCCCACGCCGAGGATCTGCTCGGTTATCCGCTCTCCCACTGGCTGATCCCCGGCTTCTGGCGCAACATCATCCACCCGGCGGACCTGACCCGGGCCCAGACCTTCTGCGACCACGAGGTGCAGGCCGGGCGCGACCACAGCCTGGACTACCGGGTGATCACCGCCGACGGCCGCTGCCTGTGGGTCCGCGACATCGTCAGCCTGATCGAACACGGCCACGAGCCGGTGATGCGCGGCCTGATGATCGACATCAGCGAAGCCAAGCGCACGGAAGAAGCGCTGCGGCTGTCGGAACAGAAATTCGCCTCGGTGTTCCAGCAGTGCCCGGACATCCTGGTCATCGCCCGGCTGTCCGACGGCTGCCTGCTGGAGGTCAACGAAGCCTTCGAAGAGCAGATCGGGCTGAAGGCCGAAGAGGTGATCGGCCAGACCGCCACCGAACTCAACATCTGGGGCATTCCCGGCGTCGGCCCCGGCCTGCTGCAACGCCTGCAGGCCGGCAGCATCCGCAACCTGGAGATGCCCTTTCGGCGCAGCAACGGCCAACTGTTCACCGGCCTGATCTCCGCCGAACCGTTCGACCTGGACACCACGCCGGCCCTGGTGGTGGTGGTGCGCGACATCTCCCAGCTCAAGGAAACCCAGCAACAGCTGCAGACCTCCGAGGAAAAGTTCGCCAAGGCGTTCCATGCCTCGCCGGACGGCCTGCTCCTGTCGCGCCAGAGCGACGGTCTGCTGCTGGAGGTCAACGAAGGCTTCAGCCGCATCACCGGCTACAACAGCGCCATGTCGGTGGATCGCTCGGCGCTGGATCTCGGGATCTGGGTCAACCTCAACGAACGCAAGCAGATGCTCGACCTGCTGCACCGCGACGGCTACGTGCGCGACTTCAGCTGCCACATCCGCCGCAGCGACGGGCAGATCCGGCTCTGCGAGGTCTCCAGCCGCCCGCTGCCGATCGGCGAGGACGACTGCATGCTGACCATCGCCCGGGACATCACCGAACGGCACCTGATGCAGGAGAAACTGCAGCAGGCGGCCACGGTGTTCGAAAGCACCGCCGAAGGCGTGCTGATCACCGACACCCAGCAGCACATCAGCGCCGTCAACCGCGCCTTCACCGAAATCACCGGCTACAGCGAAAGCGAGGCCCTGGGCCACACCCCTCGCTTGCTGGCGTCGGGCCTGCACGACAGCGCCTTCTATGCCGCCATGTGGCACCAGTTGACCGACGAAGGCCACTGGCAGGGCGAAATCTCCAACCGGCGCAAGAACGGCGAACTCTACCCCAGCTGGCTGACCATCAGCGCCGTGCGCAACCGCGACCGCTCCATCACCCACTTCGTCGCGGTGTTCGCCGACATCTCCAGCCTCAAGCACGCCCAGGCCAAGCTCGACTACCAGGCCCACCACGACCCCCTCACCGGCCTGCCGAACCGCACCCTGTTCGAAAACCGGTTGCTCATGGCACTGAACAGCCAACAAGAAGACGGCGGCCAGGGCGCGGTGCTGTTCCTGGACCTCGACCGCTTCAAACACATCAACGACAGCCTCGGCCACCCGGTCGGCGACCTGCTGCTCAAGGGCATCGCCGTGCGCCTGAAGGAACAGCTGCGCGACATCGACACCGTCGCCCGCCTGGGCGGCGACGAGTTCATCATCCTGTTGCCCGGCCTGCAGCAGGCCAGCGACGCCGACCACATCGCCAACAAGCTGCTGCACTGCTTCAGCGCGCCGTTCCAGGCCGGCGAGCACGAGTTCTTCATCAGCGCCAGCATCGGCACCAGCCTCTACCCTCGGGACGGTTGCGACGTGGCCACGCTGGTCAAGAACGCCGACGCGGCGATGTACCGCTCCAAGGCCAAGGGCCGCAACCGCGTCGAAAGCTACACCCGCGACCTCACCGCCCAGGCCAGCGAACGCGTGGCCCTGGAGCACGAACTGCGCCGGGCCATCGAGCGCGATGAGCTGTACCTCTACTACCAGCCGAAAATCAGCCTCGACGACCACCGCCTGGTCGGCGCCGAAGCCCTGATCCGCTGGCGCCACCCCAACTTCGGCGAGGTGCCGCCGGAGCATTTCATTCCGCTGGCCGAAGAGAACGGCATGATCCTGCAGATCGGCGACTGGGTGCTGGAGACCGCCTGCCGGCAGATGTTCGAGTGGAACCAAATCTACGAAAGCCTCGGACCGCTGTCGGTCAACCTCGCCGGCGCCCAGCTGCGCCAGCCGAACCTGCTGGGCCGCATCGAGCAACTGCTCAAGGACAACCGCCTCAGGCCGGACCTTTTGCAGTTGGAGATCACCGAAAACTTCATCATGAGCCAGGCCGAAGAGGCTCTCGCGGTGCTGCACCAGCTCAAGCGCCTGGGCGTGCAACTGGCCATCGACGACTTCGGCACCGGCTATTCCTCGCTCAGTTACCTCAAGCGCCTGCCGCTGGACATCCTCAAGATCGACCAGTCCTTCGTCCGCGGCCTGCCCGACGACCCGCACGACGCAGCCATCGTCCGCGCCATCATCGCCCTGGGCCGCAGCATGCAGTTCACCGTGATCGCCGAAGGCGTGGAGTCCCAGGCCCAGGAGCAGTTCCTCGCCGCCGAAGGCTGCGAACAGATCCAGGGCTACATCGTCAGCCTGCCCTTGCCGCCCGAAGAGTTCGCCGCCACGTTTCTGCGCATCGCCGTATCGGATTTTTCGGATAGCACAGCCGCCAAACCGTCGCTATAATCCGCCGCCTACTGAGGGCCTATAGCTCAGTCGGTTAGAGCAGAGGACTCATAATCCTTTGGTCCACGGTTCGAGTCCGTGTGGGCCCACCAGACATCAAAAAGCCGCGCGAATGCGCGGCTTTTGCGTTTTTGGCGGAATCGCCTCAGATACGGAATGCTCCTTTGCAACTCGTAAACCCGAGTGCGAGCCGGGTCCTTTCCTCATCCGTTTTTGTGGGGCCGGCGTCGCCTACGCCGCCCGGCCTGACTTTTGCTCGACGACTATTCGCACACAATCTACTCGTCAGCCGGCTCGAAGCGTTCGCCACGAAACACCCGACGTGGATTGCCACGCTCGATGCGGTGATGGAACAACCGCCGCTCCGCGCGCAGTTCGCTGTCGACCTGCTCTGCCTGTTGCGCCAGGCGTTGACCGATGAGCAGCAGCGCCAAGCGTTTGTTGGCGTGCTGGCTACGCTCGCTCTGTACCTTGACGCTGACGCCGCTGGCCAGGTGCGTGGCGCGCACTGCCGAGTCGGTGGTGTTGACATGCTGACCACCCGGCCCGGACGAACGCAAGGTCTCGAAGTGGATCTCGCTCGCCAATTCCGGTGCCGGCGGCGCAAACCGTGCGCCCCCAAAGAACCAGTTCTTGCGCGCATGCCCCGGCCGGTACGGACTGTTGCACGTCCATTGCAGCGAGCCCGTCCAGTGATCCGCCAGGCGCTCGGCCTGCTCGCCATCCAGTGCCAGCAACACCGAGCGCAAGGTACCGCGCCGCGGCCCCGGCTCTTCTTCGACTATCCGTACCGCCACGGCCTGGGCATCCGCTTCGGCCTGCAGCCTGAGCAATGCCTTGGCCACTGCCAGGGCACATTCTTCCGGCCCCTGAGCCGCCGAGAGTTGCAGCAGGATCATCAGCAGCACCCTCCGCGCGTCTTGTAGGTGAGCACCGGTTTCAGTCGTGCCAGCACGCGAACCAACCCCGCTTCACGCAAGGCACCCACCACCGAGTCGATAGCCTTGTAGGCCTCCGGCGCTTCCTCGTAGATCAGCGCCCGGTCGGCGCAGATCACGCGGCTGCCTAGTGCCGTACGACTCAGTTGCTCGACGCTGTAGCGCGAGGCGAGGCGGTCCTTGCACTCGCTGCGCATCCATTTGCGTCCGGCGCCATGGGCCAGGGACAACAGGCTGCGCTCGTCGGCGATCGGCTGTACCAAGTAGCTGTAGTCGCCGCGCGAACCAGGGATCACCACCGCCCCCTGATCCGACGGTGTGGCGCCTTTGCGATGCAGCCAGCCATCGAGCCCGTCGACCTGCGCTGGCGACACCAGGTTGTGGTTGATGTCGAGCAGTACATCGCCATCGGCACGCAAGCGGTCGAGCATGCGCCGGGCAATCAACTGACGGTTGGCTTCGGCAAAACGCAGCGCGCCGTTGTGCCGGCTCAGGTAATGAGTGCTGGCCTCGCTGCCCGCCTCCAGTCCGTGATGACCGAACAGGTCGACCTGCTCACGCAAGATCGCCTCGCCCAAACCACGCGAGCCGCTGTGCACCAGCAACAGCAGGTGTTTGCGCTCGATGCCCAAGGCTGCCAGGGCCGCATCGTCGTAGCCTTCATCGAGTTGCTGCAACTCGGCGAAGTGGTTACCACCACCAATGGTGCCTAGAGAACGCTCGTGCCCCGTGGCAGGCAAACCGAAGCTGGCGACGGCTTCCTGCCACGTCTCGTCGAGCGGCAGGTCGAGGTTGCCAAGGCGTTTCTCCAGCTTGTCCAGATGCAGCTTGGCGGTCGGGATGTCCGTGCGCCACAGCGCCATGCCACAGCCGATGTCATTGCCGACCAGCGTCGGGTACAAACGCCCCACGGAAAAGAATGCCGCGCCGACCGGATAGCCACGCCCCGGATGCAGGTCCGGCATGCCGGCCACCCGATGCATGCCCCCTAGGCGAGCGGTGGTTTCGAGTTGTTGGATCGCTTTTCCTTCGATCCAGGTGTCGTCCGCGGCGACCAATACGGCGCCGTCGGACAAATTGCGAATGCAAGTGCCCATAGTCCAATCCTGATGGGTTGAAACAAAAAGATGTTCGGATTGGCAGGCCAGAGGCCGGGCGTTGCTGTACCGCTAACGAGTAGCGGCGAATGCGTTCAAGCCAGGCGCGACCTGCAAAGGGTGATCAACTGTTGCATGATGTACCTCCTTTGCTGTCGGGTGAGAGAAGGCGGGCATGTTAGGTGTGTAATTGCCACCTTGCAACAACCCTGATCACATTTTTACCAGGCGAACAACGTCATGGCCGAAAAACCTGACCGCTCCGCGGTACAAAAAACAATACACTGGCGACACAGTGCCCAGCTTCCACCCATTTCGCCAAATTCGCGCCCCGCCCGCCGCCAGCAGGATGTACTGCCTTCCGGTCTTGGGCGACACGCAGGTCATCGGGCGGCGGGCGCTTGGTGATGTTCGGGTTGCCCGGATCCCAGGCCCACACCCGTTCGCCGCTGCGCACACGGTTGCCCGCCGCAATGTGTCGCAATAGAAATAAACCAGACAGTCCAGAAACCCTTCGATTGTCGGCCGTAAGCGCTCTCCCGCCTGAATCTGTAACATGCAGCCCATCCGTCCGCGCCCCTGGAGACGCCCTTTGCCTGACATCCGCCCGCCCGTGCTCGACGAAATCGACCGTCAGCTGATCGCCGCCCTGCAAATCAACGCCCGCGAGAGCGTGGCGATGCTTGCGCGGCAATTGGGGATCGCCCGCACCACCGTGACGTCACGGCTGGCACGGCTGGAAAAGGCCAAGGTCATCACCGGTTACGGCGTGCGCCTGGGCCAGCGGGTGGTGGACGGCGGATTGCAGGCGTACGTGGGCATCACCGTGCAACCCCGCTCCGGGAAAGAGGTGTTGCGCCGGCTCAGCGCCATGGCGCAGGTGCAGCAACTGTGTGCGGTGAGTGGTGAATTCGATTATGTGGCGTGGCTGCGCACCGACTCGCCGGAGCAGCTGGATCAGTTGCTCGACCAGATCGGCAGCGTGGACGGGGTGGAAAAGACGACCACGTCGATCATCCTGAGCAGCAAGATTGACCGAGGGCAGCCGGTTTGACCCCCGGGTTCGGCATATTGGTTGTGCGGTCGGGCCTCTTCGCGACCAGGCTCGCTCCTGAACTAGTCACTATGCACAGATATATCGTCATATCGACTGATAAAACGGCATAACGACGACACATTGCGTCTTATTAACGTGTTCTGCGCTCCCTAGAATGGCCGGCATCTTTTCCTATACTCAGACGCGCATCCTGCGTCGGGTCGCCAGCAAGGTCAGCCATGAACAAGAACAATCGCCATCCTGCAGACGGTAAAAAACCGGTCACCATCTTCGGCCCGGACTTCCCCTTCGCCTTCGACGACTGGATCGAACACCCGGCCGGCCTGGGCAGCATTCCCGAGCAGCACCACGGCGCGGAAGTGGCGATCGTCGGCGCCGGCATCGCCGGGCTGGTGGCCGCGTACGAGCTGATGAAGCTGGGCCTCAAGCCCGTAGTCTACGAGGCCTCCAAGCTCGGTGGCCGCCTGCGCTCCCAGGCGTTCAACGGCACCGACGGCATCGTCGCGGAACTGGGCGGTATGCGTTTCCCGGTGTCGTCCACCGCGTTCTACCACTATGTCGACAAGCTCGGCCTGGAAACCAAACCTTTCCCCAACCCGCTGACGCCGGCCTCCGGCAGCACCGTGATCGACCTGGAAGGCAAGACCCATTACGCCCAGAAACTGGCGGATCTTCCTGCACTGTTCCAGGAAGTGGCCGACGCCTGGGCGGACGCCCTGGAGGACGGCGCGCGCTTCGGCGAGATCCAGCAGGCGATCCGCGACCGCGACGTGCCGCGCCTCAAGGAGCTGTGGAACACCCTCGTGCCGCTGTGGGACGACCGCACGTTCTACGACTTTGTCGCCACCTCCAAGGCGTTCGCCAAACTGTCGTTCCACCACCGCGAAGTGTTCGGCCAGGTCGGCTTCGGCACCGGCGGCTGGGACTCGGACTTCCCCAACTCGATGCTGGAAATCTTCCGCGTGGTGATGACCAACTGCGACGATCACCAGCACCTGGTGGTCGGCGGCGTGGAACAGGTGCCGCAAGGCATCTGGCGGCACGTGCCGGAGCGTTGCGTGCACTGGCCGCAAGGCACCAGCCTGAAATCGCTGCACCGCGGCGCGCCGCGTTCGGGCGTGAAGAAGATCGCCCATGCGCCGGGCGGCCGTTTCGCCGTCACCGACAACAACGGCGACACCCGCGAGTACGCCGCCGTGCTGACCACCTGCCAGAGTTGGCTGCTGACCACCCAGATCGAATGCGAAGAGACCCTGTTCTCGCAAAAGATGTGGATGGCCCTCGACCGCACCCGCTACATGCAGTCGTCGAAGACCTTCGTGATGGTCGACCGGCCGTTCTGGAAGGACAAGGATCCGGAAACCGGCCGCGACCTGATGAGCATGACCCTCACCGACCGCCTCACCCGCGGCACCTATCTGTTCGACAACGGCGACGACAAGCCGGGCGTGATCTGCCTGTCGTACTCGTGGATGAGCGACGCGTTGAAGATGCTCCCGCACCCGGTGGAAAAGCGCGTGAAACTGGCGCTGGACGCGTTGAAGAAGATCTACCCGAAGGTCGACATCGCCTCGCGCATCATCGGCGATCCGATCACCGTGTCGTGGGAAGCCGACCCGCACTTCCTCGGTGCCTTCAAGGGCGCCCTGCCCGGCCACTACCGCTACAACCAGCGCATGTACGCGCACTTCATGCAGGACGAGATGCCGGCCGAACAGCGCGGGATCTTCATCGCCGGCGATGACGTGTCGTGGACGCCGGCGTGGGTCGAAGGCGCGGTGCAGACTTCGCTCAACGCGGTGTGGGGAATCATGAAACACTTCGGCGGCGCCACCCATAAAGAGAACCCGGGCCCGGGTGACGTGTTCAAAGACATCGGCCCAGTCGCCTTGCCCGAGTAAGAGGAATCCCTGATGCGCGTAGCCCTTTACCAATGTCCGCCGCAGCCGCTGGAACCGGCCGCGAACCTGCAGCGCCTCCAGCGAGTGGCGATGGAGGCCAAGGGCGCCGACCTGCTGGTGCTGCCGGAGATGTTCATGACCGGCTACAACATCGGCCAGGAAGCGGTCGGTACGCTGGCCGAGGTCTACAACGGTGAGTGGGCGCAACAGATCGGACGGATCGCCAAGGCCGCCGGCCTGGCGATCCTGTACGGCTACCCCGAGCGCGCCGCCGACGGGCAGATCTACAACGCCGTGCAATTGATCGACGCCCGGGGCGAGCGCCTGTGCAACTACCGCAAGACGCACCTGTTCGGCGATCTCGACCGGTCGATGTTCAGCCCCGGCGAAGATGAGTTCCCCATCGTCGAGCTCAACGGCTGGAAGCTCGGTTTCCTGATCTGCTACGACGTGGAGTTCCCGGAGAACGCCCGGCGCCTGGCTCTGCAAGGCGCCGAGCTGATCCTGGTGCCGACGGCGAACATGGTGCCGTACGACTTCATCGCCGACGTCACCGTCCGTTCCCGCGCCTTCGAAAACCAATGCTACGTGGCCTATGCCAATTACTGCGGCCATGAAGGCGACATCCACTACTGCGGCCAGAGCAGCATCGCCGCGCCGGACGGCAGCCGAATCGCCCAGGCCGGCCTGGACGAAGCCTTGATCGTCGGCGAGCTGGACCGGCGCCTGATGGCCGATTCCCGCGCCGCCAACCGCTACTTCACCGATCGTCGCCCAGAGCTGTACGACGCACTGAACAAACGCTGACCCCGCGTAATCCGCTAGCATGGGCACCTCACCGTTCTGGAAGTGCCCATGCCTGTGCCGACTCATCCCCGCCCCTACACCGAAACCCTGGCCAACGGCTTGCGCGTGACCCTGCGCCATGTACCCGGCCTGACGCGCAGCGCTGCCGTGCTGCGGGTGGCCGCCGGCAGCCATGACGTGCCGTTGGCGTGGCCGGGCATGGCGCATTTCCTGGAGCATCTGCTGTTTCTCGGCACCGAGCGCTTTCCCGCGCAGCAGGGGCTGATGGCCTACGTGCAGAGCCACGGCGGCCAGGTGAACGCCAGCACCCGCGAACGCACCACGGACTTTTTCGTTGAGCTGCCGACCGCGTCCTTCACCGGAGGGCTAGAGCGTCTGTCGGACATGCTCGCCCATCCCCGCATGTATCCGGACGAACAGTTGCGCGAACGGGAAGTGCTGCACGCGGAATTCGTCGCCTGGTCTCAAGATGCGGCGGCCCAGCAACAACATGCGCTGTACGCAGGTCTGGCGGCCGACCATCCGCTGCGCGGGTTCCATGCCGGCAACCGGGACAGCCTGCCCGTGCCGCAGGAGGAGTTTCAGCAGGCGTTGAAAGGCTTCCATCAGCGCTGCTACCGCACCGGCCAGATGACCCTGAGCCTGGTCGGCCCGCAGAGCCTCGAAGCATTGCAAGCCCTGGCCCGGCAGTTCGACGCGGCGTTGCCGGTTGGGGATAAGGTTGCGCAAACGCCTCCCGTGCCGCTGATGGCGGGATCGGCAAACAGTTATCAACAGGTCGCTGAGGGGCGGATCCATCAGTTGTTCGCCCTTGAGGATCTGCCGGAAGGATCCGCCGAAGCGATGGCGTTCCTCTGCCATTGGCTGAACAACGCCAAACCCGGCGGGCTGCTCGCCCATCTTCGCCATCAGGGATTGGCGCAAGGGCTGAAGGCCGAGCCGCTGTACCGCTTCGGCGGGCAAGCCTTGCTGCATGTGCAGTTCAGTACCCCCGCCGCTGGCACAGACACCCTCGTCGAAGCGCTGCACGACTGGTTGAGCTTCTTTGCTGCACAACAGGACTGGCCGGCCTTGCGCAAGGAATACGCGACACTGCTGCAACGCCGCCAGCAGGTCAGCGGCGCGCTGCAATCGGCGCGGGCGGACAGTGAGCCCCTGGAAAACCACCTGTCCGATGCCGGCGCCACAGCGCTCGAGCAAGTTCTCCGTCAGCTCGGCGTTGTGGATAACTTCAGCGACCGTTGGCATTTGCCCGCCGCCAATCCGTTCCTGCGCGAAGCGCCGCCGCTGGCCAACGCCAATCTGATCCGCGGCCAGACCAGCGCCCACCGAGGCCTGCGCACCTTTGCCCAGGATCGCTCGCGCAGCCGCCGGGAGCGCTCGGCGATGCAGTTCAGCCAGGCCTTGCCGGATACCGGCGAAGAAGGCGCGGTGTTTCTGCGCTGGGTGCTCGCATCGGCCCCAGCCGAAGGGCTGCCGGCGAAGCTGCAACGGGCTCTGCAAGACGTGAGCGAAGACGCGCGTCAGGCCGGGGTCGAGCTGTCCTTCACGACAACGGGGAATCAATGGCTGCTGAAACTCACGGGCCTGCAGGAGCCGATGCCGGCGGTCCTCGAATCGGCGCTGCAAACGCTGACGCAAACGGACGGCGATGCCCCGCCGGCCGAACAGGACAGGCCGTTGATACCGATCCGCCAGTTGCTCAAGGCGTTGCCGGAGCAAGGCCTGGAATCCGCCGCCACCGCTGACGACGCCGCGCACCTGTGGACAACTTCGCGCTGGGACGGTCTGGCCCTCGGTCTCAACGCCAGAACCCAATCGGCCATGGGCCTGGCCCTGAGCCGCATCCCGGGCACCGCCGACAACCGACTGGCGCCGCTGCCGGCGATCAACGGCGAACGGCTCTGGGCGCACCTCGACACCGCGTCCGGCGAGCACGCGCTGCTGCTGTTCTGCCCGGCCGCCAGCCAGGGGCTCGACGACGAAGCGGCCTGGCGCCTGCTGGCCCACATCGGCCAGACGCCGTTCTACCAACGCCTGCGGGTCGAGCTGCAATTGGGTTATGCCGTGTTCAGCGGGATCCGCACGGTGCACGGCCAGACCGGGCTGCTGTTCGGCGTGCAGTCGCCGAGCGTTGCGCCTGCCGAATTGCTCGAACACATCCGGCAGTTCATGGACGCGCTCGCGGCGCTCGTCGCAAACCTCGACGATCAAACGCTCCTGCAACAGCGCCAGGCGCTGGCCGATCAGTTCGACGCCGCAAGCCTCGCCCTGAAGGACGCCGCCGAGCTGCTGTGGCAGGCCAGGCTGGCCGGCCATCCGTCGGATTATCTGACGCAGTTGGCCGCCGCCATCGAGCGCCTGGAGCGCCCGGCCCTGACCGCCGCCGCGCAGCGCCTGATCCAGGCCGAAGGCGGCTGGCGCTGCCTGGCCAGCAGCCCTTCGCCGGGCGCGCCGTGGCGAACGGCGCAATGATCGTTACCTGAGCTGCAATGAGCTTTCTCGCAGATTCACGGGCAAAGCCTCTGAAATTTTGAGTAACATAGCCGCCTAACTATTTTGAACGTCATTGCGCTGCCGTGGACTATACCTATGGATAGCGCTGTCTCAACCACCCGAAAACCATTGAGGAGTCACCTTATGTCCTGGACCAAACCGGCCTACACCGACCTGCGCATCGGCTTCGAAGTCACCATGTACTTCGCCAGCCGCTGAGTCCTGCCCCTGGCAGAACACAGCAGTGCAACGCCTCGGCCCGCCGGGGCGTTTTGTTTTCCGCGTTGAAATGATGGAGCGCTCATGTTTGTCCAGATTCTGGGTTCGGCCGCCGGCGGCGGCTTTCCGCAGTGGAACTGCAACTGCGTCAACTGCGCCGGCTTTCGCGACGGCAGCCTGAACGCCCGGGCCCGCACCCAATCGTCCATCGCGATCTCCGATGACGGCGTGAACTGGGTGCTGTGCAACGCCTCGCCGGACATCCGCGCCCAGCTCCAGGGCTTCGCCCCTATGCAGCCGGGCCGCGCCCTGCGTGACACCGGCATCGGCGCGATCATCCTGATGGACAGCCAGATCGACCACACCACCGGCCTGCTCAGCCTGCGCGAAGGTTGCCCGCACCAGGTCTGGTGCACGGACATGGTCCACGAAGACCTGAGCACCGGTTTCCCGCTGTTCAACATGCTCAAGCACTGGAACGGCGGACTGGACTGGAACCGCATCGAGCTCGACCAGAGCTTCACCATCGCCGCCTGCCCGAACCTGCGCTTCACCCCGCTACCCCTGCGCAGCGCGGCGCCGCCGTATTCGCCGCACCGCTTCGACCCGCACCCGGGCGACAACATCGGCCTGATCGTCGAAGACCTGAACACCGGCGGCAAGCTGTTCTACGCCCCGGGGCTGGGCAAGGTCGATGCGCCGCTGCTGGAGATCATGGCCGGCAGCGACTGCGTGCTGGTGGACGGCACGCTGTGGGACGACGATGAAATGCAGCGCCGCGGCGTCGGCACCCGCACCGGCCGCGAAATGGGCCACCTGGCCCAGAACGGCCCCGGCGGCATGCTGGAAGTGCTGGAGCGGCTTCCCGAGCAGCGCAAGGTACTTATCCACATCAACAACACCAACCCGATCCTCGACGAAGACTCGCCGGAGCGTGCGCAACTGGTGCGGCGCAATGTTGAAGTGGCGTATGACGGCATGAGTATTGTGCTGTAGCTGAGGGCCTCATCGCTGGCAAGCCGGCTCCCACAGGTTTTGCGTACGCCCCGCAACCTTGCGGGAGCTGGCTTGCCAGCGAAGGCGTCCTGACAGACACCAGAGAATCCAACGGTCGTTCCCGGAGAACAGACATGACTGACACTCCAATGTCCCCCGCCGAATTCGAGGCGGCGCTGCGCGCCAAGGGCGCCTACTACCACATCCATCACCCGTACCACGTGGCGATGTATGAAGGCCGGGCCACCCGCGGGCAGATCCAGGGCTGGGTCGCCAATCGCTTCTACTATCAAGTGAACATTCCCCTGAAGGACGCGGCGATCCTGGCCAACTGCCCGGACCGCGAGATCCGCCGCGAGTGGATCCAGCGTCTGCTCGACCACGACGGCGCGCCCGGCGAGGACGGCGGCATCGAAGCCTGGCTGCGCCTGGGGCAAGCGGTCGGCCTCGACCCGGACCAACTGCGCTCCCAGGAGCTGGTGCTGCCCGGCGTGCGCTTCGCGGTCGACGCCTACGTCAACTTCGCCCGCCGCGCCAGTTGGCAGGAAGCCGCCAGCAGCTCGCTGACCGAGCTGTTCGCGCCGCAGATCCACCAGTCGCGCCTCGACAGCTGGCCCCGGCATTACCCGTGGATCGACCCGGCCGGCTACGAATACTTCCGCACCCGCCTGGGCCAGGCGCGCCGGGACGTGGAGCACGGCCTGGCGATCACCCTGGAGCACTGCCAGACCCGTGAGGGCCAGGAGCGCATGCTGGAAATTCTCCAGTTCAAACTGGACATCCTTTGGAGCATGCTCGACGCCATGAGCATGGCCTACGAACTGAACCGCCCGCCGTATCACAGCGTGACCGGAGAACGGGTCTGGCATAAAGGAATCACCCTATGAGCTTCGACCGCAGCCTGACCCCGCACTGGCGCCCCGGCTACCGTTTCCAGTACGAGCCGGCGCAGAAAGGCCACGTGCTGCTGTACCCCGAAGGCATGATCAAGCTCAACGACAGCGCTGCGCTGATCGGCGGCCTGATCGATGGCGAGCGGGATGTCGCCGCGATCATCGACACCCTCGCGCAGCAGTTCCCCGGCGTGCCGGAGCTCGGTGACGATATCGAGCAATTCATGGAGGTTGCCCGTGCAGAGCACTGGATCACCCTTGCCTGAACCGTCGGTGCAGGTGCCGCCCAAACCTGAGGTCGGCCTGCCGCTGTGGCTGCTCGCCGAGCTGACCTACCGCTGCCCGCTGCAATGCCCGTACTGCTCCAACCCGCTGGACTTTGCGCAGCAAGGCCAGGAGTTGAGCACCGAGCAATGGCTCAAGGTGTTCCGCGAGGCGCGGGAGATGGGCGCGGCGCAACTGGGCTTTTCCGGGGGCGAGCCGCTGGTGCGCCAGGATCTCGCCGAGCTGATCGGCGAGGCGCGCAAGCTGGGCTTCTACACCAACCTGATCACCTCCGGCATCGGCCTCACCGAGCAGAAGATCAGCGACTTCAAGAAAGCCGGCCTCGATCATATCCAGATCAGCTTCCAGGCCAGCGACGAGCAGGTGAACAACCTGCTGGCCGGTTCGAAGAAGGCCTTCGCCCAGAAGCTGGAGATGGCCCGGGCGGTCAAGGCCCATGGTTATCCGATGGTGCTGAACTTCGTCACCCACCGGCACAACATCGACAAGATCGACCGCATCATCGAACTGTGCCTGGCGCTGGAGGCGGATTTCGTCGAACTCGCCACCTGCCAGTTCTACGGCTGGGCGCAGCTCAACCGCGTCGGGCTGCTGCCGACCCGCGAGCAACTGGTGCGCGCCGAGCGGATCACCAACCAATACCGCGCCAGGCTGGAGGCCGAAGGGCATCCGTGCAAGCTGATCTTCGTCACCCCGGACTACTACGAAGAACGCCCCAAGGCCTGCATGAACGGCTGGGGCAGCCTGTTCCTGACGGTCACGCCGGACGGCACCGCCCTGCCCTGCCACGGCGCCCGGCAGTTGCCGGTGCAGTTCCCCAACGTGCGCGACCACAGCATGCAGCACATCTGGTACGACTCGTTCGGCTTCAACCGCTTCCGCGGCTACGACTGGATGCCCGAGCCGTGCCGCTCCTGCGACGAGAAGGAACAGGACTTCGGCGGCTGCCGCTGCCAGGCCTTCATGCTCACCGGCGATGCGAGCAACGCCGACCCGGTGTGCAGCAAGTCCGAACACCACGGCGTGATCCTGGCCGCCCGCGAAGAGGCCGAACACGCCACCCAGACCATCGACCAACTGGCCTTTCGCAATGAACGAAACTCACGCCTCATCGCCAAGGGCTGAACCTTTCAGCGCCACCGCCGCCGTCGCCGCCGGGGTGGATTTCGCCGAGCTGCAACTGGGCACCCTTGGCCTGTTCTGGAACGAATACCGACCCCAGGACGCCGCGTGCCGGATCTGGCACTGGCGGGACGGGCAGGCCCGATGCCTGACCCCGTCCGGGTTCAGCGTGCGCAGCCGCGTGTACGAATACGGCGGCGGAGCGTTCTGCCTGACGGATGACGGGGTGGTGTTCGTCAACGAGGCGGATCAACAGCTTTACCGCCAGACGCTGGAAGGGGCGCCCGCGGCGCTGACCTGCGGCGAGTGTCGCTACGGCGACCTGGGTTTCCATGACGGCCAGGTGCTGGCGGTCGAGGAGCAGCGCGACCGGCACCGTCTGGTGGCCGTCGGTCTGGCTGACGGTCAACGGCAGGTGCTGGCCGAAGGCGCGGACTTCTACGCCGCGCCGGTCATGAGCCCCGACGGCCGGCGCCTGGCCTGGATCGAGTGGAGCCGGCCGCATCAGCCGTGGACGTCGACCCGGCTGATGGTGGCCGAACGTACGGCGCAGGGGATTGGCGCTGCACGATGCATCGCCGGGGACGGGCCTGAAGAGTCGATCCAGCAACCGCGCTTCGATGCTGAGGGACGGCTGGGGTGCCTGACCGACCGCGGCGGGCATTGGCAGCCATGGGTCGAGTCCGCAGCAGGCTTGCAGCCATTGGCCAGTGCCGAGGCCGACCACGCCCCGGCGCCCTGGCAGATGGGCGGCTGCACCTGGCTGCCGCAGGGCGAGGCGTTTCTGGCCAGCTGGAGCGAAGGTGGCTTCGGTCGTCTGGCACTCGCCGGCGAAGACTTCACCGGCGCTTACAGCCGCTTCCGCCATCTCGCGCTGGATGAGCATTTCATCTACGCCATCGCCGCCTCCCCCGTGAGCCCGTCGACGATCATCGCCATCGACCGGGCCTTGCACGCCGTGACGGTACTGGCCGGGGGCACTGCGCCGCTGCCCGCCGAACGCATCAGCCAACCGCAGACCCTGCGCTACCCCAGCGGAGGCGGCGAGGCCCACGGCTTCTTCTATCCGGCCATGAACGGCGACGCCCGGCCGCCGCTGGTGGTGTTCATCCACGGCGGCCCCACGTCAGCCTGCTACCCGATACTCGATCCGCGCATCCAGTACTGGACGCAACGCGGCTTCGCCGTCGCCGACCTCAACTACCGGGGCAGCAGCGGTTACGGCCGTGAATATCGGCAAGCTCTGCACCTGAACTGGGGCGAGGTGGATGTCGAGGACGCCTGTGCGGTGGTGGCGCATCTGTCCGGACGGGGCATGATCGACGGCGAACGCGCCTTCATCCGTGGCGGCAGCGCCGGCGGCTACACGACCTTGTGCGCCCTGGCGTTCCACCGGGTGTTCCGCGCCGGCGCCAGCCTGTACGGGGTCAGCGATCCGGTGGCGCTGGGCCGGGCGACCCACAAGTTCGAGGGCGACTACCTCGACTGGCTGATCGGCGACCCGCAGCGGGACGCCGAACGCTACGCCGCCCGCACGCCCCTGCTGCACGCGGGCAAGATCGGCGTGCCGGTGATTTTCTTTCAGGGCGAACTGGATGCGGTCGTAGTGCCGCAGCAGACCCGCGACATGGTGGCGGCGCTGGCGCGCAACGGCATCCCGGTCGAAGCGCACTATTACGCCGAAGAGCGCCACGGCTTCCGCCGCGCCGCGAACCAGGCCCATGCGCTGGAGCAGGAATGGGCGTTTTATCGGCGGGTGATGGGTCAGACCGACTGACCCCATCGCGGGCGTCAGACGCCGAAGCGCTCAACGCTTGGCGATGATGTACACCGCATGCACGATCCCCGGAATGTACCCGCACAACGTCAGCAGAATGTTCAGCCAGAACGCGCCGCCGAATCCGACCTGAAGGAACACCCCCAGCGGCGGCAGGATGATGGCGATGATGATGCGGATGAAGTCCATGGGCAGCTCCTGATCGTTAGGGGTTCGGCGCAAGCCGTACAAGCCAGTCGACCTGCACGCCGGGTCAGGGGTTCAGTGCAATCGCCGCCCACGGCGCAAAAAAACGCCCCACGCGAAAAGAATCAGGCGTGAGGCGTGCGTTATACCGCGAGACGGTTCTTGAATTCGGGTGGGAAACTTCAGCTCAGACGGCAATCCCTTTGCGGCATTGCACCTGCGCCGTGCGCACCCGGGAGAAGGCCCGGGCCAGGCGCACCAGCATTTCGTCAATGTTGGCCTGGCTGACCGTCAGCGCCGGGGTGAAGCGCAGGCAGTCCGGTTGCGGCGCGTTCAGCAGCAGGCCTTCATGCAAAGCAGCTTTGACTACAGCGTCCGCCGATTCGTCCGACAGGCTCAGCCCCCAGAACAGACCCTGACCGCGCAGCTCGCCGTGGCCGTATCGATGGGCCAACCGGGCCAGGCCTTCACGCAGATGCAGGCCGTTGTCGTTCACGTGCTGAAGAAAGGCACGGTCCTGCACGCTGTCGAGCACCACCAGGCCGGCGGCGCTCATCAGCGCATTGCCGTGATGGGTGCCGCCCAGTTCGCCGGCGTCGAAGCAGCACGCGGTGCCCCGCGCCAGCAGGGCCGCCAGCGGCACGCCGCCGCCGAGGCCCTTGCCCAGCACGACGATGTCGGCGCGCACGCCGAAGGCCTGCTCCGCGAGCAACGTGCCGCAGCGGCCGATGCCGGTCTGTACCTCATCGAGGATCAGCAGGATGCCCAGTTCGCGGCACAGGCGCTCGACGCCCTTGAGGTAATGCTCGCTGGCCGGGATCACCCCGGCATCGCTCTGGATCGGCTCGAGCATGATCGCCACGGTCTGTGCGTCCACCGCCGCATGCAGGGCCGGCAGGTCGTTGAACGGCACCGGGTCGAACCCCGGCAGCAGCGGCGCGAAACGGTTGGTCAGGTTGGCGCTGTCCGAAGCCGAGATCGTCGCCAGGCTGCGGCCGTGGCAACCCTGGCGGGCCACGATGATCCGCGAGGCGCCGCCGCGGTGCCGCTGCCCCCATTTGCGCGCCAGCTTGATCGCCGCCTCGCAGGCTTCGCTGCCGCTGTTGAGCAGGTAGGCCTGATCGCTGGCGGTGCCCGCGCACAGGCGTTCGGCGAGGCTGAGCATGCCGCGGTTGAGCAGGTTGAAACCGGGGTTGATCAGGGCCTGGGCCTGCCCGGCGATGGCCTTGACCAGGGCCGAAGGGCTGTGGCCGAGGCTGTTGGCGCCGCCGGCCTGGGAAAAGTCCAGGTACGCGCGGTCGTTGCTGTCCCACAGCCACGAGCCTTGGCCGCGCACGAACACCTGCTGCGGGCGCTCGACGCCGGACATCAGGCATTCCACGCCGTCGCCGGCATCGGTTTGTCCGGCCTCGAAAGCCAGGTCATCGAGGCTCGGCGCCGGTCGCCGTAATCCGAACAGCGTCATTGGAAAAAACCTCGTTTGAGGTTTTTTGAACTGCCTATGCAAACACGGTTGAAACAAACGCTGGTCATTGCCCTTTCCGGCCCTGCAAGCCCTGTGAATGCGGTTAGACTAGGCCGGTTCCCGGTGTCGGGCCATTTCGATTTACCAGCATTTTCGATAAGTACTGCTTATGGATTTCAAACAACTGCGCTATTTCGTCGCGGTCTACGAGGAAGGTCATGTCGGGCGGGCCGCCGAGCGGCTGTCGATCTCCCAGCCGGCCCTGTCCCAGCAGATCCGTCAGCTCGAACAGCACCTCGACGTCACCCTGTTCGAGCGCAGCAGCAAACGCCTGCTGCCCACCCTCGCCGCCCACACCTTGTACAACCACGCCTTGCCGCTGCTCGACGGCCTGCAGCGGGCCCGGGAAGCCCTGGGCAATTTCAAGGGCCAGGCCCTGCGCACCCTGGCCATCGGCGTGCTGCAGACCGTGCACACCAGCCTGGTGCCACAGATGCTCGAACGGGTGCGCAAGGCCCAGCCACACCTGGTGGTGCAGATCTATGAGTTGACGGGGCTGGAGATCGAACGGCGCCTGCTCAACGGCTCGCTGGACATCGGCATCAGCTACCTGCCGCCGCGCCAGCCCGGGCTGCATGGCGTGAAGCTGTACGAAGACGAACTGACGCTGGTCATCCCGGCGGATCATCCGCTGCGTGAATTCAAGAAAGTCTCGATGAGCCAGGCCGCCGAACTGCCGATGTTGCTGCTGGGCGAAGAGTTCCAGATCCGCCAGATCTGGCAGGCGCAACTGACCCGGCTCGGGCGGCGCCCGCACGTGCAGGCGGAACTGAACAACATGGTGGGGATTCTCGACAGCCTGCACCACACGCGGCTGGCGACGGTGTTGCCCGGCCGTTCGCAGCAGGAATACGACGATCAGGGCCTGCTGTGGAAACCGCTCAGCGAACCGCGGGTGCCGCTGACGGTGGGGCTGGTGTGCCGCGACGTGCAGCGCCAGCAGGCCTCGATGGGCTTGCTGCGAACCTTGCTGGAAGAGGTGATGCAGCGTGAGGCCGATACGCTGTAGGCCGCGAAAGGCCTCGAGGCGGGGGAGGAAACTTTTCTGCGGGCATAAGAAAACCCCGCCGAAGCGGGGCTTTGCAGACTGTTTCCCTGACATCCATTTCACTCCGCCACCCTGGCAGAATCCTACGTGTCCGTGTTGTTGCTTTGCGCTTCCTGCGCGACGTCCATGGAAAGAAGATTAGCTCTGGATCCAATCTGCGCATAGGGGAGAAAAGCGGCACGTCATGTAAGCGAAAGCTTACATGACGTGGCTGGCTCAGAACTGCGCCGCGTCCAGCAGGTAAAGCGACTCGCTGCCGGCCTTCACCGAAGCGCTCAGCGAGTGGATCCGAGGCAGCAGGCGGGCGAAGTAGAACCGCGCGGTGCCGAGCTTGCTCGCGTAGAAGTCGTCCTGCGCCTCTTTGCCCAGCGCGGCCTTGGCCATCAGTGCCCACATGTAGGCATAGGTGGTGTAGCCGAACGCTTGCAGGTACTCGACCGAAGCCGCGCCGATTTCGTTCGGGTTGGTCTTCGCGCGGTCCAGCAGCCAGGCGGTCAACTCGTCGAGGACATCGACCGCCGCGTTCAGCGGCTGGGTGAACTCGGCCAGGCCGGCGTCGGCGGTCGCGGTGAAGTGGCGCATCTCATCGGCGAACAGCTTGTAGAACGCACCGCCGCTGCCGACGATCTTGCGCCCCACCAGGTCCAGCGCCTGGATGCCGTTGGTGCCTTCGTAGATCTGGGTGATGCGCACGTCACGCACCAGTTGCTCCTGGCCCCACTCGCGGATGTAGCCGTGGCCGCCGAAGACCTGCTGGCCGTGGACGGTGGTTTCCAGGCCCAGGTCGGTGAGGAACGCCTTGGCCACCGGCGTCAGCAGCGCGACCAGGTCTTCCGCGCGCTTGCGGGTCGCGGCGTCTTCGCTGAACTTGGCGGTGTCCAGTTGCATGGCCACGTAGGTGGAGAACGCACGGCCGCCTTCGTTGGAGGCCTTCATGGTCAGCAGCATCCGGCGCACGTCCGGGTGGACGATGATCGGATCGGCGACCTTGTCCTTGTTCTGCGCGCCGGTCGGCGCACGGCTCTGCAGGCGGTCACGGGCGTATTCGAGGGCGTTCTGGTAGGAGCGCTCGCCGGTGGCCAGGCCCTGGATGCCGACGCCCAGACGCTCGTAGTTCATCATGGTGAACATCGCGGCCAGGCCCTTGTTCGGCTCGCCGACCAGATAGCCTTCGGCTTCGTCGAAGTTCATCACGCAGGTGGCGGAGGCCTGGATGCCCATCTTGTGCTCGATCGAACCGCAGTTGGCCGGGTTGCGCGCGCCCAGGCTGCCGTCGGCGTTGACCAGGAACTTGGGCACCAGGAACAGCGAAATGCCTTTCGGGCCCGCCGGCGCGTCCGGCAGCTTGGCCAGCACCAGGTGGATGATGTTCTCGGTCAGGTCGTGCTCGCCGCCGGTGATGAAGATCTTGGTGCCGCTGACCTTGTAGGTGCCGTCGGCCTGAGGCTCGGCCTTGGTGCGGATGATGCCCAGGTCCGTGCCGGCGTGCGGCTCGGTCAGGCACATGGAACCGGCCCACACGCCGGCGTACATGTTCGGCAGGTACGCGGCCTTCAGCTCTTCGCTGGCATGGGCGTTGATCGACAGGCAGGCACCGGCGGTCAGCATCGGGTACAGGCCGAACGCCAGGCTGGCGGAGTTGACCATTTCCTCGACCTGGGCCGACACGGCCTTGGGCATGCCCATGCCGCCGTAGGCCGGATCGCCGCCGACGCCGACCCAGCCGCCTTCGGCGTAGGTCTGGTAGGCCTGCGGGAAACCGGCCGGCGTGGTGACGGCGCCATCGGCCCAGCGGCAGCCTTCTTCGTCGGCGGCGCGGCTCAGGGGCGCGATGCTTTTGCTGGTGACCTTGCCGGCCTCTTCGAGAATCGCTTCGACGGTCTCGGCGTCGACGGTCTCGGCCAGCGCCGGCAGCTCGGCCCAGAGCTTGGCGACCTCGAACACTTCATTGAGGACGAAGCGCATATCGCGCAGCGGCGCTTTGTAGTCAGCCATGGCAAACCTCGCAGATCTAAACAGGTGATTCGTGGAGTGTTGGTTTCGTTGAGCCGGAGTGTACATCAACAACTTTTGCGACACATAGGGTCAACAGATGACCATTATGTAATTTTTGGTCACCGCATTCCGCATGTGAAGACCTTGTGGCGAGGGCGCTCGGTCCCTCGCCACAGGTGACGTCAGAGCGAGAACAGCTCCGCCGGCAGCTTCATCAGGCAGTCGCTGCCCGCCTCGACCGCGGCCCGATGCGCCGCGGTGCGCGGCAGCAGGCGCTTGAAATAGAACTCGCAGGTCGCCAGCTTGCCCCGGCAGAAATCGCCGTCGCCCTCGCCCGCCTCCAGTTGCGCCTGGGCCACCCGGGCCATGCGCAGCCACAGGTAAGCGAGGACGATGTAGCCGCTGTACATCAGATAGTCCACCGACGCGGCGCCCACCTCGTCCGGGTTCTTCATCGCCGCGCCGCCGACCAGCAGAGTCAATTCGCCCCACTGCCGGTTGAGCAAATCGAGTTGCGCAACGAACCCGCCCAACTGCGCATGGCCGGCGTGCGCTTGACAGAACTTGTGCACGATCCGGGTGAACCCGCGCAGCAGCTTGCCCTGGCTGCCGAGCACCTTGCGCCCGAGCAGGTCCAGCGCCTGGATGCCGTTGGTGCCTTCGTAGATCGGCGCGATCCGGCAGTCCCGCACCAGTTGCTCCATGCCCCATTCGCGGATGAAGCCGTGGCCGCCGAACACCTGCATGCCGTGGTTGGTCACCTCCAGCCCGGTCTCGGTCATGAACGCCTTGCAGATCGGCGTGAGGAACGCCAGCAGGTCTTCCGCCTCGCGGCGGGCGGCCTCGTCCCGGCTCAGGTGAGCGATGTCGAGCATCTGCGCGGTGAAGTAGGTCAAGGCACGGTTGCCTTCGTTGAAGGCTTTCATGGTCAGCAGCATCCGCCGCACGTCCGGGTGGACGATGATCGGGTCGGCCGGCCTGTCCGGTGCCTTGGCGCCGGTCAGCGAGCGCATCTGCAAGCGGTCGTTGGCGTAGCGGACCGCGCCCTGGAAGCTCGCCTCCCCCAGACACAAGCCTTGCATGCCGGTGCCGAGCCGCGCGTGGTTCATCATGGTGAACATGCAGTTCAGGCCCTTGTTCGGCTCGCCGATCAGAAAGCCTTTGGCCCCGTCGAAGTTCATCACGCAGGTGGCCGACGCCTTGATGCCCATCTTGTGTTCGATGGAACCGCAGGTCACGCCGTTGCGCTCGCCCGCCTCCCCTGCCGCGTCCGGCAGGAACTTGGGCACGATGAACAGCGAAATGCCCTTGGTGCCGGCCGGCGCGTCCGGCAGCTTGGCCAGCACCAGGTGGATGATGTTGGCGCTCATGTCGTGCTCGCCGGCGGAGATGAAGATCTTGCTGCCGGTCACCGCGTAACTGCCGTCGGCCTGGGGCACCGCGCGGGTCTTGATCAGGCCCAGGTCCGTGCCGCAGTGGGCTTCGGTCAGGCACATGGTGCCGGTCCAGCGGCCGGCGGTGAGCGGGGTCAGGTAGGTCTGCTTCTGCGCGTCGCTGCCGTGGGCGTGGATCGCCGACATGGCGCCGTGGGTCAGGCCCGGGTACATGCCCCAGGAGGTGTTGCTGGAGGCGACCATCTCGCTGACCGCCAGCCCCAGCGAACTCGGCAGGCCCTGGCCGCCGTAGGCCGGGTCCGCCGCCAGCCCGTGCCAGCCGCCTTCGACGTACTGTGCGAAGGCTTGCTTGAACCCTGTAGGCGTCGTCACCGCACCGTTGTCGAAACGGCAGCCTTCTTCGTCGCCGCTGCGGTTGAGCGGCGCCAGAACGTTCTCGCAGAATTTCGCGCCCTCTTCGAGGATCGCATGCACCATGTCCGGGCTGGCGTCGTGGGCGCCGAGAGCCGCGTAGTGGGCGTGGAAGTCGAAGACGCGGTCGATCAGAAAGCGCATGTCGCGCAAGGGGGCCTTGTAGTCGGGCATGGTGCTTCTCCTTCAGCGGTTTGCTCCCAACCTACTGCCGGCCGCCCTGCCCCCACAATCAACGTACAGGCGCTGAATGCGCCGTCATCAGTCAGCCCGCAGCATTCTCCGTGCGCACCGCGCCGCGGCGGGTCTGCCCGAACGCCATCACGCAGTTGCGCCCTGCGCCCTTGGCGCTGTAGAGCGCCTGGTCGGCGGACTTGAGCACCTCTTCCGGCGTGCGCTGCTCCAGGCGTTCGGCCGCCCCGATGCTGATCGTGACGGACACGCTGGACGCCCCGGAACCGCCGCGCCGCTGTCGGCCCTGGTGGTCGTCCTGGGGGCGGTTCTCCTGGTTGCGCAACTGGATGTTGTAGGAGGCGATCGCCTCGCGGATGAGCTCCAGATGCGGCAGGCATTCCTCCAAGGTCTTGCCGGCGAACACCACGGCGAACTCCTCGCCGCCGTAGCGGTAGGCGCGGCCGCCGCCGGTGACTTTCGACAGTTTGCTGGCCACCAGCCGCAGCACCTGGTCGCCCACGTCGTGGCCATGGGTGTCGTTGAATTTCTTGAAGTGGTCGACGTCGGTCATCGCCAGCACATAGTTGCGGCCCAGGCGCTGCATCCGCTCGTTCAGCGCACGGCGCCCGGGCAGGCCGGTCAGCTCGTCGCGGAACGCCATCTGGTACGCCTCGTGGGCAACCGCGGCGGCGATCATCAGCATCACCTGGCTGCACATGATGTTCAGGGTGAACGGCAGGATGAAGGTCTTGGGCAGCATCCAGAACACCCCGAGCAGGCCCACCAACTGCGCCGCATGCAGCGGACGCGGGTTGCGCCAGTACTGCCAGGCCAGCAGCAGGAAAGCCGAGAGGAACACCGGGTACGACAGCTGGATCAGGCTCATCCACGCGCCGTGCAGCGCCGGCCAGCGGATTTCCGACAGCCACATCAACAGTGCCTGGGGATAACTTTGCTCCAGCCCCAGCGCCACGCTGCCGAAGGCAAGCAGCACGGCGAAGCGTGCCACCATGTCCTGGAACAGGTGCGTGCGCTCCTGCCAGGCGGCGAACAGGCCGAACAGCAGCGGCAGCAGCAGGCAGACCAGGTGGAACACCACCGCCGCGTCCTCGCGCACGCGGCCGTTGTCGCGGTAATAGTCGGTCTGGGTGTCGAGCAGAAAGTAGGCGATGTACACGGTGACCATCAGGAACAGTTCGCGCTGGCGACAGTAGACCGCGCAGTACGAACCGCCCAGCAACAGCACCAGGGTCGGCAGCACGTTGAACAGCGAAGTGAAGAACACGTTGAGGTCTTTGACGTACGCAGCCGCCAACCCCGCGAGCAACAACAGCAGTGAAGGTAGGAAATGACTGAAACGTACAGCAGAAGAACGCGGCAAGGGTAAAGCTCCGACCCGTCATAGCAAAGAGATATCATTGTGCCTGCAATGTGGCCTGTTAGGCACACACAATGTGATCCACATCACAGCCAGTCTCTTTAACGGCCGAAACCCTCGATTTCTGAGCGCGGGACTCAGGTTTTTTGCAACGGCCGGACGTGCGGGGCCAGCATGGCCACCATTGCTGGTGGCCATGCTGGCAAATCTCCCTCAAAGATCGTTGTAGAACGGCAGCAACGGCCCCTCTTCCGGCCGCCGGCCTTCGGCGCCGTACGGCTTGAGGCTGATCGTCGCGTCCGCTGCCTGGCGGGTCGTCACCTTCGGACTGGCGGGCCGTTGGGTCACGGCGTTCACGTCACCGACGTGGCCCTGCGGGATGACCAGCGACGGATGGTCGAACGGCGCCCGCTCCCAGGCGACGCGCGGGTCGGTCAGGGCCACTTCCATGAATTTCACCAGTGCGTCGACCTCGTCCGGCGTCAGGTTGAGCGCGGTCATGTCAGGGTCGAGGTTGGACGTGTTGTGCTGGTTCACCGCCGGGTGCTCGAAGCCGCTGGTGTTGTTGGCGTCTTCGCCGCGCCGGTCGCCGCCGCGGTTGTAGAACTCCATCACTTGCTTGAGCGTCGCGCGGCTGCCGTTGTGGAAGTACGGCCCGGTGAGCGCGATGTTGCGCAGGGTCGGGGTCTTGAACGCGCCGTCGACCGAATCGCGGAAACCGACGTTCGGCTTGAGCGTGGCGTCGCACGGGATCGCGGCGCTGAGCGGCGCCTCGAAGGTGCACACGTCGACATTCAGCGGATCGGGAATCTGCCCGCCCTGCAGCACGGTGTTGTACTGGCGGGTGAACGACCACGGATTGCCCCACGCGTCCGAACCGCCCAAGGCCAGGTCCTCCGCCGTAGGCCGCACACCGGTGTTGTAGAAGCCGTTGTCGTAGAGGGTGGTCAGGTTGTCCGCCATCACCATCCGCTCGATACGTTCGCGCGGGTGCATCAGCAGGCGGCTGGCGGCGTTGGTCAGCTCGGGGCCGCCATGGCAGTTGACGCATTTGCCCTTGCCGAGGAACAGGTTCATGCCCTCGACCTGCTGGGCGTTCATCGCCGTCGTATCGCCTTGCAGGTAGGCGTCGATCGGCGCCTGATCGGACACCAGCGTGGCCTCGTACATCTGGATCGCCAGCCCGAAGAACAGCGGGAAGTTGGCCTCCATCTGCGTATAGGGCGCTCCGCCCACCAGCACGTTCTGCGTGGCGTTCCACAGGCGCGGCTGGAAGGCGTTCTTGATCAGCTCGCGGTAGGTCGGGCGGCGTGCCCCGGACACCGGCGCCAGCACCGAGTCGGTGGACGAGATCCGCTGCTGCTTGAGCATCAGCGTGTCGAGCATGCGCCGGCCGATGTCGGCGAAGGTGCGGCCGCCGCAGGACATCTCCACGGCGCTGCCGGGCGGGCCCACGGCCTGGGAGGCGGCGGACGCGTCGTTGAGCGCCAGCCTCACTTTCTGCGCCACCCCGCTGTTGCCAGCGGTGACGTAGATGCCCGCATCCGGGTCGCGGTTGCCGAACGGCGAGAAACCGTTGAACACGTTGTTGGCCCGGCCGTCCCAGAAGTTGCGCACGTTGAAGGCCGCGTTGATCACCGAGGGCGCGTTGCGCCCGGTGCTGCGGCGGACGTTGACGCCGCCGATCTGGAAGATGCCGTCCGGCTGCTGGGTGCACTTGTCGAACCGTGCCTGGTTGGGCTTGACGAAGTTGGCGTCGAACACGCCCTGGGAGCCGACCACGTCGTCCGTCGAGTACACGATGGGCGAGTTGCGCTCCAGGGGATTGCTCAGCACATGGGTCGGAAAGTCGGTTTTCTTCAGCGTGTAGTTCGGGCCGCCCTTGCCGCCGGACAGCGTGGCGTAGGACGCCACGTCCCCCGGAATGTTGGAGGCCACGAACGGCTTGTTGAAGATCGACGCGACGTTGGGGTCGGTGTGCGCCTGGCCGGGGTTGATCTGGTTGGTGATGCGGTGGTCGACGCCCGCGTGGTAGTGGCAGGAAGCGCAGGCGGTGGCGCCGTCGCTGCCGATCTCCATGTCCCAGAACAGCGCCTTGCCCAGCAGGATCGCCGCCTGGCGGTTGAGCACGTAGTCGGTCATCAGGTCGACCTTGCGTCCGCCCTCGGTGCCCGAAGGATCCGGCGGCAGCATGCCGCGCAGGGATTGCAGGCTGGGGACTTCCGGAACCGGCGGATCCACTTCCGCCGGGTCGGCGGCCATGGCGCCGTGGGCGCACAGCGCGAACGGGATCCAGAAGGTCAAACGAACGGGTCGACTGATGTTCATAGGCTTCACCCTGACGGTTGTGTTCAAGTGGCCGGGCGTGATGCTTCTATGAGCAGGCAGTTCTCGTCAGCGCCGGTTGACAGGCGCGGTGCAATTAATTTGCCACTCCCTTCTGAAACATTTGGAATCAATAAACACAAAGCTTCGGCGCGGGCCTGCGCCACGACCACTGGGGAACCTGCCCCGATACCGGGGAAAACCGAGCGCAAAAAAAAACCGCTGCCCCACAGGGGGCAGCGGTCTTCAAGAGGACAGCGCTTAGGCTCAGTAGCCCAGGGCGAAGTCTTCTTCTTTCATGTCCATCAGGTTGTTCGCGCCCGACAGCATGGCCGCCACGTGGGTGCGGGTACGCGGCAGCAAGCGCTGGAAGTAGAAACGCGCGGTCTGCAGCTTGGCGGTGTAGAACGCCTCGTCGGTGGTGCCGGCGGCCAGTTTCTCGGCGGCAAGGCGAGCCATGTCGGCCCAGAAGTAGGCCAGGCAGGCGTAACCGGAGTACATCAGGTAGTCCACCGAGGCCGCGCCGACTTCTTCGCGGTCTTTCATGGCGGCCATGCCGACCTTCATGGTCAGTTCGCCCCACTCTTTGTTCAGTGCGGCCAGCGGACCGACGAACTCTTTGACCGCTTCGTTGCCTTCGTTGGCCTGGCAGAACTTGTGGACGATCTTGGTGAAGCCTTTGAGGGCCTCGCCTTGGGTCATCAGCACTTTACGGCCCAGCAGGTCCAGGGCCTGGATGCCGGTGGTGCCTTCGTACAGCATCGAAATGCGGCTGTCGCGAACGTTCTGCTCCATGCCCCACTCGGCGATGAAGCCGTGGCCGCCGTAGATCTGCACGCCGTGGTTGGCGGACTCGAAGCCGACTTCGGTCATGAACGCCTTGGCGATCGGGGTCATGAAGGCCAGCAGTGCGTCGGCCTTCTTCTTCTCTTCTTCGTCCACGCCGTACTTGACGATGTCGACCTGCTTGGCGGTGAAGTACACCATCGCGCGGTTGCCTTCGGCGAACGCCTTCATGGTCAGCAGCATGCGGCGCACGTCAGGGTGCACGATGATCGGGTCAGCGGCCTTGTCCGGTGCTTTCGGGCCGGTCAGGGAACGCATCTGCAGACGGTCGCGAGCGTACTTCAGGCCACCCTGGAAGCCGATCTCGGCGTGGGCCAGGCCTTGGAGCGCGGTGCCCAGGCGTGCGGTGTTCATGAAGGTGAACATGCAGTTGAGGCCTTTGTTCGCCGGGCCGATCAGGAAACCGGTGGCGCCGTCGAAGTTCATCACGCAGGTGGCGTTGCCGTGGATGCCCATCTTGTGTTCGATCGAACCGCAGGCCACGGCGTTGCGGGCACCGACGGTGCCGTCGGCGTTCGGCAGGAACTTGGGCACGATGAACAGGGAAATGCCTTTGGTGCCGGTCGGAGCGTCCGGCAGGCGGGCCAGCACGATGTGGACGATGTTGTCGGCCATGTCGTGTTCACCGGCCGAGATGAAGATCTTGGTGCCGGTGACTTTGTAGGAACCGTCGGCCTGAGGTTCGGCCTTGGTGCGCAGCATGCCCAGGTCGGTGCCGCAATGCGGTTCGGTCAGGCACATGGTGCCGGTCCACTCGCCGGAGACCAGCTTGGTCAGGTAGGCCTCTTGCTGCTCGGGGGTGCCGTGCTCGGAGATGGTGTTCATCGCGCCGTGCGACAGGCCCGGGTACATGCCCCACGACCAGTTGGCTTCGCCGACCATTTCGCTGACCGCCAGGCCCAGCGATTCCGGCAGGCCCTGGCCGCCGTGCTCGACGTCATGGGCCAGGCTCGGCCAGCCGCCTTCGACGAATTGCTTGTAGGCCTCTTTGAAGCCGGTCGGGGTTTTCACGCCGGACTCGCTCCAGGTGCAGCCTTCGGTGTCACCCACGCGGTTCAGCGGTGCCAGCACCTGCTCACAGAACTTGGCGCCCTCTTCGAGAATGGCGTCAACCATGTCCGGCGTTGCTTCGGCGCAGGCCGGAAGGCTCTGATAGTGCGCCTCGTAGCCGAGCAGTTCGTCACGTACGAAGCGAATATCACGCAAGGGGGCCTTGTAGTCAGGCATAGCGATAAACCTCTGCTGATGTAACCGGGAATGAACGACCGCGTTGATTTGTTGTGACGGTCAAACAGTTGTTTGAAACATACGTTTACGCCGAAATCTTGTCAAGCGTCGATCTCTGGCCGTTTGTCATGGCCATCGGCGAACGCCGGACACAGCCGTGCCCCGCGCACCGGACGAATGCACACTGGATGAAAAAAGATTAGTTGAGGAAGAAGGACTTACAACGAAAACGCCGCGAACGGGTCGCGGCGTCGGGTAAAGCGGGGCGGCAGAAAATCAGGCGTAGGTGTCGATCAGCGTACCGAGCACTTCATCGGAAGCCTTGGCGACTTTCACGCCCAGTTCCGCCTGGAATTTGCCTTGGGCCATCTCGACCATGCTGCTGGCCAGATCCGATTGCTGGCTGCGATCCACGCCGCGCAGACGCTCGACTTGCAGCTCCGACGACTGGCTGGTGGCGGCACGTTCAATGGTGTTGCCGGCGATCTGGCTGGCCGCCTGATCGACGCGGTTCTGCCCGGTCTGAATGGTGCTCAGCCCTGCGTAGAAAGCGGTGTTTCCGGAGATTTCCATGGAGCTCTCGTCCCTGGGAAGGATCAATGGCGACCATTGAACCAGAGCCGCCAGAAAAACACCCGTCAAAAACACTAATGGCACACTGCCTTGTCATAGGCAAAAGCCGCGTTCCGAACCTTTCAGTCGAGCAGATCCAGGTGCAGGTGCCCGGCCACCGCCTCGGCGCTGGCCGGCTTGAGCCTCGGCACCCGGCCCAGGCACGGCGCCGGGATCCGCTCGGCCAGCGTCGCCAGATTCTCCTCCAGCCGCGAGGTTTTCGGGTCGATGATGTTCGCCACCCACCCCGCCAACTGCAGCCCGTCCCGGGCAATCGCCTCGGCGGTCAGCAGCGCGTGGCTGATGCAGCCCAGCCGAACGCCGACCACCAGGATCACCGGCAACTGCAAGGCGATCGCCAGATCCGACAGGTTGTCCTGATCCGCCAGCGGCACACGCCAGCCGCCCGCGCCTTCGATCAAGGTGAAGTCAGCGTTCAGCGCCAGGATCTCGCGCATCGGCGCCAGCAGCGACTGCACGGTCAACGCGACACCCGCTTCCCGCGCCGCCAGATGCGGCGCGATGGCCGGCTCGAAAGCGACCGGGTTGACCTGTTGATACGACAGCGGCAACGAACACTCGGCCTGCAACGCCAGCGCATCCGAATTGCGCAGGCCCTTGGGCGTCACCACGCAACCGGACGCCACGGGCTTGCCCGCCGCCGTGCTCAGCCCCGCCGACCGTGCGGCATGCAGCAACCCGGCGGCCACGGTGGTCTTGCCGACGTCGGTGTCGGTTCCGGTGATGAAATAGGCTGCGCTCATAAGGGTTTCTCCAACACGGCATAGACCACTTGATAAGTCGCCGGCAGTCCCTGCGCCTGCCGAAACCGCTCGTACGCCTCGACCAGCCCGAGGATCCGCGCCCGCCCGGTCAACCCGCCCGGCCGGCCGGGGTTGAGGTTGTGCGCCCCCAAGGCCTTGAGTTCATGGGTCAGGCTGCGCACGTCCGGGTAGTGCAGCACATGGGGCCGGTTTTCCAGGCTGACCGTGCGCAAGCCGCTGGCCGCGCACAATTGCCCGTACCGCTCGAACTCGCGGAACCGGTTGACATGCACCAGGCCATCGACCTGACGCCAACTGTCGCGCAGTTCGTACAGCGTCCCTGTGCAAAGACTAGCAAACGCAAAGATCCCGCCCGGTTTCAGCACCCGCGACGCTTCGGCGAGCACCGACCCGAAGTCGGCGCACCACTGCACCGCCAGGCTGGAGAACACCAGGTCGCAGGTCGAGTTCCGCAGGGGCAGACGCTCGGCATCCCCCGCCACGAAGTAATCGGCACCGCCCAACGGACGAGCGTGGTCGAGCATGCCCTCGGCGATGTCCAGCGCCAGCCCTTGGCCGGCGTCGAAACGTTCGGCCAACGCACGGGTGAAATGCCCGGTGCCGCAGCCCAAGTCGAGCCAGCGGGACGGCACGAAGCCCTCAGGCAAGCGCTGCATCAACTGGTTGCCGACATCGCGCTGCAACTCGGCGACGCTGTCGTAGCTGGCCGCCGCCCGGGAAAAAGAAGCTGCCACCTGGCGCTTGTCTGGCAAGCCGCCGGGTGCAGCGCTGGACAATTCAGTCATCACCGCACTCATGTAGAAAAGCCTGGATCGCGCCCGCCACCCCGTCGGGGTTCTCCAGCGGGAATGCATGGCTGGCCTGCTCGACCAGACCGACCTCGACATCCGCGATCAACGCGAACAGTTCGCCCGCCGCCTCGGCCGGCACCAACCCGTCGAGGCCGGCGAACAGGTGCAGTTGCGGTCCGTGAAAGGCCTGCAAGGCCCCGCGGGTGTCCAGGCGGGAAAGCACATGCAGTCCGGCCGTCAGCACGCCCGGCGATGTGGCCGGCGCACGGGCGAGCAACTGCCGCGACACGCCCCGCGGGTCTTGCGCGCCCTGGGCGCACAACAGCGAGAAACGCTTGAGGGTCGCCTGCGGATCGGCGCCGCATCCGGCCAGGAACGCCGCGAAGGTGTCCTGCGCCATCGCGCTCGGCCATTGGTCGCGCACGACAAAGGACGGGTTGCTCGCCAAGGTCAACAAGCCGCAGCAATGTTCGCCGCGACGCGCCGCCAGTTCGCTGGCGAGCATCCCGCCCAGCGACCAGCCGCCGAGCCAGGCGTCCTGGGGAAGGCGTCGGTCGAGCTCATCCAGCCAGTCTTGCGGGTCGCCGGAATCCAGCGCCGGCAACGGCTCGATCTCGACCTTCAGGTGTTCGTCGAGCCCGCGCAGCGCGGCGACCAGCGGCTCCAGCGGCGATGCGCCCAGCCCCCAGCCGGGCAGCAGGATCAGTCGGTCACGCATGGTTCGGCTCCAAGGCCAGTCGGGCACGGCAATCGGCCAGACCGTCCAGCAATTGCTGCACCTGGGCTTCGCTGTGGGCGGCGGTGAGGGTCACCCGCAGCCTCGCGCTGCCGGCCGGCACGGTCGGCGGGCGGATCGCCGTGACCATCAACCCGCGCTCGCGCAGCATCTGCGACAGGCGCACCGCACGCCCGGCGTCGCCGATCAGGATCGGCTGGATCGGCGTGAAGCTGTCCATCAGTTCCAGGCCGATCTGCTCCGCGCCCTGGCGGAAGCGGCGGATCAGCGTCTGCAGATGCTCGCGCCGCCAATGTTCGCTGCGCAGCAGTTCGAGGCTTTTCAGGGTCGCGCAGGCCAGCGCCGGCGGCTGGCTGGTGGTGTAGATGTACGGACGGGCGAACTGCACCAGGCTTTCGATCAGCTCCTCGCTGCCGGCGACGAACGCGCCGGCGGTGCCGAACGCCTTGCCCAGGGTGCCGACCAGCACCGGCACGTCGTCCGGGCTCAGGCCGAAATGCTCGACGATCCCGCCGCCGTTGGCGCCCAGCGGGCCGAAGCCATGGGCGTCGTCGACCATCAGCCACGCGCCTTTGGCCTTCGCTTCACGGGCCAACGCGGGCAGGTCGGCCAGGTCGCCGTCCATGCTGAACACGCCGTCGGTGACCACCAGCGTGTTGCCGGCGGCCTTCTCCAGACGCTTGGCCAGGCTCTCGGCGTCGTTGTGCAGGTAGCGGCTGAACCGTGCGCCGCAGAGCAGCCCCGCGTCCAGCAGCGAGGCGTGGTTGAGGCGATCCTCCAGCACCGTGTCGCCCTGGCCGAGCAGCGCCGTCACCGCGCCGAGGTTGGCCATGTAACCGGTGCTGAACAGCAACGCCCGTGGCCGGCCGGTGAATTCGGCCAAGGCTTCTTCGAGGGCATGGTGCGGGCCGCTGTGGCCGATCACCAGATGCGAAGCGCCGCCGCCCACGCCCCAGCGTTCGGCGCCGGCGCGCCAGGCTTCGATGACCTGCGGATGATTGGCCAGGCCCAGGTAGTCGTTGTTGCAGAACGCCAGCAACGGCTGGCCGTCGACCACCACCTGCGGCCCCTGCGGACTTTCGAGCAGGGGGCGCTGGCGATAGAGGTTGTCGGCACGGCGGGCGGCAAGGCGTGCGGCGAGATCGAAAGACATGCAGGCCTCGACTTTCAAATGACACGGATCCCCTGCGGGCGGGGGCTGCCCGCGAAAGCGCCGGCGCATCCGGCATCGGTGCTGCCTGACGCTCCGTTTTCGCGGGCAAGCCCGCTTCCGCAGGTCTTGTGCATTCCTTCAGGGGAATGCGCGCGGATTTCAGACGGCGGCGTTGTAGAACTGCTCGCTGCTCTTCTGCTCCACCAGCGCCTGCTCGATGGCGGCCTGATGCACCTCGTCGGAATGCTCTTCGCGGGCTTCAGGCTGGATGCCCAGGCGGGCGAACAGACGCATGTCCTTGTCGGCCTGCGGGTTGGCGGTGGTCAGCAGTTTTTCGCCGTAGAAAATCGAGTTGGCGCCGGCGAAGAACGCCAGGGCCTGCATCTGCTCGTTCATCGCCTCGCGGCCGGCGGACAGGCGCACGTGGGATTTGGGCATGAGGATCCGGGCCACGGCCAGCATGCGGATGAAGTCGAACGGATCGACGTCTTCGGCGTTCTCCAGCGGCGTGCCGGCGACCTTCACCAGCATGTTGATCGGCACCGACTCCGGGTGTTCCGGCAGGTTGGCGAGCTGGATCAGCAGGTTGGCGCGGTCGTCGAGGGATTCGCCCATGCCGAGGATGCCGCCGGAGCAGATCTTCATCCCCGCATCGCGCACGTAGGCCAGGGTCTGCAGGCGTTCGCTGTAGGTGCGGGTGGTGATGATGCTGCCGTAGAACTCGGGCGAGGTGTCGAGGTTGTGGTTGTAGTAGTCCAGGCCGGCCTTGGCCAGGGCCTGGGTCTGCTCCTGGTCGAGGCGGCCCAGGGTCATGCAGGTTTCCAGGCCCAGGGCCTTCACGCCTTCGACCATTTTCAGCACGTAGGGCATGTCCTTGGCCGACGGGTGCTTCCAGGCTGCGCCCATGCAGAAGCGGGTCGAGCCGATGGCTTTGGCGCGGGCGGCCTCTTCCAGCACCTTCTGCACTTCCATCAGCTTTTCTTTTTCCAGCCCGGTGTTGTAGTGGCCGGACTGCGGGCAGTACTTGCAGTCTTCCGGGCAGGCGCCGGTCTTGATCGACAGCAGGGTCGACACCTGGACGCTGTTGGCGTCGAAATGCGCGCGGTGCACGGTCTGCGCCTGGAACAGCAGGTCGTTGAACGGCTGGACGAACAGCGCTTTGACTTCGGCCAAAGACCAGTCGTGACGCAGGGTGGCAGTGGTGCTCGCGCTCATGGGCGTTTCCTTGGTTATGCTTGGCTGGCGCCGCAGGCAATGGAATACCCACAGGCGCGACACGGATGTTCGGCATATTTAAGGAAGAGCGATGCACTGTCAACCACATGGCAATGAGCCGGTTTACATCTGGATAAAAAACAACCAATTCTGTTTGCTCTGCGATGAGCCGGCAGAGGCCGACACCCCCCTGTGCCCGGCCTGCGAAACCGAGCTGCCGTGGCTGGGCGACCAGTGCCTGACCTGCGCCCTGCCCTTGCCGGCGGCCGGCCTGACCTGCGGCGACTGCCTGAAGGATCCGCCGGCGTTCGAACAGGTCGTCGTGCCCTGGGCCTACGGTTTTCCGGTGGACAGCCTGATCACGCGCTTCAAGCACAACGCCAAATGGCCGTTCGGCCACCTGCTCGCCGACGTTCTCGGCCAGTTCCTCCACTATCGCTTCGATGAAGGCCTGCCGCGCCCGGACGCCCTGCTGCCCGTGCCGCTGGCACGCCAGCGCCTGCGCCGGCGAGGGTTCAACCAGGCGCAGATGCTCGCCCGCTGGCTCGGCGAGCGGCTCGGCTTGCCTTGCGAGGACGACACACTGCAGCGCGTCCTCGACACCGACGCCCAGCAGGCCCTCGACGCGAAAGCGCGCAAACGCAACCTGCGCACGGCGTTTGCCCTGGCGCCGGGCGCAGCGGTGAAGGGGCGGCATCTGGCGCTGGTCGATGACGTGCTGACCACCGGCGCCACCGCCCAGGCCCTCGCCCGGCTGCTGCGCGATGCCGGGGCCGCGCGGGTGGACGTCTATTGCCTGGCGCGCACGCCGAAGCCCGGTCCCCGGTAGGCGCACGCCGGCCAGGCAGTGCGCCTGGCTTGACTCCGGTGGCGCAAGCCGCCAACTTCACACCCCATCAGCCGAGTTCAAAGCCACCGCCATGTCCCTGCCCACCCTGTTGTCCCAGCACATCGCCCGTCGCCCGCAGCGCATCGCCCTGCTGCAGCACATCGCCGAACAGGGCTCGATCACCCGCGCCGCCAAGAGCGCCGGCCTGAGCTACAAGGCCGCGTGGGACGCCATCGACGAACTGAACAACCTGGCGCAGAAGCCGCTGGTGGAACGGGCCGTGGGCGGCAAGGGCGGCGGCGGCGCGAAGCTGTCCGAAGAGGGTGAGCGGGTGCTGCGCCTGTACCAGAAGCTCCAGGCCTTGCAGGCCCAGGTGCTGGAAGCCGCCGAAGACGCCAGCGACCTGGACCTGCTCGGACGTCTGATGCTGCGCACCAGCGCCCGCAACCAGTTGCACGGCAAGGTCGTGGCCATCGAAGGCCAGGGCCGCAACGACCTGGTCCGCCTGCAGCTGGCCGAGCACCTCTGCATCGCGGCGCAGATCACCCACGACAGCACCGTGCACCTGGAACTGCAGGCGGGCACCGGCGTGGTGGCGCTGATCAAGGCCGGGTGGCTCGAACTGCTGGGCAAGGATCAGCCTGCAACACCCGGTCACAATCTTCTGGACGGCACCCTCGAAGCGATCCTCGACGCCGAGGACGGCCCCAGCGAAGTGCGCATCGTCCTGCCCAACGGCCAGACCCTCTGCGCCCTGGCCGAACCGCTGGAGCTGCGCACCCGCGGACTGGGCCCGGGCCGGCCGGTGCGTGTGCAGTTCTCGCCCTCCAATGTGCTGATCGGCACGCCGCTCTGACCGGCACCTGCAACGAAAGCGTCATCGACCCACATTAAGGTGGCTGCCAAAACCAAGCAGGGAGCCTGATGTGAGCCTATTAGAAGAAAACCAATCCACCGACCTCGAGAAAATGGTCGGCCTCAGCCGCCGCGGTTTCATCAGCGCCGGCGCGCTGTGCGGCGCGGCGATGTTCCTCGGCGGCAACCTGCTGAGCCGCAGCGTCCTGGCCGCCGGCGTCAGCGCCGGCAACAGCCGCCTGCTGGGCTTCGACAGCATTCCCGCCGCCACCGCCGACAGCATCAGCCTGCCCAAGGGCTACACCTCGTCGGTGCTGATCAGCTGGGGCCAGCCCCTGCACAAGAACGGCCCGGCCTTCGATCCGAGCGGCAACGGCACCGCCGCCGCGCAGGAAGTGCAGTTCGGCGACAACAACGACGGCATGAGCCTGTTCGAATTCCCCGGCGACAAAAATCGCGCGCTGATGGCGATCAACAACGAATACACCAACTACCGCTACCTCTACCCTCACGGCGGCATGCCGCAGTCGGCCGAGGACGTGCGCAAGGCCCTGGCCTGCGAAGGCGTGTCGGTGATCGAAGTGCAGCGCAAGAACGGCCAGTGGCAGTTCGTCCAGGGCTCGCGCTACAACCGGCGCATCCACGGCAACTCGCCGCTGCGCATCAGCGGCCCGGCCGCCGGCCACGAGCTGATGAAGACCCGCGCCGACAAGCGCGGCAAGAAAGTCCTCGGCACCTTCCAGAACTGCGCCAACGGCAAGACCCCGTGGGGCACCTACCTGACCTGCGAAGAGAACTTCACCGACTGCTTCGGCAGCAGCAACGCCCAGCAACAGTTCGATGCGGCGCAGAAGCGCTACGGCGTGTCAGCCGCCAGCCGCGAGATCAACTGGCACCCGTTCGACCCGCGCTTCGACATGGCCAAGAACCCCAACGAACTCAACCGTCACGGCTGGGTGGTGGAGATCGACCCGTTCGACCCGCAGTCGACCCCGGTCAAGCGCACCGCCCTGGGCCGCTTCAAGCATGAGAACGCCGCCCTGGCCGAAACCGGCGACGGCCGCGCCGTGGTGTACATGGGCGACGACGAGCGCGGCGAGTTCATCTACAAGTTCGTCAGCCGTGACCGGATCAACCACCGCAACCCGAAAGCCAACCGCGACCTGCTCGACCACGGCACCCTGTACGTGGCGAAGTTCGACGCCGGCGACGGCAACCCCGACCATCCGAAAGGCCAGGGCCAGTGGATCGAACTGACCCACGGCAAGAACGGCATCGACGCCGGCAGCGGCTTCGCCGACCAGGCCGAAGTCCTGATCCATGCGCGGATGGCCGCCACCGTGGTCGGCGCCACGCGCATGGACCGTCCGGAATGGATCGTGGTCAGCCCCAAGGACGGCCAGGTCTACTGCACCCTGACCAACAACGCCAAGCGCGGCGAAGACGGCCAGCCGGTGGGCGGGCCTAACCCGCGGGCGAAGAACGTCTACGGGCAGATCCTGCGCTGGCGCACCGACCGCGACGACCACGCGTCCAAGACCTTCGCCTGGGACCTGTTCGTGGTCGCCGGCAACCCGGGCGTGCACGCCGGCACGCCGAAGGCCGGTTCCTCCAACATCACCCCGCAGAACATGTTCAACAGCCCCGACGGGCTGGGCTTCGACAAGGCCGGGCGCCTGTGGATCCTCACCGACGGCGACTCGAGCAACGCCGGCGACTTCGCCGGGATGGGCAACAACCAGATGCTCTGCGCGGACCCTGCCACCGGTGAGATCCGCCGGTTCATGGTCGGGCCGATCGGCTGCGAGGTGACCGGGATCAGCTTCTCGCCGGACCAGAAAACCCTGTTCGTGGGGATTCAGCACCCGGGCGAGAACGGCGGCTCGACCTTCCCCGAGCACCTGCCCAACGGCAAGCCGCGCTCGTCGGTGATGGCGATTACCCGGGAAGACGGCGGGATCGTCGGCGCCTGACCGGCCCTCATCGCCGGCAGGCCTGTTCCCACTGCGATTGCGGGAGCGGGCTTGCCCGCGATGGCGCCGGCACAGACACCCACCGCCCTCCTGCGTTACCATGCCGGGCCGGACGCGGCCGCCTGCCGCGCGCAGGAGTCAGCATGGCCCACCCGTTTGAAACCCTCACCCCAGACCTCGTGCTCGACGCCGTCGAAAGCATCGGCTTCCTCAGCGACGCGCGCATCCTGGCGCTCAACAGCTACGAAAACCGCGTGTACCAGGTCGGCATCGAAGGCAGCGAGCCGCTGATCGCCAAGTTCTACCGCCCGCAGCGCTGGAGCGATGCGGCGATCCTGGAAGAGCACCGTTTCACCCTGGAGTTGACCGAACGCGAGATCCCGGTGGTGGCGCCGTTGATCCACAACGACGGTACCCTGCACGAACACCAGGGTTTTCGCTTCACCCTGTTCCCCCGTCGCGGCGGCCGTGCACCGGAGCCGGGCAACCTCGACCAGTTGTACCGCCTCGGCCAACTGCTCGGACGCCTGCATGCGGTGGGCGCGACCCAACCGTTCGAACACCGCGAAGCCCTGGCCGTGAACAACTTCGGCCATGATTCGCTGAACACGCTGCTGCAAGGCGATTTCATCCCCAAGAGCCTGCTGCCGGCGTACGAATCCGTCGCCCGCGACCTGCTCAAGCGCGTCGAAGACCTTTACGCCTCCACTCCGCACCGCAACATCCGCCTGCACGGCGACTGCCACCCCGGCAACCTGCTGTGCCGCGACGACGTGTTCCACATCGTCGACCTCGACGACTGCCGCATGGGGCCTGCGGTGCAGGACCTCTGGATGATGCTGGCCGGCGACCGCCAGGAACGCCTCGGACAATTGGCCGAGCTGATGGACGGCTACAACGAGTTCCACGACTTCGACCCGCGCGAACTGGCGCTGATCGAACCGCTGCGGGCCCTGCGCCTGATGCACTACAGCGCCTGGCTGGCCCGGCGTTGGGACGACCCGGCGTTCCCCCGCAGCTTCCCGTGGTTCGGCAGTGAGCGCTACTGGGGCGATCAGGTGCTGGCGCTGCGCGAGCAAACGGCGGCGCTGGATGAAGAACCGCTGAAACTGTTCTGATCCCGCTTTTTCAGCCTGAAAGTGCCCCCTGCAGGCGCGAGCCTGCTCGCGATTGCGCCGTGTCCTGACCAGACGCCATCGCGAGCAGGCTCGCTCCTACCGTTTTTTGCGCGCGCATTCCTGAGCGATCGACTGCGACATTCCAGGGTGAAACTCCTTACAATCCCCCCTTTGTTAGCTGCCTAAGCAAGGACTCTGCATGCAAGCCGCCAACCCGCGCCGCGGGTACATCCTGGGACTGAGCGCCTACATCATCTGGGGCCTGTTCCCGCTCTACTTCAAAGCCATCGCCGCCGTGCCGGCCGTCGAGATCATCATCCACCGGGTGCTCTGGTCGGCCCTGTTCGGCGCGCTGTTGCTGCTGGTGTGGAAACACCCGGGCTGGTGGCGCGAGCTGCGGGAAAACCCCAAGCGCCTGGCCATCCTTGCGCTGAGCGGCACCCTGATCGCGGCCAACTGGCTGACTTACGTGTGGTCGGTGAACAACGGGCGCATGCTTGAGGCCAGCCTGGGCTACTACATCAACCCGCTGGTGAACGTGCTGCTGGGCATGCTGATCCTCGGCGAACGCCTGCGGCGCATGCAGTGGCTGGCGGTGGCGCTGGCGGCCATCGGCGTGGCGCAGCAGGTGTGGCAGGTCGGCAGCCTGCCGTGGGTGTCCCTGGCGCTGGCGTTGTCCTTCGGCTTCTATGGACTGATCCGCAAACAGGCGCCGGTCAAGGCGTTGCCGGGGCTGGTGGTGGAGACCTGGATGCTGGTGCCGATCGCACTCGCCTGGCTGCTGCTCAACCCGACTGCGGCCAGCGCCCAGGCCGAGTTCTGGAGCACGTCCCAGGCCTGGTGGCTGGTGGCGGCCGGCCCCGTGACGCTGGTGCCGCTGGTGTGCTTCAACGCTGCCGCGCGGCACCTACCCTACACCACCCTGGGCTTTCTCCAGTACCTGGCGCCGACCCTGGTGCTGCTGCAGGCGGTGCTGCTGTTCGGCGAGCACCTGTCGTCGAGCACCCTCGTGGCGTTCATGTTCATCTGGGCGGGTCTGGCGGTGTACAGCGTCGATGCCTGGGTGAGCCTGCGCCGGCGCGCCTGATCAAAAAACAAACACCTCTCCCCAGGCCACGGTTCCCGTGGCCTGCACCGTTCCTTCCCAAGCTTATCCACAGCGTGATCCCCGCCGATTGTGCGCAAGTCGCTGATTGGCGGTGATTTTTTGATCAATCTTCGCCAAGCCACGTCGGACGTGGCCTGGCGGACGGTCTCTACAGGTTATCCACAGGCAGGTTCAGCTTTTCACGGGATAACCTGTCCGGGGCTCAGGGATCGGTGCGCAGCACCAGTTCCACCATCAGGTCATCGGCCAGGGTCTCCAGGCGCGATTGCAGCACATCCAGCGACAGGGTCAGCGGCACCGCCAGAATCGCGTCGGCGTGGAACAGCGGCTCGCTGCTCATGGGCGCCGGACGCACTTCGGTCACCAGCCGCTCCAGGTTCACGCCCTGTTCGCTCAGCAGGCGGGTGATGTCCCGCACGATGCCCGGGCGGTCGTTGCCCACCAGTTCCATGGCGATCGGTTTCCAGGTGCAGGCCTGCTCGATGCCGCTCTCGGCGATCTGCACGCGGATGCCCTGGGCCGACAGCGCCTGTAGGGAATCGACTAAAGCTTCGTAAGCCTCCGCCGGCACGCCCACCCGCAGGATCCCGGCGAACTGCCCGGCCATCCGCGACATGCGGCTCTCCAGCCAGTTGCCGCCGTGCTCGGCGATGCATTGGGCGATGCGCTCGACCTGGCCCGGCTTGTCCGGGGCGAAGACGGTGAGTACGAGGTGATCCATGGCGCAGCCCTCTGTCGTGACTTTTGTGATGGAAAGGCAAGTATAGGCAAGCGGGCAGACTGTGCGGCGGGGCCGCCGACCCCATTCGCGAAGAGGGTCAGCGCGGATGGAACTGTAGGAGCCAGCCTGCTGGCGATGGCGCCCGCCAGGGCGCCCCAACTTCTGCGGGAGCGGGCCTGCCCGCGAACCAAGGCACCGCCGATCCCGGCCACAGAACAAATCGTGTACAACTTTTTATATTTAACTGGAACAATCCAGCACTTTTTTGAGAACATCCCGTTCCGCGCCGTGACCGCAATGCGTCATGGGGTCGCAGAACGACGTAATTAGTCTGATTTTCACAACCGCAGGTCATCATGTAGTATGCCGCAGCGCGCACTACATAATGTTGGACCGATGTCTGCCCAAGGCACGTCCGCAACCCCGAAAGCCCCGTCAGCAAGGCCCCAAGCCGTTGATTGGATGCCAACCCAGCCGCCCGCGACGGCATGTACTGGTAGAGGGGTTTGTGGTTTAAATGGCCAGAGGCTTCATCGTCAATTCGAAGAGCTGAAAAGCGAAATAGCTGAGCAGAGTGAGGCAAGCAATGACTGAACACGTTCAAGTCGGTGGCCTTCAGGTCGCCAAAGTCCTGTTCGACTTCGTGAACAACGAAGCCATTCCCGGTTCCGGCCTCACCGCCGAGCAGTTCTGGGAAGGCGCCGACAAGGTCATCCACGACCTGGCGCCGAAGAACAAAGCCCTACTCGCCAAACGCGATGATTTCCAGGCCCGTATCGACGGCTGGCACCAATCCCGTGCCGGTCAGCCTCACGACGCCGCGGCCTACAAAGCCTTCCTGCAAGAGATCGGCTACCTGCTGCCCGAAGCCGCCGATTTCCAGGCAACGACGCAAAACGTCGACGACGAGATCGCCCGCACCGCAGGCCCGCAACTGGTCGTGCCGGTGATGAACGCCCGCTTCGCCCTCAACGCCTCGAACGCCCGCTGGGGTTCGCTGTATGACGCCCTGTACGGCACCGACGCCATCAGCGAAGCCGGCGGCGCGGAAAAAGGCAAAGGCTACAACAAGGTCCGCGGCGACAAGGTCATCGCCTTCGCCCGCGCCTTCCTCGACGAAGCCGCGCCACTGGCGTCCGGCTCCCACGTCGATTCCACCGGCTACAAGATCGTCGACGGCAAGCTGGCCGTCTCGCTCAGGAACGGCAGCGAAACCGGCCTGCGCAACCCGGCGCAACTGATCGGCTTCCAGGGCGACACCCATGCCCCGCTCGCCATCCTGCTGAAGAACAACGGCCTGCACTTCGAGATCCAGGTCGACGCCAGCACCCCGGTCGGCCAGACCGACGCCGCCGGCGTCAAAGACATCCTGATGGAAGCGGCGCTGACCACCATCATGGACTGCGAAGACTCCGTGGCCGCCGTCGACGCCGACGACAAAGTGGTGATCTACCGCAACTGGCTCGGCCTGATGAAGGGCGACCTGGCCGAGGAAGTGGCCAAGGGCGGCCAGACCTTCACCCGCACCATGAACCCCGACCGCACCTACACCAAGGCCGACGGCAGCGAACTGACCCTGCACGGCCGCTCGCTGCTGTTCGTGCGCAACGTCGGCCACCTGATGACCATCGACGCCATCCTCGACCGGCACGGCAACGAAGTGCCGGAAGGCATCCTCGACGGCCTGGTGACCTGCCTGGCGGCGATGCACAACCTCAACGGCAACACTTCGCGCAAGAACACCCGCACCGGCTCGATCTACATCGTCAAGCCGAAGATGCACGGCCCGGAAGAGGCGGCGTTCACCAACGAGCTGTTCGGCCGCATCGAAGACGTGCTGGGCCTCAAGCGCAATACCCTGAAAGTCGGGATCATGGACGAGGAGCGCCGCACCACGGTCAACCTCAAGGCGTGCATCCAGGCGGCCAGCGAGCGCGTGGTGTTCATCAACACCGGTTTCCTCGACCGCACCGGCGATGAGATCCACACCTCCATGGAGGCCGGTCCTGTGGTGCGCAAGGCCGACATGAAGGCCGAGAAATGGATCGGCGCCTACGAGAACTGGAACGTCGACATCGGCCTGCGCGCCGGCCTGCAAGGCCGTGCGCAGATCGGCAAAGGCATGTGGGCGATGCCCGACCTGATGGCGGCGATGCTCGAGCAGAAGATCGCCCACCCGCTGGCCGGCGCCAACACCGCCTGGGTGCCGTCGCCGACCGCCGCCGCGCTGCACGCGCTGCACTACCACAAGGTCGACGTGTTCGCCCGCCAGGCCGAACTGGCCAAGCGCGAGCGGGCGTCGGTGGACGACATCCTGACCATCCCGCTGGCGGTCAACCCGAGCTGGACGCCGGAGCAGATCAAGCACGAACTGGACAACAACGCCCAGGGCATCCTCGGTTACGTGGTGCGCTGGATCGACCAGGGCGTGGGCTGCTCGAAGGTGCCGGACATCAATGACGTCGGCCTGATGGAAGACCGTGCGACGCTGCGCATCTCCAGCCAGCACATCGCCAACTGGCTGCGCCACGGCGTCGTCACCGAGGCCCAGGTGATGGAAAGCCTCAAGCGCATGGCGCCGGTGGTGGACCGCCAGAACGCCAACGACCCGCTGTACCGCCCGCTGGCGCCGGACTTCGACCGCAACATCGCCTTCCAGGCGGCGGTCGAACTGGTGATCGAAGGCACCAAACAGCCTAACGGCTACACCGAGCCGGTGCTGCACCGTCGCCGCCGCGAGTTCAAGAAGGCCAACGGCCTGTAACCCGCGCTGACGCCGGACACGAAAAAGCCCTGATCTTGCGGTCAGGGCTTTTTTTGTGGGCGCCTTGGCTGGCGATGGCGTCAGCGAGACCGCCGCAGACCAAGACCGTTGCTCCCGCAACGGGCATGGAACCGGGATCAAACTGGGGGCAGATACCGGCCTCACAATCCTTCACAGCAAGGTCAGGGCCCCATGCCCAGTTCACGCCTGGCCAGCTGCAGCAGCTTGGCGGTGTCGATGGGCTTGAGCAGAAAGTCCACCACGCTCAGGTGCATGGCGGCGATGGCGTCCTTCACCGAGGCGTCGCCGGACACGATGATGATCGGCAGGGCCGCGCGCTGCGACTCACGCACCCGACGAATCAGCTCAAGGCCCCCCACGTGCTCCATGCGCAGGTCGGTGATCACCAGCCCGATCCGCCGCTTGTTGTCCGTGTCGGGCATCAGCATCCTGAGCGCCTCTTCGCCGCTGGAGGCGGTCACGCAACCGATGCCGTCCAGGGCGAGGATCTCCGCCAGCAACTCCCGGGCGTCCTTGTCGTCGTCGACGATCAATGCCCGTTGAGGCGGCAGCGCGGGCTCGAGCATGACGTCCCGCAGCGCCTCCTGTTCGGCGTCGCTCAAAATATCGTGATCGGACATGGCGTTCTCTACGTATACAAGTCGTTCCCCTGGCACAGTGGTCAGACATCGCTGGGCAGAGCTTCAATGTGCACTTCGTCGGATTGTTTTCCAAGGGCCCGGAAAAAGAAAATCCGACTGATAACGTAGGGCATTTCCGAAATGTCCCGAACGGCATTGCCCACCTAGACTTACGTCCAATGGGCACCCCGGCCGCAGGGGCCGACCATGGCGACAACGCTCCAACAACAATTCAAAGAAACTGCGGTCATGGTCATGAGTAAAGCGGACGCCTTCACCCAGGCAGGGAAAACCGCCGTATTGCAGAACATCCAGGGCACCCTGCAATTCCTTCAGCGCTTCCCGCCCTTCAATCAGATGGAACATGCCCACCTGGCCTACCTGGTGGAGCAGTGCCAGCTGCGCTTCTACGGCCAGGGCGAGAGCATCGTCAAACCCGCCGACGGGCCGGTCGAACACTTCTACATCGTCAAACAGGGCCGGGTGGTCGGCGAACGGCCCCACACCGCCAAGGGCGGCACCGAAACCACGTTCGAAATCACCGGCGGCGAGTGCTTCCCCCTCGCCGCCCTGCTCGGCGAACGGGCGACCCGCACCGAACACCTGGCCGGCGAAGACACCTTCTGCCTGCAACTGAACAAACCGGCGTTCATCAAACTGTTCGCGCTCTCCGGGCCTTTCCGCGACTTCGCCCTGCGCGGCGTCAGCAGCCTGCTGGACCAGGTCAACCAGCAGGTCCAGCAGAAAGCCGTGGAGACCCTCGGCACCCAATACTCGCTGAACACCCGTCTTGGCGAACTGGCGATGCGGCACCCGGTGACCTGCGCCCCGGCCACGCCCTTGCGCGACGCGGTGAAGCTGATGCACGAGCAGCAGGTCGGCAGCATCGTCGCCGTGGACGGGCACAAGGCGCCGCTGGGGATCTTCACCCTGCGCGACCTGCGCCATGTGGTGGCCGAAGGCGTCGGCGACCTTAGCGAACCCATTGAACGCCACATGACCCCGTCGCCCTTCTGCCTGTCGCCGGACCACAGCGCGTTCGACGCGGCCATCGCCATGACCGAACGGCACATCGCCCATGTCTGCCTGGTCAAGGAGCAGCGCCTGTGCGGCGTGGTGTCCGAGCGCGACCTGTTTTCCCTGCAGCGGGTCGATCTGGTGCACCTGGCGCGCACGATCCGCAGCGCGCAGCGGGTCGAGCAACTGGTGGCCCTGCGCGGCGAGATCGGCCAACTGGTGGAGCGGATGCTCGCCCATGGCGCGTCGTCCACCCAGATCACCCACATCGTCACCCTGCTCAACGATCACACCGTGTGCCGGGTGATCGAACTGACCCTGGCCGACAAGGGCGATCCCGGCGTGCCCTTCAGTTGGCTGTGCTTCGGCAGCGAGGGCCGGCGCGAACAGACCCTGCACACCGACCAGGACAACGGCATCCTGTTCGAGGCCCGCGACGCGGCGCACGCCGCCGAGATCCGCGGCAAGCTGCTGCCGATCGCCCAGCAGATCAACCACAGCCTGGCCCTGTGCGGCTTCGCGTTGTGCAAGGGCAACATCATGGCCGGCAACCCGCAGCTGTGCCTGTCCCGCGCCGAATGGGCCCGGCGCTTCGCCGCGTTCATCCGCGAGGCGACGCCGGAGAACCTGCTGGGGTCGAGCATCTATTTCGACCTGCGGGTGGTCTGGGGCGACGGGCAAGGCTGCGAGCAACTGCGCCGCGGCATTCTCGAGCAGGTCGGCGACAACCGCCTGTTCCAGCGCATGATGGCCGAGAACGCCCTGCGCAACCGCCCGCCCGTGGGGCGCCTGCGCGAGTTCGTGCTGACGCGCAAGGGCGGCGAGAAGGCCACGCTGGATCTGAAGGTCCAGGGCCTGACCCCGTTCGTCGACGGCGCGCGCCTGTTGGCGCTGGCCCACGGCATCGACGCCAACAACACCCTGGAACGCTTCCGCCGCCTGGTGGAAAAGGCCGTCATCGACCGCCTGGACGGCGCGGCCTACGAGGAGGCCTACCACTTCATCCAGCAGACCCGCCTGCAGCAGCATCAGATCCAGACCCGGGAGAATCTGCCCTACTCCAACCGGGTCGATCCCGACAGCCTCAACCACCTGGACCGGCGCATCCTGCGCGAGTCCCTGCGCCAGGCCCAACGCCTGCAAAGCAGCCTGACGTTGCGGTATCAGCTATGAACCTGTTTTCGTGGCTGCGGCCGGCCGGCCCCGACCTGCCTGATCCGTTGCGGCAACGGTTGGCGAAGCTGCCGCCGCCCCGCGAGCTGGATGAATGCAGCCTGCGCGAACAGCGCTGGGTGGTGCTGGACCTGGAAACCACCGGGCTGAACCTGAACAAGGACCGCGTGCTGTCGATCGGCGCGGTGGTGATCGAGGACGGCGCGGTCGACTTCGGCCAGCAGTTCGAACGCACCCTGCAATGCCGCGAACTGAAGCTGGGCCCCAGCGTGCTGATCCACGGCCTGGGGCCGAGCGCGATCGCCGCCGGCAGCGATCCGGCCGAGGCGTTGCTCGATCTTCTGGAGTTCATCGGCGACAGCCCGGTGCTGGCCTTCCATGCGCCGTTCGACCGGCACATGCTGGGCCGGGCCGTGAAGGAACACCTGGGCCACAAGTTGCAGTCGGTGTTTCTCGATGTCGCCGATCTCGCGCCGCTGCTGTGCCCCCAGGCGCAGTTGCGCGAGGCCGGGCTGGACGACTGGACCGGATGGTTCCGGCTGGAAGTGTTCGAGCGCCATCATGCCAGCGCCGATGCCCTGGCCACCGCCGAGCTGGCGCTGATCCTGTTCAGCCGCGCCCGGCAACAGCAGATCCACAGCCCGCTGAACCTGCAGCAGCGCCTGAGCCAGTGGAGGCGTCGGCAGCAGTCGCCCGCCTTCTGAGCGCACTCCCCCTCTTGAACACCCGGCCACCTGACCAGTGGCCAATTGCTAACGATTCCCACCTCTGACACAATCGCGAACAATTCTCGTTGGTTAACACTTCCCAGTCGGTGATGCATCGTGTCGTCAGCCCAAAGCCCCCACAGTGAGCTCGTCGGTGCGTTGTATCGCGACCATCGCAGTTGGCTGCTGGCCTGGCTGCGGCGCAATGTGGCGTGTCCGCAGCGGGCGGAAGACCTGAGCCAGGACACCTTCGTGCGCCTGCTCGGCCGCGATGAGCTGCCGGCGCCCCGCGAGCCCCGGGCCTTCCTGGTCGCCATCGCCAAGGGCCTGCTGTTCGACTATTTCCGCCGCGCCGCGCTGGAACAGGCCTACCTGACCGAACTGATGCTGATCCCCGAAGGCGAACAGCCGTCGGTGGAAGAGCAGCAACTGATCCTCGAAGACCTCAAGGCCATCGACCGGATGCTCGGCCAACTGTCGACCAAGGCCCGCGCCGCCTTCCTCTATAACCGCCTCGACGGCCTCGGCCACGCCGAGATCGCCGAGAAGCTCGGCGTGTCGGTGCCCCGCGTGCGCCAGTACCTGGCCCAGGGCATCCGCCAGTGCTACATCGCTCTGTACGGTGAACCGACATGAGCCCCGCCGGTTCCCGGCCGGTGCCGGCCCATGTGCTGGACGCGGCCATCGCCTGGCAACTGACCCTGGATTCCAGCAGCCCGCTGGAGCGCGAAGAATTCGCCAAATGGCACGCCGCCAGCGAAGAGCACGCCCGCGCCTGGCGCCAGTTGGGCATGCTCGACCAGCGCTTCAGCGTGGCCAAGGGCCCTGCGCGCACGGCCCTGCTGCAATCGCGCGAAGGCATCCGCCGCCGGGTGCGCAAGCTGGGCAGCGGCCTGGCCGGGGTGGTGGCGGTGGTCGGCCTGGCCTTGTTCGCCAGTGAGCGCTACCTGCCGCTGGACTACTGGCTGGCCGACCAGCGCACCGCCACCGGCGAACAGCGCACCGTGCGCCTGGCGGACGGCACCCTGCTCAACCTCAACACCCACAGCGCGGTGGATGTGCGCTTCGATCAGCGGCAACGGCTGATCGTGCTGCAGGAAGGCGAAGTCCTCATCGAGACCGGCCACGGCGATGCCCGGCCGTTCATCGTCGAGACCCGCGAAGGCAGCATGCGGGCGCTGGGCACGCGGTTCCTGGTCAGGCGCGAAGAGCAAGGCACCCGCCTGAGCGTGCTGCAGTCGGCGGTGGCCGCCCATCCGCAGAGCGACCTGCAGGAGCGCATCCTGCGCGAAGGCCAGCAGGTGCTGATCCGCCGCGACGGCCTGGACCCGGTGGCCACGCTCGACCCCGGCGCCGATGCCTGGACCCGCGGCATGCTGGTGGTGGACAACGCGCGGCTGGAAGACCTGGTGCGCGAAATCGGCCGCTACCGCCGCGGCCACCTGGGCACCGCGCCGGAGGTCGCCGACCTGCGCATCACCGGCAGCTTCCCGCTGCACGACACCGACAAGGCCCTGAGCGCCCTGCTGCCGACCCTGCCGGTGCAGATCGAACACCACACGCCGTGGTGGGTCACCATCGCCAAGGCCGATGCCAAGCCCTGAAGAACCGCGTTGTCCGGGCGGTCGCCATCGCAGGCAGGCTCGCTCCCACAATGATCCTGAGAACACCGCAGACCTGCTCGCGACAGGGCCCTGCGCAGCGCCGAAGCGGCCTGGCCACACCGCCCGAAAAAAATTCAGCCCAGCCCTATCACTTTTCGAATCTCGTCCGGCACACAGGCAATTGAGAAATATTTCCATTCAGGAGCCGCCGTATGTCCCGTTCGCTAGACACCTTGTTGCGCCCCAGTTTGCTGGCGGTCGCCATCGCCCTCTGCACCCCGCTGGCCAGCAGCCAACTGATCGCCGCTGAACAGGCGTCTGACGTGCGCGCCTACAACCTGCCGGCGGCGCCGCTGTCCACCACCCTGAACCAGATCGCCAGCCAGGGCGGCCTCGCGCTGTCGCTGGATCCCGCGCTGGCGGCCGGCAAGACCTCGGCGCCGGTCAACGGCCAGTACGACGCCGCCGGCGCCCTGCGCGCGGCCCTGCGCGGCACCGGCCTGCAACTGGAGCAGAGCGGCACCGGCACCTACACCCTGGTGGCCGTGCCGGAAGGCGTGATGGCCCTGCCGGAAACCTCGGTGATCGGCGTCGAGAACACCGAAAGCGCCTGGGGCCCGGCCGAAGGCTACACCGCCACCCGCACCGCCGCCGGCACCAAGACCGACACCGCGCTGGTCGAAGCCCCGCGCTCGATCTCCGTCGCCACCCGCCAGCAGATGGACGACCGCAGCGTGCACAGCCTCGATGACGCCGTGCGCTACATGCCGGGCATCACCGCCAGCAGTTACGGCAGCGACACCCGCGCCGACTGGCTGCGCGTGCGCGGCTTCGAGCCGACCCAGTTCCTCGACGGCCTGCCGCTGCCCAAAGGCGTCTACGCCAACCCGAAACAGGAAACCTGGAACCTGGACCGCCTCGCGCTGCTGCGCGGCCCGGCCTCGTCCGTCTACGGCCAGACCCCGCCGGGCGGCCTGCTGGACATGGTCAGCCGCCGTCCGAGCGACATCGCCAGCAGCGAGATCCAGCTGCAGTACGGCAGCGACAACCACCGTCAGATCAACTTCGCCAGCACCGGCAAGATCGACGACGCCGGCCAGTTCCTCTACGGCATCAGCGGCGTGGTGCGCGACAGCGGCACCCAGGTCGACCACGTCGACAACAAGCGCTACAACATCGCGCCGAGCCTGACCTGGAACATCGACGACGACACCAGGTTCACCCTGCTGACCCAGTTCACCCGCGACGACACCGGCATCACCAGCCAATTCCTGCCGGTGCAGGGCACCAAGATCGACATGCCGTTCGGCAAGGTCTCGCACCACAAGAACCTGGGCGACCCGGACTGGGAATACTACGACCGCACCTACTACGCGCTGGGCTATGCCTTCGAGCACCGCCTCAACGACGTGTGGCAGTTCAAGCAGAACCTGCGCTACACCAAGTCGGACCTGTCGTTCCAGGGCATCACCGTCGGCTCCTATCCGTTCACCCAGGTGGACAACGAAGGCAACGTCGGCCGCTCGACCACCATCGTCGACGAAGACATCAGCCAATTCGCCGTGGACAACAACTTCCAAGCCGACTTCGCCACCGGCGACATCCGCCACACCCTGCTGCTGGGCCTTGACCACCAGCGCAGCAACACCAACTACACCTCGATCTTCGGCAGCGCGCCGTCGATCAACGTGAACAACCCGATCCACGGTCTGCCGATCACCCGTCCGGCGCGCTCCACCGCGTTCTACGACTACGACCAGAAGACCCACCAGACCGGCCTGTACGTGCAGGACCAGATGGCCCTCGACCAATGGCGCCTGACCCTCGGCGGCCGTGAGGACTGGGTGCACACCGGCACCAGGTTCTTCAACAAGGGCGACGCCACCAGCACCGACCGCGACAAGGCTTTCAGCGGCAACGCGGCGCTGAGCTACGTGTTCGACAACGGCTTCGTGCCGTACATCTCCTACGCCGAGTCTTTCCAGCCCACCAGCGGCGCCGATTCCAGCTCCACCGAATCGCTCAAGCCGACCGAAGGCAAGCAGTGGGAAATGGGCATCAAGTACCAGCCGCCCGGCAGCAAGACCCTGCTGACGGCCGCCGTGTATGACCTGACCCAGAAAAACGTGTCGGTCAGCACCACCGTCAACAACGTCCCGCTCACCAGCCAGACCGGCGAAGTGAAGGTCAAGGGCCTGGAGCTGGAAGCGGTCTCCGACGTCACCGACAACCTGAAGGTGATCGCCGCCTACACCCTGGCCAAGTCCGAAGTGCAGAAAGGCGACGACAAGGGCAACCGCCTGCAACTGATGCCGAACCAGCAGGCGTCCCTGTGGGCCGACTACACCTGGCACACCGGCGTGCTCGACGGCTTCGGCATCGGCGCCGGCGCCCGCTACACCGGCAACACCTACGGCGACAAGGCCAACACCTGGCTGGGCAAGGCCGACGCCTACACCGTGTTCGACGCCGCCGTGCACTACGACCTCGGTCGCCTGGACAACAGCCTCAAGGGCGCGTCGGTGGCCATCAACGCCACCAACCTGCTGGACAAGGACTACATCTCCACCTGCGACAGCTTCTACTGCTACTACGGCGACCAGCGCAGCGTCGTCGCCAGCGCCACCTACAAGTGGTAAGCGACTGAGCTGAACCGGCCCCGCAGCCAGGCCGTCCCCCCGGGGACGGCTTTGGCGTTTCTGAAGGTCATGAAATGAAAAGCAAAACAATTCGTCGCTGGTCGTTCGTGCACACCTGGACCAGCCTGATCTGCACCGTGTTCCTGCTGCTGTTGGCCCTGACCGGCCTGCCGCTGGTGTTCCACCACGAGATCGAGCACCTGCTCGGCGACGCGCCGGAATTTCGCGAAATGCCCGCCGACACCCCGCGCCTGAACCTGGCGCAACTGGTGGAAGCCGCCGAACGGCACCGCCCCGACGAAGTCGTGCAGTACTTCGGCTTCGAAGACGACGAACCCGACGGCGTGCTGGCGATCATGGCGAAGACCGCCGGCACCGAACCCAACTCGTCGCACACCTTCATGCTCGACGCCCGCACCGGCGAAGCCGTGGAGACGCCGGCGGCCAACGGCGGCCTGATGCTGTTCATCCTGCGCCTGCACGTGGACATGTTCGCCGGCCTGCCGGGCAAGCTGCTGCTGGCGTTCATGGGGGTGCTGTTCGTAGTGGCGATCGTCTCCGGCACGGTGCTGTACCTGCCGTTCATGCGCCGGCTGGACTTCGCCACCGTGCGCCGGGACAAGTCCGCCCGCCTGCGCTGGCTCGACCTGCACAACCTGATCGGCGTCGTCACCCTGACCTGGGCGCTGGTGGTGGGGGTCACCGGCGTCATCAGCGCCTGCGCCGACCTGCTCATCTCCGCCTGGCGCAACGACGCGCTCGCCGCCCTGATCGAACCCTACCGGGACGCGCCGCCCCTGACCCACCGGGCACCGGCCACCCGCCTGCTCGACATCGCCGCAGACGCCGCGCCGGACATGCAGCCGGACTTCATCGCGTTTCCCGGCACGCGGTTCTCCAGCGAACACCACTACGCGGTGTTCATGAAGGGCGGCACCCACTTGACCTCGCACCTGCTGACACCGGTGCTGATCGACGCCAGCACCCTTACAGTCACGGCCGTGGCCGAGCGGCCGTGGTACATGGACGCCATGGGCATGTCGCAGCCGCTGCACTTCGGCGACTACGGCGGCATGCCGATGAAGGTCCTGTGGGCCACCCTCGACGTGCTGACCATCATCGTGCTCGGCAGCGGCGTGTACCTGTGGGTGGTGCGGCGCAAGGCGGCCAAGGCCGTGCCGCAAGCGACGGAGGCCTCAGCATGAAGCCGCGCCGGTCGAACTTCTGGAAAGTCTTCAGCACGCCGCTGGTGATCGCGCTGCTCAGCGCCGCCGGGCTGTTCGCGGCGCTGCTGGGGGACGGGATCTGGGACGCCTTGAGCTGGATCGGCCTGGGCGTGCCGGCGTGGCTGGGAATGAGGGGATTGCTGGCGCGCCGGTGAGTGTGCAGGCCTGCCGGGCCTCATCGCGGGCAAGCCCGCTCCCACAGGTATTGAGCAAGACACGGGCCTTGTGCACGACACAGATCCTGCGTGAGCGGCGCGCGACGATTCGACTTGCCCGCGAAGGAGCCTGACCAGACACCATCAAGCCCTCGCCAGCCGCGCCGGAACTCACTAGGCTAGACCTCTGCATTTTCTCCGATTGCCGAGGTTTGCCCATGTCCGCCCCCAGCATGACCCTGTTCCACAACACCCTGTCCCCGTTCGTGCGCAAGGTCATGGTGCTGCTGCATGAGACCGGCCAGCAGGGCCGCGTCGCCCTGCACGATTGCGTGCTGAGCCCCGTCAGCCCGAACGCGGCGCTGAACCATGACAACCCGTTGGGCAAGATCCCGGCCCTGCGCCTGGCCGACGGCAACGTCATCCATGACAGCCGGGTGATCCTCGACTACCTCGACCACCAGCACGTCGGCAACCCGCTGATCCCCCGCGACGGCTCGGCCCGCTGGCGGCGCCTGACCCTGGCCTCGATGGCCGACGGGATCATGGACGCCGCCGTCACGGTGCGCTACGAGCAGGCCCTGCGCGCCCCGGAAAAGCATTGGGAAGAATGGCTCGACGCCCAGCGCGACAAGATCCGCCGCACCCTGGCGCTGCTGGAGCGCGACGCCATCGCCGAACTCACCAGCCACTTCGACATCGCCGCGATCAGCCTGGCCTGCGCCCTGGGCTACCTCGACCTGCGCTTCCCCGACATGGACTGGCGCACGGCCAACCCGCAACTGGCCAACTGGTACTTCGAGGTGAGCCAGCGGCCTTCGATGATCGCGACGATGCCCAAGGCCTAGGGTCTGTGTGAAAAGTCTTGAGACGAAGGTCAGGCAAGGCGAAAACAGCCGAGGAAGCGGAGTTTACGGGTTGTAAATGAGCATTCCGAGGCTGTTTTCAACGCAGCATCACCGAGTATCAAGGCTTTTCGCACAGAGCCTAGGCCGGCCGTCCGGGCCTCACCGCGAGCGGCCCTTCTCCCGCACGGGTTTGCGGATCCGTGCGGGAGCGAGCCTGCTCGCGAAGGCACCGCCTCGGTTCCGTCGGCAACCACCCAAGTATCAGCGTCACCAGCACCTGCGCTTCGCGCCGGTCCTCGCGCAACCCCAACCAGCGGCTCATTGCACGGCCCCCAGGTCAAATTCCAGCGGCTTGGCCGGTTTCTGCCCGATCCCGTACCAGTCCAGCTTGCGGGTCAGCACCATGAACACGCCCAGCAGCCCGAACAACAGCAGCGAGCCCATCAGCAGCGCGTAATCCTCGGCGCTCAGCAAGCCGTAGAGCAGGCCGTACAGCGCCGCCAGCCCCGCCGAAAAGCTCAAGCCGTGGCGCACGCTGCGCAGCACGTGACACACGTAGAAACCGATCAGCAGCACGCAGCCGCCGGCCGACAGCAGGTACGCCAGGGCGAAGCCGATGTGCTCCGACAGCGACAGCAGCAACAGGTAGAAGAACGCCAGCGCCACGCCCACCAGCGCGTATTGCACCGGGTGCACCGCCAGGCCTTTGAGCACCTCGAACAGGAAGAAGCCGGCGAACGTCAGGACGATGAACAGCAGCGCGTATTTGATCGCCCGGTCGCTCTTGAGGTACTGGTCCACCGGATCGATGAAGCTCACGCCGAAGCGGCGACCGTTGAACCCTTCGCAGTCCCCGGCCACGCAGCGCTGCATGGCCTCTTGCAGGTTGGTGGAGAAGAACGAGGTCTGCCAGTCGGCGGTGAAGCCCTGATCGGTGATCTCCCTTTTGGCCGGCAGGAAATTGCCGACGAAGCTGGGATGCGGCCAGTTCGCGGCCAGGCTCACGCGGCTGGTCTTGCCCACCGGCAGCACCTGCAGCGAGCCGGTGCCTTGCAGGCGCAGGTCGAAGCCGAACGTCAGCTCCGTGGCCTTACCGGCCTCCAGCGGCGGCAGCGTCACCCGCACGCCTTCGCCGAGCCAGCCCACCTCGGTGCCGGGCACGAAGTCCAGGCGCTGGCCGTCGAGTTCCAGTTTCAGCGCGTTTTCGATGCCGCGGATGTCGCTGATGGCCACGGCCAGGAACGGCGCCTCGAACCGGTAGTCGGCGAAGTCTTCCTTGATGCCCAGTTGCGCCGGCAAAGAAAAATGCCCGCTGAGGCGGTTGTCGGCGTGGAACAGCCGCGCCTCGTAGATGCCGCGGGCGCGCAGTTCGGTCTGCACCTGGCCGTCGAGTTCGAAGCGCTCCGGCAGGAAGTACAGCCGCCCGCGGGTTTCGCTGAGCTCTTCGTAGCGCTGATTGGTCTTCTCGTTGGTCTTCCAGGTGCGGACGGTCTTGCGGTACGGCACCACCATCACCGGCCCGCTCACCTGCTGGCTGTAGCTGGAGCTGCGGGCGATGTCTTCCAGCACGCCGTCACGCAGTTGCTGGCGTTCGTCGATCACGCCTTCGATCATCAGCAGCGGCACCAGCAACAGCAGGATCAGCAGGGCAATCGCCCCGAGTTTCAATGCAAGGTTCTTGTTCATGGGACTCTCCCTGTTTCGGTGGGCAGAGTCTGGTTGGACGGCGTGGGGGGAATGTGGGGGATTTGTGGAGTTTGTGTGGAGACTGTGTCGGCCTCATCGCGAGCAGGCTCGCTCCTGCACAAAGACCACGACAAGGGCTCAGGACAGGCGCAGGATCACTTCCACGCCGTTCTCGGCATTGCCGACCGCCATCGAGCCACCGTGCAGCTTGACCACCTCTTCGACGAAGTTAAGCCCCAGACCCGTGCTTTTGCGCCCGCTGTCCGGGCGAGGCAAGGAATAGAACCGCTCGCTCAGGCGCAGCAGGGCGTAGTCGGGAATCGGCTCGGCCTCATTGAACAGGCGGACCTGCACCTGCCCGCCGTCACGTTCGGCGCTGAACCGCAGCAAACCGCCGGCCGGCGTGAAGTCCAGCGCATTCTCCAGCAGGTTGGCCAGCGCCTGGCGCAACAGGAACGGCTCGCCGGTCAACGCAAGGCCCGCCGGGACGGCCTGTTCGACGCGCAAACGCCGGCCCTCGATCCGGGCGACCTGTGCCTGCAACAGTCCGTCCACCAGTTCCGCCAACGGCACCGTCACCTGTTCCTCCAGGGTCTGGCGCTGCTCCACCTGGGCCAGGTTCAGCAGCCGTTCGATCAACTGCTGCATCCGCGCGCTTTCGCTGTCGATGTTGCCGAGAAAGCGCTGCCGGTGTTCCGCCGGCATGTCCCCCTGCAACAGCTCCGCCGCCCCGCGGATCGCCGCCAGCGGGCTTTTCAGTTCGTGGGTCAGGGTGTGCACGTAGCGTTCGACATAGGCCTTGCCCTCAAGCTGGGTGCGCATCTGCTCCACGGCTGTGGCCAGTTGCGCGAGCTCGCCGCCGCGGTAGTGCGGCACTTGCGCCCGGCGGCCCTCGCTCACGGCCTGGGCGTAGCCGGTCAGGCGGTGCAGCGCCCGGCTCAGCCACCACGACAGCAGCGCGCCGAACAGCAGGCCGAGGCCGATCAGGGCGGCGCCGTAGCCCAGCAAGCGGCGTTCGGTGCGGTCGACGTAGGGTTGCAGGGAGCTGTTGGGCTTGGCCACCGTCACCACGCCGATGATCCGCCCGCCGTCGCGGATCGGCGCGCCGACGTGCATCACCGACGAAGCCGGGTCGTCCGGGTCGCTGCGGCTGGAGCGGGCGCCGTACTCGCCACGCAGGGTCAGGTAGACGTCGTTCCAGCGCGAATAGTCCTGGCCCACCGCGGCGCCGCTGGAGTCCAGCACCACGATGCCGTTGGCGTCGGTGACGTAGATGCGGTGGTTGACCTGATTCTTCGGCAAGCCCCAGATCGTCGCCTTCGGCTGGCGTTCGCCGTAGGCCCGCAGCAGCTGCGGCCAGCGGTTCTGGTTGAGGGTGCCGGCCTTGAAGTCGTCGCGCAGGATCTCCGCCATCAGGTTGGCGGTGTCCACCAGGGTCTCTTCGGTGGACTGGCGCACGCCGGGACGGATCTCTTCCATGACGGTGTTGAGCACGAAATAGCCGGTCAGGCCGATGAACAGCACGTACACCAGGAAGATCCGCAGCCCCAGCGGCATCAGCTGTGCCCCGGACTGTAGCTGTAGCCGAGGCCGCGGTGGGTCTGGATCGGCTCGGCGTCGGCGCGCACCAGGCGCAGCTTGGCGCGCACGCTCTTGATGTGGCTGTCGATGCTGCGTTCGTAGCCGGCATCGGCGGCCACGCCCAGGGCATCGAGCAATTGTTCGCGGCTGAACACCCGCTCCGGCTGTTCGAGCAGGCATTGCAGCAGGCGGAACTCATGGCGGGTCAGGCTAAGGGCCTGGCCGCGGTAGCAGATCTGCACGCGCTCGGCGTCGATGCGGAACAGGGCCGAGGCGGCCTCGACGGCCGGGCGCGGCGCCATGCGCTTGAGGATCGCCCGTACCCGCGCCGCGACTTCCCGGGGGCTGAACGGTTTGACCACATAGTCGTCGGCGCCGATCTCAAGGCCCACCACCCGGTCGATCTCGGCGTCCCGGGCACTGAGGAACAGCACCGGCACTTCCGAGAACCTGCGCAGTTGCCGGCAGGTCTCGAAACCGCTGATGTCCGGCAGGCCGATGTCGAGGATGATCAGGTCGGCCGGGGTCTGGCGCTGGTGGGCGAGCGCGGCGGCGCCGAGGCTCAGCCACGTGGTGGCGAACCCATCGCCTTGCAGGGCAAAGATCAGCGTGTCGGCAATTGCCGCTTCGTCTTCGACAATCAGAATGTGAGGCATGGCGTCCGGGCCCGTGGGTTGGTGCGCGAACGGTGCCCCAAGCCTCGCGTCACGTCAATCGGACCACTTGCCCGCCTCAGCAGTCGGGCTTGTCGGCGGTGAAGCGCCGCGCCGGGTTCACCGCCGCGCCGAACTCGCGCAAGGCCTTGGCGCCGATCAGCAACGGGTAGTTGAAGTTGCTGCGGTCGGTCAGGTTGACCTCCACGGTGCGCTTGACGTTGCCCAGGCACAGCTCCAGGTCGACCACCGGGCGCTTGGCGACTTCGGCGCCTTCACGGTCTTCGTCTTCCTCGTCGGAACGGCTCTTGATCTTGCTGATCCGCGCCACCTTGTGCTCGAAGACCTGGTTGCCGGCGCCTTTGGTGGCCAGACGGAAACGCACCCAGTCCTCGCCGTCGCGGGTGAAGGTTTCGATGTCCTTGGCCGACAGCGACGCGGTCAGCGCACCGGTGTCCATCTTGGCCTTGAGCACCTCGCCGCCGATCTCCGGCAGCGCGATGTACTCGTAGCGCCCGTACAGGGTCGGTTCGGCGGCCATGACCGGCAGGGCCGCCAGGGAAAGCAATGCAAGGAGGGATTTCACGTAGAGGGCTTCCTTGGGAAATGGGGGGCGTCAGACGCCGAAGTCTAGACCGCTGAAAATCACAATAGTTGATCGCGCGCCGGCCTCTGCGGCGAAGGCGCTGGCTGGCGCCGGGACTGCGCTAGCTGCGCAACCGGCGGGGCGGCGCCCTCGCCACAATGGATCAACCCTACCCGCGCACAGGTGAAACATTTGTCACCGACGATTTGGCCTGTCGCCCGAAGCCACTTATCATGGCGCGCCCATCCGCTTTCATAGAGTCGCTTATGCGCCGCCTGCTCACCGGCTGTCTCGTCACCCTGCTGCTGTTGCTCAACACCCTGGCGCTGTTCGGCCCGCTGATGGTGTTCGCCTTGCTCAAGCTGATCCTGCCGGGACGTCTGCGCGACGTCGCCTCGGGGGCGGTGATGTGGATCGCCGAGACCTGGGCGGAGATCGACAAGCTGATCTTCCGCCTGTGCATCCCCACGCAGTGGGACATCCGCGGCGGCGACGACCTGCGTGGCGACACCTCGTACCTGGTGGTCAGCAACCACCAGTCCTGGGTCGACATCCCGGCGCTGATCCAGACCCTCAACCGGCGCACGCCGTTCTTCAAGTTCTTCCTCAAGAAAGAGCTGATCTGGGTGCCGTTCCTGGGCCTGGCCTGGTGGGCGCTGGACTACCCGTTCATGAAGCGCTACACCAAGGCGTTCCTGGCCAGGCACCCGGAACTGGCCGGCAAGGACCTGGAGATCACCAAGGCCGCGTGCGAACTGTTCAAGCGCCAGCCGGTGACCGTGGTCAATTACCTGGAAGGCACACGCTTCACGGCGGCCAAGAGCGCCCAGCAGCAATCGCCGTTCAGCCACCTGCTCAAGCCCAAGGCCGGCGGCGTGGCGTTCGTGCTGGCGGCGATGGGCGAGCAGCTGGATGCGATCCTCGACGTGACCGTGGTGTACCCGCAAGAGAAGATTCCCGGGTTCTGGGACCTGATCAGCGGCAACGTGCCCCGCGTGATCGTCGACATCCAGACCCGCGAGCTGGATCCGGCCCTGTGGCAGGGCGACTACGAGAACGATCCGGCCTTTCGCGAAAAGGTCCAGGGCTGGGTCAACCAGCTCTGGACCTTGAAGGATCGGCGCATCGCCGAGCTGAAGGACGAACGCCGCTGACTCAACTGCCGGCGCCGGCGCCCCAGATGTTGCCCAGGCTTTGCAGCAGCGGGCCGCCGACGCCCTGCTGACCGAGGTATTGCAGCAGTATCGGGGCAAACTGGCCGACCATGCCGCTGTCCATGCCCAACGCGCCGAAGGCATTGTTCAGGTCATTGGTGTCCTTGACGTTGCCCAGGGCGTTTTCCAGTCCGGCGGATTTGCCGGACGATCCGAGCAACCCGCTCAACGCCGCCAGATTGCCGCCGCCACCGGAAAGTTTGTCGATCCCCGGCACATCCTTGGCCAACTGCGAATAGTCCGTGTTGCTGAGCTGGTTTTTCGCCAGTCCCAGCATGGCGCTGGTGCCGCCGACCGCTTGCTGCGGCGTGACGTTCAGCGCACTCAGCGCACTCAACAGGCCGGCGGTTTCCGAGGTCGGCGCTGCTGCCGCCGCCTTGTCACCACCCTGCATGCCCGCTACCGCACCGGCCACGTCGTTCAGGCTGAAACCCGCAAACACCGGGCCGGCCGCCAGGGTCAGGAGCGATGCCAGGGCAAAACCGCGTGAAATCTTCATTCAGACATCCTCTTGTGGCATGAAAGCCGCCCTGCGGGCGGCGAGACTGCCGGTTTGACCGGGTAGCCGCCGGCATGTTCCAGCGCAACGCATCCATTTTCACCACACCAACGTCCAAGAAACGTGAAGGCAGAGTCGACTGACGATCAACTTGAATGCTGGCGTGATAAGCAGGCCAGCCGGAGGATGATTGCGTAATAGCGAAAAAATATAGCGACCTGTCAGAGCTGACAGTAGGCGATCAGCCGCTCTACCGGGAATATCGTGACTCCAGACACGTAAGGGAGTACCGGTGATGAAACTGACGATATTCGCGGGGGTTTTGACTTCCATTGCAATGATGGGCGCCGCTAATGCAGCGACCTGCCCGACACTCTCGTATACCTCCTCGGGGGGTGGCGAGGATCTGATATTCAGCTCTGCACGCCTCAAGGACAAGGACGCAGCCAGCTCGGTGGTCATCTGTCGGTATGAGGGCACGGAGGATCAGGGGGCAACGTCCAGCCTGAGGCTCGGCGTGCCGGTGCAGGCTACCGGAAGCGGCTGGAAAGGTGATGATTGCGCCGTCACTGACGGTGACGCCACGAAATGCTCATTCAAATAATGGGCTGAAAAAGGGCAACCTGATGGTTGCCCTTTTTTGTCACCCGGCCTCAGGCCGCGCTGAACAGCTTGTGCGGATCGATCACAAACTTCTTCGGCACGCCGGCATCGAACTCGCCGTAGCCTTCCGGCGCCTGGTCGAGGCTGATGACCTGCACGCCCACCACCTCGGCGATGTTGATGCGGTCCCACATGATCGCCTGCATCAGTTGGCGGTTGTACTTCATCACCGGGGTTTGCCCTGTGTGGAAGCTGTGGGACTTGGCCCAGCCCAGGCCGAAGCGGATGCTCAGGCTGCCCATCTTCGCCGCCGCGTCCACCGCGCCCGGATCCTCGGTCACGTACAGGCCCGGGATGCCGATCTTGCCGGCCACCCGCACCACGCCCATCAGCGAGTTGAGCACGGTGGCCGGGGCCTCGTGCTTCACGCCGTCATGGCCATGACCACGGGCTTCGAAGCCCACGCAGTCAACCGCGCAATCGACTTCCGGCTCGCCCAGCAGCGCGGCGATCTGCTCGTGCAGCGGCGCGTCCTTGGACAGGTCGACGATCTCGAAACCCTGGGCCTTGGCGTGGGCCAGGCGGATCGGGTTGACGTCGCCGACGATCACCACCGCCGCGCCCAGCAGGCGCGCCGAGGCGGCCGAAGCCAGGCCGACGGGGCCGGCGCCGGCGATGTACACGGTGCTGCCCGGGCCTACGCCGGCGGTCACCGCGCCGTGGTAGCCGGTCGGCAGGATGTCGGAGAGGCACGTCAGGTCGCGGATCTTCTCCATGGCCTTGTCGCGGTCCGGCAGCTTCAGCAGGTTGAAGTCGGCGTACGGCACCAGCACGTACTCGGCCTGGCCGCCGGTCCAGTCGCCCATGTCGACGTAGCCGTAGGCACCGCCGGCGCGGGCCGGGTTGACGGTCAGGCAGACGCCGGTGTGCTGTTCCTTGCAGGAACGGCAGCGCCCGCAAGCCACGTTGAACGGAACGGACACCAGGTCGCCGATCTTCAGGCTCTCGACGTCGCTGCCCTTCTCGATCACCTCGCCGGTGATCTCATGGCCCAACACCAGCCCGACCTGGGCGGTGGTGCGACCGCGCACCATGTGCTGGTCGGAGCCGCAGATGTTGGTGGAAACCACACGCAGGATGACACCGTGCTCGATCTTCCTGCCGCGCGGATCCTGCATTTTCGGATAGTCGATCTTCTGCACTTCGACCTTGCCAGCGCCGAGATACACCACACCACGATTGCCAGACATGCCGTCACCTCTATATTTGTTGTTGGGTAGAGAGTGGATCGAGCTTCGAGCGGCAAGCCATAAACCGCAAGAAGTGTACATGCCGCTTTCTTGCGGCTTGAAGCTTGAATCTAAAGGACGACCGTGCGGTTGGCGTTGAGGAACACCCTCCGCTCGATGTGATACCCCACGGCCCGGGCCAACGTCAGGCCTTCGATATCACGCCCCTTGGCGATCAGGTCCTCGGGGTAATGGCTGTGGTCCACCGCCTCGACGCCCTGGGCGATGATCGGCCCCTCGTCCAGGTCGTTGTTGATGTAGTGCGCCGTGGCGCCGACCAGCTTCACGCCCTTGTTGTAGGCCTGGTGGTACGGCTTGGCGCCCTTGAAGCCCGGCAGCAGCGAGTGGTGGATGTTGATCGCCTTGCCGTCGAGCTTGCGGCACAGCTCCGGCGACAGCACCTGCATGTAGCGGGCGAGGATCACCAGCTCAGCGCCGGCCTCCTCGATCACCTGCCACACCTGGCGCTCCTGGGCCGGCTTGTCGTTGGGGTCGAGGGGGAAGTGGTAGTAGGGAATCTGGTGCCAGTCGGCCAGCGGCTTGAGGTCCGGGTGGTTGGACACCACCGCCGCCACGTCCATCGACAACTGGCCGATGCGCTGGCGGTAGAGCAGGTCGTTGAGGCAGTGGTCGGCCTTGGAGACCATGATCACCACTTTTGGCCGGTAGTTCGGCGCCGTCAGCTCGAAGACCATGCCGAAGGCCTGGCCGCGCTCGGCGAGGCCGGCGCGGAACGACTGCTCGTCGAAGCCGTCGGGCTGGCGGAATTCCACGCGGATGAAGAACCGGCCCGAGAGCCGGTCATCGAACGAATGGTGCTCGGTGACGTAGCAGCCCTGCTCGTAGAGAAAACGCGTGACCGCGTCCACGGTGCCGAGGACGCTGGGGCAGTCGGCGGTCAGAATCCATGTATCCGGGGCGCGGCTCATAACGGGTGACTCCTTTTGCGACATCTGTGATCAGGTCGAGCGCCGTGGCGAGGGAGCTTGCTCCCGCCGGGTTGTGAAGCACGCCCAAGACCGGCGTCCGCGTTCTTCCGGAAAGAATGCGTTTGCAGCGCTTGCGACGGCTTCGCAGCCGAGCGGGAGCGGGCTCCCTCGCCACGAAAAACCTTCACTGTCAGGCCTGGACGCTCAGGCCGTATTCGGCGGCGGCATCCTGCAGCCACAGCCACCAGTAGTCCGAGAAGCTGCGGCGGATCAAAAGCTCCCAGGTGTCTTCGGCGGTGTGGCGGATCATCAGCTGCGACTTGGCGAACACCGTGCCGACCGCCTTGCCCACCGGGAAGCTGTTCGGGTGCACGTCGTAGCTGGTGGACTTCATCAGCACCTGGCGCACGTTCGGCCCGCTCAGTTCGAGCAGTTGCTGGCCGCCGCTGACGTTGACGATGGCGATGTGCAGGTCGCCCAGCGCTTCGCGCAGCTTCTGCTCGGCGGCGAACTCTTCGCCGCCCGGCACGATCAGCAGCCACTCGTCGGGGCCCATCCATTGCAGGCTGGTCTCGCCCTTGACGATGACGCTCAGGGCGCCCGGCAGTTCGATGCCCAGGGCCTTGTGCACGCCGGCGGCGAAAGCCGCGTCATGGCCGTCGCCGCGCAGGGTCAGGTGGCCGAGGAGTTTCTTTTCGCGCACGGTCACGCCGGCGTTCTTGCGGCCCTTGCCCACCAGCCCGGCGAGGTCGGCATGATGCAGCGACGACTCGGCCTTGGCCCCGGTGGTCGGGCGTTGTTGGTACACGTTGGCTGCGGTCATAAAGCACCCTTTCTGAATTCTGTGTTCCTGTGGGAGCTGGCTTGCCAGCGATAGCGGTGTGTCGGTCTGACGCTATCGCGGCGATGCCGCGGGCCGACAAGCCCGCTCCCGCAGGGACTGTGGTGTCTCAAATGTTCTGGCGATCGCCTTTGGGATCGAAGAACACCGAAGAAACGATTTCCGCCTCGATCACGCGGCCATCGGCCAACGGCGCGAACACCCGCTCGCCCAGGCGCTTGAGGCCGCCCTTGACCACTCCCATGGCAAACGAATAGCCCAGGGAGTTGTGCGCGTAGCTGGAGGTCACGTGGCCGACCATGGTCATCGGGATCGCCTGCTTGGTGTTGAACACCAGTTGCGCGCCTTCCGGCAGCCATTGGTTCGGATCGATCGGCTTGAGGCCCACCAGTTGCTTGCGCTGGTCGCGCACGCAATCCTCACGGTTCATGCCGCGCTGGCCGATCCACGAGAACGGTTTGGTGCGGCCGACGCACCAGCCCATGTTCAGGTCGTCCGGGGTCATCGAGCCGTCGGTGTCCTGGCCGACGATGATGAAGCCCTTCTCGGCCCGCAGCACGTGCATGGTCTCGGTGCCGTACGGGGTCAGGTTGTACTTCTTGCCGGCCTCGACGATCTTTTCCAGCACGCCCATGGCGTAGTCGGCCTGCACGTTGACTTCGTACGACAGCTCGCCGGTGAACGAGATCCGGAACACCCGGGCCGGCACGCCGCCGACCAGGCCTTCCTTCCAGGTCATGAACGGGAAGCCGTCGCGGTCCAGGTCGATGTCGGTGACTTCGCTCAGCAGCTTGCGGCTGTTGGGGCCCGACAGGGTCATGGTCGCCCAGTGGTCGGTGACGGAGGTGAAGTACACCTTCATGTCCGGCCATTCGGTCTGGTGGTACAGCTCCAGCCACTGCAGCACCCGGGCCGCGCCGCCGGTGGTGGTGGTCATGACGAAATGGTTGTCGGCCAGGCACGCCGTCACGCCGTCGTCGAAGACCATGCCGTCTTCCTTGCACATCAGGCCGTAGCGGGCCTTGCCCACGTCGAGCTTGGTCCAGGCGTTGGTGTACACGCGGTTGAGGAACTCACGGGCGTCCGGGCCCTGGATATCGATCTTGCCCAGGGTCGAGGCGTCCAGCAGGCCGACGCTGTCGCGCACGGCCTTGCACTCGCGCTTGACCGCCGCGTGCATGTCTTCGCCGTTCTTGGGGAAGTACCAAGGACGTTTCCACTGGCCGACGTCCTCGAACTCGGCGCCGTTCTTCAGGTGCCAGGCGTGCAGCGCGGTGAAGCGCACCGGCTCGAAGAGGTGCCCGCAGTGCCGGCCGGCCACGGCGCCGAAGGTGATCGGCGTGTAGTTCGGACGGAACATCGTGGTGCCCATCTGCGGGATGGTGATGTTCATCGAGCGGGCGGCGATGGCCAGGCCGTTGATGTTGCCCAGCTTGCCCTGGTCGGTGCCGAAGCCCAGCGCGGTATAGCGCTTGACGTGCTCGACCGACTCGAAGCCCTCGCGGGTCGCAAGCTCAATGGCGGCGGCGGTCACGTCGTTCTGCAGGTCGACGAACTGCTTCGGCGCACGGGCGGTGCCTTTCTCGTGGGGCACCTGGAACAGCGCCAGGGTCGCTTCCTCGAGACGGCTCAGGGCCTTGGGCAAGGTGCCTTCGACCACTGTGAAACCGGCCTCGCTGGCGGCGCGGGCGCCGCCTTCGAATCCGTCGGCCAGCGAATCGCCGAGGCCGTAAACGCCGTTGATGCCACCGACGCACACGCGTTTCTGCGGCGCTTCGCCCGGCACGAAGCCGAGGATGTCGTCACGCCAGACCGGCTTGCCGCCCAGGTGCGAGGCCAGGTGAACCACCGGGCTGTAGCCGCCGGAGCTGGCGATCACGTCGCAGTCCAGCCATTCGCCGGGACTGGTCACGGCATGGGCTTTCACGTCAATGGCGGCCACGCGGGCGGCGGTGACGCGCTTGCTGCCCCGGGCCTCGATCACGGCGCTGCCGGTGAGGATGCGGATGCCTTTGGCGCGGGCCTCTTCCACCAGCGCACCGCGGGGGTTGCTGCGGGCGTCGGCGATGGCCACCACTTGCAGGCTGGCGTCGAGCCAGTCCAGCGCCACGCGGTAGGCGTGGTCGTTGTTGGTGCTCAGGACGAGTTTCTTGCCCGGCGCCACGCCGTAGCGGCGCACGTAGGTCGAGACCGCGCCGGCCAGCATGTTGCCGGGCACGTCGTTGTTGCCGTAGACCAACGGACGCTCGTGGGCGCCGGTGGCCAGCACCACGCGCTTGGCGCGCACCCGGTGGATGCGCTGGCGCACCTGGCCGATCGGCGCGCGGTCGCCGAGGTGGTCGGTGAGGCGCTCGTGGATGGTCAGGAAGTTGTGGTCGTGGTAGCCGTTGACCGTGGCGCGCGGCAACAGCAGCACGTCCGGAGTGTTCTTCAGCTCGGCGATGACGCCGGCGACCCACTCCACGGCCGGCTTGCCGTCGAGGCTTTCGCGGGAGTCGAGCAGGCTGCCGCCGAACTCTTCCTGTTCGTCGGCCAGGATCACCCGGGCGCCGCTGCGCGCGGCGGCCAGCGCGGCGGCCAGGCCTGCGGGGCCGGCGCCGACGACCAGCACGTCGCAGTGCTGGTTCATGTAGTCGTAGCTGTCCGGATCGTTCTCGGTCGGCGAGCGGCCGAGGCCGGCGGCCTTGCGGATGTACTTCTCGTAGGTCATCCAGAACGACTGCGGATACATGAACGTCTTGTAGTAGAAGCCCGGCGGCATCAGCTTGCCGCCGACCTTGCCGAGGATCCCCATCATGTCGTTGTTCACGCTCGGCCAGCCGTTGGTGCTGGTGGCGACCAGGCCCTGGTACAGCGCCTGTTGGGTGGCGCGCACGTTGGGGATCTGGGTGGCTTCGGTGGCGCCGATCTGCAGCACCGCGTTCGGCTCTTCGGCCCCGGCGGCGAAGATGCCGCGCGGACGGGAATACTTGAAGCTGCGGCCGATGATGTCGACGCCGTTGGCGAGCAGCGCCGACGCCAGGGAGTCGCCCTCGAAGCCCTTGTAGCCCTGACCGTTGAAGGTGAAGCTCAGCACTTTGTTGCGGTCGATCCGTCCACCGTTGGACAGGCGATTGATCTGGCTCATACCTTCTCTCCCAGAGCCTGAGCGGCCGCTTTCGGACTGTCGGCCTTGTCGGTGAATTGCGGCTTGGCGCCGATCTTGTAGGTTTCGAGGATCTCGTAGGTCACGGTGTCGCGGGTGACGTTGAAGTACTGGCGGCAACCGGCGACGTGGTCCCACAGCTCATGGTGCAGGCCGCGCGGGTTGTCGCGGAAGAACATGTAGTCGCCCCACTGCTCGTCGGTGCAGGCGTTCGGATCCAGCGGACGCGGGATGTGCGCCTGGCCGGATGCATGGAATTCCTCTTCGGAGCGCAGTTCGCCGCAGTGAGGACAGAAGATGTGCAACATGGTGAAGTCTCCTGTTAGTGGGCGACGGCGGCGGCGCCGTGTTCGTCGATGAGGGCGCCGCTGTGGAAGCGGTCGATGGAAAACGGAGCGGCCAGCGGGTGCATCTCGCCCTTGGCCAGGCTGGCGGCGAACACGTTGCCCGAGCCCGGGGTGGCCTTGAAGCCGCCGGTGCCCCAGCCGCAGTTGAAGAACATGTTCGGCACCGGGGTTTTCGAGATGATCGGGCAGGCGTCCGGGGTGGTGTCGACGATGCCGCCCCACTGGCGGTTCATGCGCACGCGGGACAGCACCGGGAACATCTCGACGATGGCCTGGATGGTGTGCTCGATCACCGGGTACGAACCGCGCTGGCCGTAGCCGTTGTAGCCGTCGATGCCGGCGCCGATCACAAGGTCGCCCTTGTCGGACTGGCTGATGTAGCCGTGCACGGCGTTGGACATGATCACGCTGTCGATGATCGGCTTGATCGGCTCGGACACCAGCGCCTGCAGCGGGTGGGATTCGAGCGGCAGGCGGAAGCCGGCGAGCCTGGCCATGTGGCCGGAGTTGCCGGCGGTGACCACGCCGACGCGCTTGGCGCCGATGAAGCCCTTGTTGGTCTCAACGCCGATGCACACGCCGTTTTCCTTGCGGAAACCGATCACTTCGGTCTGCTGGATCAGGTCCACGCCCAGGGCGTCGGCCGCACGGGCGAAGCCCCAGGCCACGGCATCGTGGCGGGCCACGCCGCCGCGGCGCTGGACGGTGGCGCCCATCACCGGGTAGCGGGTGTTCCTGGAGCAGTCCAGGTACGGGATCTCGTCCGCCACCTGTTTGGCGTCGAGCAGTTCGCCGTCGATGCCGTTGAGGCGGTTGGCGCTGACCCGGCGCTCGGAGTCGCGGATGTCCTGCAGGGTGTGGCACAGGTTGTAGACGCCGCGCTGGGAGAACATCACGTTGTAGTTCAGGTCCTGGGACAGGCCTTCCCACAGTTTCATCGCGTGCTCGTACAGGTGCGCCGATTCGTCCCACAGGTAGTTGGAACGCACGATGGTGGTGTTGCGGGCGGTGTTGCCGCCGCCCAGCCAGCCCTTCTCGACCACGGCCACGTTGGTGATGCCGTGCTCCTTGGCCAGGTAGTAGGCGGTCGCCAGGCCGTGCCCGCCGCCGCCGACGATGACCACGTCGTAGACCTTTTTCGGGGTCGGCGTGCGCCACATGCGCTGCCAGTTCTCATGGTGGCTGAGGGAGTGCTTGAAGAGGCCGAAGCCCGAATAGCGTTGCATAGTCATTACTCCAGAACCGCTCAGCGATAAACCGGGAAGTCAGCGCACAGGGCCGAAACCTGCTGGGCGACGTTGGCCTCGACGTCGGCGTCGCCGAGGTTGTCGAGGATGTCGCAGATCCAGCCGGCCAGCGTCACGCACTGGGTCACCTTGAAGCCGCGGGTGGTCACCGCCGGGGTGCCGATGCGCAGGCCCGAAGTGACGAACGGCGACTGCGGGTCGTTCGGCACGGCGTTCTTGTTCACGGTGATGTGGGCACGGCCCAGCGCCGCATCCGCGTCCTTGCCGGTGAGGCCCTGACGGATCAGGCTGACCAGGAACAGATGGTTGTCGGTGCCGCCGGACACTACATCGTAGCCACGTTTGACGAATACGCCCGCCATCGCCTGGGCGTTCTCGATCACCTGCCGCTGGTAGGCCTTGAAGCCGGGCTCCAGCGCTTCCTTGAAGCACACGGCCTTGGCGGCGATGACGTGCATCAGCGGACCGCCCTGGGCACCGGGGAACACGGCGGCGTTGAGTTTCTTCTCGATCTCTTCGTTGGCCTTGGCCAGGATCAGGCCGCCGCGCGGGCCGCGCAGGGTCTTGTGGGTGGTGGTGGTGACCACATCGGCGAACGGGATCGGGTTCGGGTACAGGCCCGCCGCCACCAGACCGGCCACGTGGGCCATGTCGACGAACAGCAGCGCGCCGACCTTGTCGGCGATCTGGCGGAAGCGCGGGAAGTCGAGGGTCTTGGAGTAGGCCGAGAAGCCGGCGACGATCATCTTCGGCTTGTGCTCGACGGCCAGACGCTCGACTTCGTCGTAGTCGATCAGGCCGGTGGCGGTGTCGATGCCGTACTGCACGGCGTTGTACAGCTTGCCCGAGGACGACACCTTGGCGCCGTGGGTCAGGTGGCCGCCGTGGGCCAGGCTCATGCCCAGGATAGTGTCGCCGGCCTGCAGCAGCGCCAGGTACACGGCGCTGTTGGCCGAGGAGCCGGAGTGCGGCTGGACGTTGGCGTAATCGGCGCCGAACAGTTGCTTGGCGCGCTCGATGGCCAGGGCCTCGACCTTGTCCACGTGCTCGCAGCCGCCGTAGTAGCGCTTGCCCGGATAGCCTTCGGCGTACTTGTTGGTCAGGCCGCTGCCCTGGGCCTCCATGACGCGCTTGCTGGTGTAGTTCTCGGACGCGATCAGCTCGATGTGATCTTCCTGACGTTGCTCCTCGGCATTCATCGCCGCCAGCAGTGCATCGTCGTAACCCTGGATCCGGTCTTGCTTGCTGAACATCGCGTCTCTCCCAGCGGCGTCTGTGCGCCATTCGTCTCGGTCAGGCACCGGCGTTTCGGCGGTGCCCTTTGGATGCGATGGTATGACCGGTGCGGACACGTCAAATGCCTACGGGCGCCACGCAAAGGCGCGTTTACGACATGGCGCGAAACCGGCGGGCCAGACGCAAGACCCGACGCCTGGCGATGCCGGCGGGCACAACTGTTTCGCGGCTGTCCTGCGGCGGCTTCGCCGACGCCATCGCGGGCAAGCCCGCTCCCACAGGCCCCGCGGGTCTGCACAACAGCGGTAGACAACCCCGATCATTGCGCGAGCGGGCTTGCCCGCGATGGCGTCGGCCCAGGCGCCGCATGACTGAGAGGGGGCAGGTGCACAAGCGGACGGCATCGCTGTACAGTTCCGCAAGCGACATCCCGTGCGCGCCCCGGACGATCTTCGGTACAGTGCGTACCCTCATTGACCAACGGGTCACCACAAGTGCCCCGATCACGGAAGCCGGCCATGACCGACAAGAGCCAACAATTCGCCAGCGACAACTATTCCGGCATCTGCCCCGAGGCCTGGGCCGCCATGGAACAGGCCAACCAGGGCCACCAGCGCGCCTACGGCGACGACGAGTGGACGGCCCGCGCCTCGGACCATTTCCGCAGGCTGTTCGAGACCGACTGCGAAGTGTTCTTCGCCTTCAACGGCACCGCCGCCAACTCCCTGGCCCTGGCCTCGATGTGCCAGAGCTACCACAGCGTGATCTGCTCGGAGACCGCCCACGTCGAGACCGACGAGTGCGGCGCGCCGGAGTTCTTCTCCAACGGCTCCAAGCTGCTGATCGCCGGCACCGAGAACGGCAAGCTGACCCCGGCCTCGATCCGCGAAATCGCCCTCAAGCGCCAGGACATCCACTACCCCAAGCCGCGCGTCGTGACCCTGACCCAGGCCACCGAAGTCGGCAGCGTCTACACCCCGGACGAAGTGCGCGCCATCAGCGCCACCTGCAAAGAACTGGGCCTGAACCTGCACATGGACGGCGCAAGGTTCTCCAACGCCTGCGCGTTCCTGGGCTGCTCGCCGGCGGACCTGACCTGGAAGGCCGGCGTCGACGTGCTGTGCTTCGGCGGCACGAAGAACGGCATGGCGGTCGGCGAGGCGATCCTGTTCTTCAACCACGAACTGGCCGAAGACTTCGACTACCGCTGCAAGCAGGCCGGGCAACTGGCCTCGAAGATGCGCTTCCTGTCGGCGCCGTGGGTCGGCATCCTGGAGAACGACGCCTGGCTCAAGTACGCCCGCCACGCCAACCGCTGCGCGCAGTTGCTGGCGGAACTGGTCAGCGACATCCCGGGCGTCGAGCTGATGTTCCCGGTGCAGGCCAACGGCGTGTTCCTGCAACTGTCGGAGCCGGCCCTCGCCGCGCTGACCGCCCGTGGCTGGCGCTTCTACACCTTCATCGGCAAGGGCGGCGCGCGGTTCATGTGCTCGTGGGACACCGAGGAAGAGCGGGTGCGCGAGCTGGCCCGGGACATCCGCGAGGTGATGTCCGCGTAACACGCCCCTGCGGCGGGGGAGCCTGCTCCCTCGCCGCAAGCCCCCGCCCCTGCATGCCCTCCTGCCTGGTCTACAGTGTGTGTCGAGCCTTCCCGCTCACATAACAACAAGCAGGAGCGAACGCATGTCCCTCAAAGGCAAGACCCTGTTCATCACCGGCGCCAGCCGCGGCATCGGGCGCGAGATCGCGCTGCGGGCCGCGAAGGACGGGGCCAACATCGTGATCGCGGCCAAGAGCGCCGAACCCCACCCGAAACTGCCCGGCACCATCCACAGCGTGGCCAGGGAAGTCGAGGCGGCCGGCGGTCAGGCGCTGGCCCTGCAAGTGGATGTGCGCGACGAAGACGCCGTGCGCCAGGCGCTGGCCCAGGCCGACGAGCGCTTCGGCGCCATCGATGCCCTGGTGAACAACGCCGGGGCGATCAAGCTGACGGGTGTCGCCCACATCGAGCTCAAGCGCTTCGACCTGATGCACCAGATCAACACCCGCGCCGTGCTGCTGTGCAGCCAGGCCGCCCTGCCCTACCTGAAGAAATCCGCCGGGCACATCCTCAACCTGTCGCCGCCGCTGAACCTGGCGAGCAAGTGGTTCGCCCAGTACAGCCCCTACACCGTCACCAAGTACGGCATGAGCATGCTCACCCTGGGCATGAGCGAGGAATTCGCCGCCCATGGCATCAGCGTCAACTCCCTGTGGCCGCAGACCATGATCGCCACCGCCGCCATCGAGTTTCAGCTGGGCAACCGCGAGTCGTTCAAACATGCACGCACCCCGGCGATCATGGCGGATGCGGCCCATGCGATCCTGAGCAGCCGCGGGCGGCAGATCACCGGGCGCCTGCTGATCGATGAGGAGATCCTGCGCGAACACGGCGCGACCGAATTCGGCCACTACCGCTTCGAACCGGACAGCGACGCCAAACTGATGCCCGACCTGTTCATCGACTGAGCGATTTCAGAATCGGACTACGCCTCGTCCGACATCAAGTAAACAGGGTTCTTCATAGACTGCCCGCTCCACATTCAAGGAGCGAAGGCTATGGCGAACCCTGCCTACATGACCATCACCGGCAAGACACAAGGCCTCATTTCAGCGGGGTGCTCGACCCCCGAGTCCGTCGGCAACAAATACCAATCCGCCCATACCGACGAAATCATGGTGTTTGCCTTGAGCCATGAAATGCGCCGCGACAACAACCTCGGCAAGGCCGTCCACCAACCGGTCATCGTCACCAAAGCGGTGGACAAATCCTCCCCGCTGCTGGCCCAGGCCCATTCGAACAGCGAAGAGCTGGAGTGCACGATCAGCCTGTATCGCACCTCGCCCCAAGGCCAGCAGGAAAAGTTCTATACGATCGCCCTCGACGGCGCGCTCCTCACCGAGGTCTCGCAGGATGTGCCGCACGTCATCCTGCAGAACGACGCCCAGCCCCAGGAACAGCTGGCCATCCGTTACCGCGGCATCAGTTGGGTGCACCACATTGCCGGCACCACCGGCTACACCTCGTGGGGCGAAGCGGGTTGAACCCACGGCCATCCGATCCCTGTGACGTGCAGGACGCCGCCGGCCGCTTGCTGGGCCAGGCCCTGACCAGCGGCGCCCGCCATCTGGCTTTCGGCATGGCACGCGTGCGGTTCACCCAACAGGTCGCACGCTACGCCAAGCGCATCGCCGATGAAGTGGCCGCCGGCCACCTGAGCCCGGAGCAAGGGATCCTGGCCCTTGCGCAGGAACAGCGGGACTTGCTGAACCAGTCCCGCGCCCTGTCGCGCAGCCCCCGCACGGCGAGGGCCAGACCGTTGTCCGCGCAGCCCGCAGCCCATTCCGACCCGCAACGGTTGCTGCGGGCCGTCCACCGGCAGAACCTGAACGTGTCGCGCCCGGCAGCGATGTCCGGCCCCTCCCCGCACCCCGTCAACGACCTGCGGTTCTTCCCCAGCGAGCTCTGGCCGCAGGAGGCGCCGGCACCTGAAGAGCCGGGGTTCTACATCGTGCCCGAAAGCCTGCCCGCCGAGGCACTTCAGGCGCGCCTGTTCCCGTCGCCCAAGCCCAATGTCATCGCCACCTTCAAACGCCTGAATCCGCTGGAGGACATGGTGAAGGCCGGGTCGCTGATTGTTTTGAGCGATCCGGACAATCAGCAGTGCACCTATGAGGAATCGTTGCTGATGGAGACCGCACGCATCGTCAGCTTGGCGCTGGAACCGTTGACGATGGAGGAAGCGGACTTTTTTGCGCAGCACTATGACGTCATCAGACAAACGCTTTCACACGGGTCGAAAGTCATTGGCGTGGGGACTGCGATGGCAGCCAATCATCTGGACACCCTTAAAGCGACGCTGAAAGACATTGAGGCCTTGCATACCCGGACTCTCCAGACCAACGGCAGCCTGAACTCGAAGTCGTTCAAAAAGCAGCGTGCCGAATTGCTCAAACGGCTGGACGGGCAACTCACCCAATTCACGAAAAAGGCCATTGCTCTCCCTGATTATCCAAACCTCAAAATCGCACTCGGCATCGACCACCCGCATCTGGTTCACCGCTGGAGAAGGGCTGGCGGCATCGGTCAGGTACCCGGTTATGCCACTCACGTTCGCGCAGTCACCCAAGCGTCGCAGCACATCAAACATGGCGGATGGATCGGCACGGCCGTGGGGGGCGGAGCCTCTGCCATGAAAATTCAGGATGTTTGCAGAAATGGAAGTGCCGCTGAATGTGAAAAGGTGAGATTCACGGAGACCGCAAGCTTCTTGGGTGGCGTAAGTGTGGGTGCACTTGCCAGCCGGATCTTGACCGCCGGTGCGACCGTGACGATTTGTGCTGGAGTCGGCATTCCCACAGGCGGTGTCGGCACGTTGCTCTGCAGTGCTCTTATCGCGGGGGCCGGAAATCTCGCCGCAGGCATGTTGGGCGAAAAAGGCGGAGAACTGTTCGCCGAGAAAATATACGAGGCCAATCAATGATCATCAGGACTATATGAGTGACACACCCAAAACCATGACTAACCGAAAGAGAGCCAAAGACGGAATTCGCCGCAGGCACGCCCGGCGCCAAGGCAAAATGTCACCGAAGGCACAGGTTCGATTCGTAATAGTCTTCCTCACGATCGCACTGGCTCTGATCGCCATTGCGATACGTGCGCTTTACGAACAAAGAATCGCCATACCCTATCTCAGTCACAAAGTGCCTTGGCACGAATTCACAGGGCTGACTCTATTTTTCCCGGTCTCGGTCCTGCTTCTGTTATCGACATGCCTTCTGTCGCTTGCACAGCTCGCTGCTGACTGCAACAAGCAGCACGACTCCCGGTTACTTGCAGGAACATGCCTGTACAGCTTCTTCGCCGCACTGCTTCTGCATTGGCTGTCTCTGTTTTTTGGCGTGCCCCTGGAATGACCGTTCCGCCGCCATGATTAACAACCGATCCGCCACGCTGCAGATCGGTTGCCTCACCGGTCAGTATTCAATCCGCACATCCCCCTTCGGCACGCTGCAGCACGACAGGATGTACCCCTCGGCCTCGTCGTCCTCGGTGATCCCGCCGTTATGGTCCATCTCCACCTCGCCGCCGAGCTTGAGCACCTTGCACGTGCCGCAGATGCCCATGCCGCAGGCCTTGGGGATCATCAGGCCGACCTTGGCCGCCGCCGCGTGCACGGTTTCGCCCGGGGCCACGCGGATGCTCTTGTCCGAGGAGGTGAACTCCACCAGGTGCAGGTCCGCCGCATCCACCTCCGGCGCTTCCGCTGCCTGTTCGGCCTGTTCCTGGGCGTCGGCCTGGGCTTCCGGCGGCGTGGCGCCGAAGGACTCCTCGTGGTAGCGCTTCATGTCGTAGCCGGCGTTTTCCAGCAGGCGCTTGACCGCGTTCATGTACGGCGTCGGGCCGCAGCAGAACACTTCGCGCTCGAGGAAGTCCGGCACCATCAGTTCGAGCATCTTGTGGTTGAGGTAGCCGCGGTAGCCGGCCCACGGCTCGCCCAGCCCGTGCTTCTCGCAGATCAGGTGCAGGCTGAAGTTGTCGATCCGCGAGGCCATGTGCTCCAGCTCGCGGTGGTAGATGATGTCCTTGGGCGAGCGGGCGCTGTGGATGAACGACATGTCGACGTTGCCGTTGGTGTCGTAGAACCAGCGCGCCATGGACATGCACGGGGTGATGCCCACGCCGCCGCTCAGGTACAGCACTTTCGGGCTCGGGAAGTCGATGGCGTTGAACAGCCCGACCGGCCCGTGCACCGCCAGCTCCTGGCCTTCGTGCAGGGTGTCGTGCAGCCAGTTGGAGACCTTGCCCCCCGGCACGCGCTTGATGGTCACCGAGAAGCTGTAGGGCACCGACGGCGAGCTGGAGATGGTGTAGGAACGCATGATCGGCTGGCCGTCGATCTCAAGCTCCAGGGTCACGAACTGGCCCGGCTTGAAGAAGAACATGATCGGCTGGTCGGCCATGAAGCAGAACGTGCGCACATCCCAGGTTTCCTGGATGACTTTGACGCAACGGACTATGTGCCGGCCATTGGCCCAGGTCTGGGTGGTGACCGGATTCAGGAAGTTGTTGGACATGCTGTTCTCCACGGCCGACGGTCGGCCTTCATGTGGCGATTCTGCGCATGGCGCCAACCGTGCGTTTACCTATCCGCGACATTCACATGCTTATCGCGACCAGCCCCCAACCACCGGGGCTTGCGCGTCGGAATCAGATTGCGCCATGTCGCCCATGGATAAGGTTGCGGGCTGCGCCGGCCCCACACTCGGCTCCACATAACGACGATTTGCAGCACCTTGCGCAGCACACCTGATCAGCCACTTTCACCGGCCCGCAGAATGGCCATGAGGACCGAATCGATGGACACCGCAAAACTGAGCCTGGGCGATCCGCTGGAACCCGCACGCAAGGCCACCGCGCAAATGCTTCAGGAACGCGAGCGCACCTTCTCGCTGCCGCAGCCGTTCTACAGCGACGAGCGCCTGTTCGACATCGACATGCAGGAGATCTTCCAGAAGGAATGGCTGATCGCCGGCATGACTTGCGAGATCCCGGCCAAGGGCAACTACCTGACCCTGCAGATCGGCAAGAACCCGATCATCGTGATCCGCGGCGCCGAGGGCGTGGTGCACGCGTTCCACAACGTCTGCCGCCACCGCGGCTCGCGCCTGTGCACCAGCGACAAGGGCAAGGTCGCCAAACTGGTCTGCCACTACCACCAGTGGACCTACGAGCTGGACGGCCGCCTGCTGTTCGCCGGCACCGAGATGGGCGCCGACTTCGACATGAACCAGTACGGCCTCAAGCCGGTGAACGTGAAGACCGCCGGCGGCTACATCTTCATCAGCCTGGCGGAGAACCCGCCGGCCATCGACGACTTCCTGTCGACCCTGAACCACTACATGGAACCCTACGACATGGAGAACACCAAGGTGGCGGTGCAGACCACCTTGATGGAGAAGGCCAACTGGAAACTGGTGCTGGAGAACAACCGCGAGTGCTACCACTGCAACGGCTCGCACCCTGAGCTGCTCAAGACCCTGCTGGAATGGGACGACGTCACCGACCCCCGCGCCGACCAGGCGTTCAAGGACCATGTCGCCGCCTCCGCCGCCGCCTGGGAAGCCGAGAAGATCCCTTACGCCCACGCCAGCTTCGGCCTGCGCAACCGCATCGTGCGCATGCCGCTGCTCAAGGGCACCGTGTCGATGACCATGGACGGCAAGCAGGGCTGCGCCAAACTGATGGGCCGGATCAAGAACCCGGACCTGGGCTCGATGCGCATCCTGCACCTGCCGCACTCGTGGAACCACTGCATGGGCGACCACATCATCGTGTTCACCGTGTGGCCGATCAGCGCCCAGGAAACGATGGTCACCACCAAGTGGATCGTGCACAAGGACGCGGTCGAGGGCGTGGACTATGACGTCGAGCGCATGCGCAAGGTCTGGGACGCCACCAACGACCAGGACCGCCGCCTGGCCGAAGAGAACCAGCGCGGCATCAATTCCACGGCCTACCAGCCGGGCCCGTACTCCAAGACCTACGAGTTCGGCGTGGTCAACTTCGTGGACTGGTACAGCGAGCGCATGCTGAGCAACCTCGGCGCCGAACCTGCGCCGTACCTCAAGGGCGTGCCGGTGCAGGGATAAAAGCAGCCACAAGCGGCAAGCGGCAAGAGGGCTTGTGGCTCGCCGCTTGTAGCTTGTGGCTTGTAGCTTGTAGCTTGTAGCTTGTAGCTTGTAGCTTGTGGCTTGTAGCTTGTGGCTTGTGACTTGTGACTTGTGACTTGTGGCTAGCTTTTCCACCTCACCGAGCCGTCCTCACCGATGAACTCCTCGAAGATCTCCTCGCCCACCAACCGCACCTTCGCATAACCGTTCAGCACCCGCAGCGGGTACGACGGGTCCTGGGCATTCCTGGTCTCGGAAAACAGCACCCGCGGATGCCCGTCCAGCTGGCTGGTCACCCCGTACGGAATCGCTCCGTGCCCGGCGCAGCGCGCATGCAGCCCGCCCTGGGTCGCGTAGACGATGCCGTTGTGCAGATGCCCCCAATACCAGTAGTCCGGTTCGCGGCCCAGCGCATCGCAGACCGGTTGGTACAGCGCGGTCTTGTGGTGCCCGGTGATGTCGAAGCCTTGGTGGTGACTGAGCACCATCAGCTTCTTGCGTTTGGGCAGCCCTTTCATCCACTCGATCTGCGGCTGGTTCAGGGTGCCGTCCATGTACAGGTTCATCACGTCCGAGGCATACGCGGTGTCCAGCGCGACGATCAGCCAGTCATCGTTGTACATCGCGAAATAGCTGGTGCCCTGCTGCCCGGGGAAGCGCTGCGCCAGTTCCTTGAAGTACCCGTGGGCGCCGCTGTACATCTCGTGGTTGGAATTGAGCGTGAACGAGCCGTGGGTGCCCATCGGCCAGCCGGCCATGTCGGTGTCTTCCTGGGAGTGGGTGCCGGCGTAGTACACATCCCCCAGGTGAATGGTGAAATCGGCATTGGCCAGCTGCATCTGGTTGGCGACCGACACCGCCGGCGCATGGCTGTTGAACGGCCCGGTGCCCCAGTCGCCGGCAATCGCCAGGGTCACGTCGCGCTCCATTTTCACCATGGCCGGGTCGGTGCCGAAGGTCGCGTGATGGCGCAGGTTCTCGATCCACTTGAGCAGCGCCTCGCTCCACAGCAGATCCAGCAGTTCCCATTTGCGGCACCCCAGCAGCGTGCCGTCCTTGAGCACGCGGGTCTGCAACTGATCGGTGGACTGCGGCAGCGGCGTGGCGTTGCCGATGCGCAGGATCGACAAGCCGTGGGCCAGTTCCCACGGCACGGCCGGCTCGTCGTCCGGCAGCTCGCCGTGCTTGAGCACGTACTGCGCCTGATCGTGGCCGCGCTTGAGCAGCGTGATGATCGCCTCGAACTCCTTGGGCTCCAGTTCGCTGACCAGTTTCATCCAGGCCATTTCCATGCGCGTGAGCAAGCCGTGCAGGCGCACCTTGACCTTGTCGTACTCGTGCTTCAGATGACCGACCGCTGACATGGCGAAATCCTCTATCCGTAAGGGTTCACAGGGTTTTCATGAATTCGATCAGGGCGCGCTTGTCCACGTCCGACAGTTGCGTGCCGTACAGGTGGCCGCCGTTGTGGTTGCCCTCCAGGCGCGTGTCGTACTTGAAGTCCGCCGAGGCCTTCATCTGCGCGCCGCTGGTGACGAAGCCGACGTTGACCGGGTCGTAGACGTCGGAACCGGTGTAGAACACCTGCGGCCGTTTCTCAGGCGGCTGCAGCAGGTCCCACAGGGTCGGCACCGAGCCGTTGTGCAGGTACGGCGCCCGCAGCCAGATGCCGTCGGTGGGCGTGTTGCTGTAGCTCTGGGTCTTGCGGTAGGCGCCGAAGTCGAACGGCGGTTTCTTGAAGGTGTGGAACGCGGCGACCAGCCCCGTGGTGAACGAGTCAAGGCGGTGCGGGTCGGTGCCCAACTGATCGATGTTGGTGGTGACCTGGCCGGTGTCGGTGCGGCCGAAGTCATGGCAACCGGCGCAGTTGGCTTCCCAGACCGGCTTGCCCTGGGCGACCTTGGCCTGATCCAGCGCCCACGGCCAGGCCGGCGCCTTGTGCCCCAGCAGCCAGTTGGTCACGCGGTTGAAGCTGGGCGGCAGCACCGACTGCGGTGTCGCGCCCACGGCCATCGCCGCCGCGTAGTTGCGCTCGTGGATCTTGTTGTTGTTGCCGTCCCAGTGCAGGTACATCGACTCGCGCGGCTTCTGGTTCCACACCTGCGGCAGGTCGACGGTGCCGATGGTCGAGTCGTCCGGGAAGCCGAACACCACCATCTTCGTCGGGTTGAAGGTGTCGGTGCGCCCCGGGCCCTGTTGCGGACGCAGTTTCTGCCAGGCGTAGGCCTGCTTCTGCTTGAGCAGCGCGGTCTTGGCCATCGGGATGATCAGGAAGCGGTTGTAGAGGCGCTCGAAGAAGCCCAGCTGGAACTTGGCGTTGATCGCCGCCATCACCGCGTCGGTGGTGAATTTCGGGTCGCTGGCGCAATCGTAGGCGAACCACTGGAAGGCCTGCAGCTGCAGGGTGTTGGCCGGTGCGCTCGGCACGTTGGTCGCCACGTCGCTGGCGTTGGCCCGGTAGGAGCCGGTGTGGCACAGCGCGCAGTTGGGCTCGACGGTGGGGTAGCCGATCTGCCGCTTGGCCATGCCGATGGGCAGGTCCTTGCCGTTCTCGAACAGGAAGCCGAAGACTTCCCAGCCGCCGGGTTTCGGCATTTTCTCGGGGCACATCTGCGGCAGCACGGAAAACAGGTAGTACGGGATCCGCGCCTCGATGCCCAGGCCGATGGCGGCGTACTTGTAGTGGTCTTCGTCGGAGGCGTATTCCTGCTCCGGCACCACCCGCAGCATCTGGTACCAGGTCTGGTAGCCGATGAACGCCAGCAGCGCCACGACCACGAACGTGGCCACCTTGAACCCGTGGTTCTGCCAGCGCCGGGCCCAGCCCGCCCGCCATTCCCGCCAGCCGGCGCACAGCAGCGGCAGCGGCCGGTTCTCCGGGGCGCTGCCCAGGTACAGCAGGATGCCCAGGATCAGGAAGAAGCTCAGGTCGCCCATCAGCATCGGCACGAACACCGAGCCCTGGCTGCTGGTGTCGATCAGGTAGATCCAGAACGCCACGGCGATCAGCCGCGTCAGCACGCACAGCCAGGAATGCACCACATAGCGCGGCGCGTTGAAGCCCGACGGCATGTAGAACACGCTGATGCCCACCAGCAGCATCCCGGCGTTCTCCAGCCACGGGTCGGAAAGCTGGGGCGGCAGGCCGACCACGGACGTCAGCAACCCCGGCGCGAACAGCGCCGGGATCGCGAACACCATGTTCATCAGAATGCCGAGCCAGATGAAGCGTTGAAACCAGCGCAGATAGCTGTCCATATCATCCATTTCCTTGTGCAGACCGCAGAGATGTAGCGCCTGACATACCGCGATCGCTGGCAAGTCGAGTCGTCGCGCCGCAGCTCCTACAGGGTCTGAGGCGTTCACAGGATCGGTGCCTGGCACCATCCAATGTGGGAGCTGGCTCGCCAGCGATGCAGTCGACTCGGTCTGAGATCAACCGAGGGCGGTCTTCTCCAGGTGTTCAAGGATGATCGGGTACACGTCCACCACGGCGTTCTTGCCGAACATGCAGTCGATGTGGCCGTAGCCTGGCACCACATGCCGGCTGTAGCGCTCCGGCCCGTGCGCCTTGCACACCCGCTCGTAGGTCCTGAGCGTGCTTTCCGGCAGGTAGCACTGGTTGTCGGCGCCGCTGATGAAGCAGATCGGCATGCTCAGCCGCTCGAAGTGCGGCATGTACACGTCGTGCCCCTTGAAGTCCACCAGGTGGCCCTTGCGCACGATCAGCGCCAGGTGCTCGAAGGTCTGCATGTTCGACTCGCCGAACAGCTCATGCAGGTTCTCGTGCAGGGTTTCGTTCAAGGTGTCGTGGCGGTACAGCGAGGCGTACATGAACGTGATGCGGTGGCACACCGGGTTGGTGCAGTAGCCCTGGGCCTCGATCCTGGCGTAGCCGTTGAGGGCCTTGTCGTACAGCTTGTTGAACCAGTTCTCCTTGCTGTCGGCGTAGGCCGTGAGGGATTTGACGCCGATGGCGTCGAGCATGCCCGGCAGGTGCAGCCCGGCCTTGAGCCCCGTGGCGGTGGCGACCACCGTGTCGGCGGCGATCTGCGAGCAGACCACCGAGCGCACATCCTGCAGGCCGGCCAAGAGCGACATGAAGAACGTGGTCGCGCCGTAGCAGTGCACCACGCATTGCACGTCCTTGGCCCCGGTCTCGCGGCGGATCTGGCCGATGGCGGCCTTGAAGTCGTACTGGGCGATCTGGTCGCCGTTCCATTCCTTCTTGCTCGCCGGCAGCAGGATGCTCACCCGGAAATCCAGCAGCCACACGTCATAGTCGTGCTTGCACAGGAACTCCAGCAGGTTGGTCTGGATGGTGTCGGTGGAAAAAATGTTCGAGCCCACGCCCAGCCCATGCACCAGCATCACCGGGCCCTTGCTGCCGGCCCGGTAGCGGGTCAGGCGCAGCTGGACGCCGTCCTCGGTGGGGAAGAAATGCACGTCCGGGGTCGGCGCGTCCAGCGGCCGCTTCAGCCGCGGCGGCGCGTCGGGGTTGAAGTAGATGTCCCCGGCGAACACCCCGCCGTAGCTCTCCCAGAGGATCCCGGCGAAGAACTTGCCGAACCGCGCCAGGCCCTCGATGCGCTCGCGCTCGTTGCGCGCGTTGAGCACTTTCATGGTGGTCATCTGCTTGGCGAAGTCCGCCGGCTTGATGTGCATCACCCCGGAACCGATCACCTCGCCGGACTTGTCCGGTCCGCGGTACAGGGTGACGTAGAGGGTGCTGGTGTCGTGCCAGACGTTCAGCACGCCGTTGTCCTCCGGCACGGTCTTGAACGCGCTGAAAAAGTAGTCGTTGCCGTCCTCGGCGGTGAGTTTCATGTCGTACTTCATGTGCCGGGTGTCGACCTGCTGCTCGAACTGCTCGAACAGGTTGAACACGCCGTTGCTGGCGGTCAGCGGCTGCGGCGACAGCGCCGGGGCGATCACCGTGCCGACGATCGTCGCGGCGTGCGTCGGCTCCTTGATCATCCGGTTGAGGTCGTTGGCGGTGATGGTCAGGGTGAAGTCGATCGGCGAGTTGTCCGCCTCGCCGCGCTTGGCCGCCGCCTCGTACACCTTCAGGTCCGTGCTCTGCGCCGCGGTGAACGCCCGGGAGAAGTAGCCTTTCATGGTCTCGGTGAACTGCACGCCGAGGGTCGGCGGCGCCACCTGCTTGCGCGGCGCCGACGGCAAGGTGTAGTCGATGTGCCAGCCGCGGTCGGCGGCCAGCAGGCCCATGTTGCGCTCGCTCACGGCGGAGATGGTCAGCAGCGGATTGACCGCCAGCGAGGTCGGGATCACCGCGCCGTCGGTCACGTACAGGCTGGCGTAGACGTCGGTGCCGCTGGCGCCGCTGAACACCTGGCCCTTGTGGTTGACCACCCCTTGCGCCGCGTCCTGGCCCATCACGCAGCCGCCCAGCGGGTGCACCGACACGATGCTGTGCTTGAGCAGCTTGGTCCAGATCGGGTTCTCCACCCAGATCCCGCCCAGGGCCTTGGTGCTCTGGTGCAGGCGCTCGTTGCCGATCTTGAAGTTCTCCTGCTCGCCGACGCCGGGCCAGTCGATGCGCAGCTGATCCTTGCTGTCGAGCACCATCCGCCCCTGGCCGCTGTCGTGGCTCATGATCAGGTAGGTCTGCATGTTGTGCAGCGCGCCGTAGTACGGGCCGCGCAGGAAGCTTTCGGCTTCGCGTTCCTTGTATTTCACCTTGCCGCTGAAGCTGTCGTCGGTGGGCTTGCCGATCGCCTCGGCGAACCCGGCCATGGCCGGCACCATCGGCCGGCCCAGGGCACCGGGGATCGAGCCCTCCTCGATGACCATGCGGCTGCTGACGTCGCCTTCGGTGCGCATGTCGATGATCGAGGTGATGCACGGCCCCACCGGCTTGAGTTCCTTGGCCGAGTGCGCGCCGAAGCCGATGCCGTTGATGGTCTGCTCGCAGTTGTGGCCGAAGCCGAGGATGTCGCCGTTGCCGCTCATGTTCTCGCCCAGTTGGCCGGACATGACCAGGCCCTTGTCCCGCGAGCGCAGCAGGATCTCGGTGGAACCCAGGGTGCCGGCGGACACCACGACGATGTCGGCCTTGACGAACAGGGTCGGCGCCGAGAACTTCTCGCGGCCGCTGTCCAGGTACTGGAAGTGCACGATCCAGCCGTCGCCGTCCCGCTCCAGGTGCCGCACTTCGGCCTGGCAGAAGATCTCCGCGCCGTGGTTCCAGGCGTCCGGCAGGTAGTTCATCAGCGTGGTGTTCTTGGCCTTGTTGTTGCAGCCCGACACGCAGTCGCCGCAGTGGTTGCACGGCAGTTGCTCGACGCCGACATGGTTGGTGTTGTTGGGCAGCTTGTCGAAGGTCACGTTGATCGGCGGCTTGTAGAAATGCGCGCCCTGCTTGAGGAAATCGGCGGACTTCTTGTTGGCGTCGAGCTTGGGCAGGTTCGGCGCGGTGGCGGGGTAAGGGTTGGGCTTGAGCATCTCGCGGGCCCGGGCGTAGCCGTCCTTGAGCAGGGTGTCGCGGTGCGCGCGCACCTCCGGCGGCCAGCGCGGATCCTCGAACACGCCCGGCTCAGGCTCCAGCGAGACGTTGGCGTTGATCAGCGATGTGCCGCCCAGGCCGCAGCCGACCACCACGTTCTGCTGGGCGTTGACGTGCAGGTCGAACAGCCCGGTGCGCGAGCCGATGTGGCCATCGGGGTCGTGCACCTGCAGCTCTTCGGTGGCGGCGATCATGGTGTTGGGGTACTCGCCGGGGCGGATTTCCCGGCCGCGCTCCAACAGGCAGACCTTCCTGCCGGCCCGGGACAGGCGCGAGGCGGCGATGCCGCCGCCGTACCCCGAACCGATGACGATCACGTCGTAGTGTTCCTTGATCTCACTGATGGGCGTTGCGATCCGTGACATGGGTAGGTTCCTCTCTCAGGCTGACGGGGCAACTCTGCGGCTGCCTGCGATCATGGGGCGAACGGCACCTGGCCTCCGGACGTTGCCGGCGGCAGTACAGCGGTTTGGGCAGTGGGCATCGCAAAGGCGCTAAAGACGGGCGCGCTGGTTGGCGGCGCGGCGCAGCGTGCGTTTGCGCGGCCGGGGTGCCGGCCACGCAATGCGGGACACACAGGGATCGGAGGGCTGGGGGAGTGAATGGCTACCCATCACGCGTTCTCCCTGAACCGGATGTGGATAAGTGACGGCTGTCCTTGTGCCATTGGAGTGAAGACAGGCGCCGGATCTAAGTCAAGGCAGGCCCTTAGAACTGTATGAAATCTGATCAATTGCCGTTTGGACTAAGTCCGGCGGGGCTTTCGGGGTTTGGCGAACAAGTTATCCACACGACCACCCACAGCAAATGGGGACAACTGGGGAAAACCTGAAAGGGAAACGGCCGTTTGCCCAAGAAAAATCGCGGCTTTTTCAAGTCGATACGTGAACGCGGCAAATGATCACTTTTTGATCAATTCTTTGAAGGCCACGTGTTCATTGGCTTCCAGCGTGTGGCAAACACCTTATCCACAGAAGCGCCAACAGAGTTCGGGGGTAACTTGACGGTCGCTGTGGAAAAACGCTCAGGATGTTGAATAAACCGGCTGTCGAGGACGTTTTACGCCGGAGACGAGCGGATTGGATACTTTTTGATCAATCACCTACAGGCCACGCTCTGCGGGGCTTTCAGCCGTAAGCGAACATCTTATCCACAAAAGGGCCAACAGAGATTGGGGGAAACTTTCGCTGCCCGTCTCGGAAAAAAGGCCGGAAAAACCGTGACTTACGCTGATCATTTTTTGATCGCAGGGCTGCAGGGCTTGATTGGCGCGGGGTCTGGGGAGGGGCGAACATGTTATCCACAGAATCGCCAACAGGGATTGTGAGTAAACCTGCCCGCGATGCGCGTGTCATGCGAAGCGGTGGCGCCTGTCGGGGCCTCTTCGCGGGCAAGCCCGCTCCCACAGAAATCCAAGGTGCCTACAGATACTGTGTTCACCTGCAAAAACTGTGGGAGCGGGCTTGCCCGCGATAGCGTCAGGTGAGAGCGCCGCTGCGCCCCCAAGGGATTCAACGAACCACACCTTCCTCGATCAGCAGCTTGAGGATCGCCTCGGCCCCCGCCTGGGCGCTGACGCCCTTGAGCACCTGCCCGCCCCCGCCGCTGGCCTTGGCCGTGGCGGCCTTCATCCGGTCGGCGCCGCTCTTGGCCTTGATCACCTTCAGCCGCTTCGGGCGCGGCTTGGCCGGTTGCAGCGTCGCCGCCGCCAACAGTCCGTCGTCCACCACTTCGACATCTTCAGGTTGCAGCACACCGCGCCGGGCCGGCCCGTAGGCGCTTTGCCGGGGCTTGGGCGCAGCGTTATCCACAGTGGCCAGAAACGGCAGGCGCACCTTCAGCCGCCGGCGCTGCCCGCGCGGCAACGCCTGCAGCACCAGCGCCGAGCCGCCGTCGATCGACTCGACCTGCGCCAGCCCCACCACCAGCGGCCAGCCCAGCCCTTCGGCCAGCAGGAACGGCAACATCCCCGACCCTTCGCCGGTTTCCGCCTGGCTGCCGGTCAGCACCACCTGGGCGCCGGCCCCGCGCAGGTAGTCGGTCAGCGCCGGCAGCGCGTCCGCCCCCGCCGGCTGCTCCAGCACGTGCATCTGTTCAAGGCCCATGCCCAGGTAGGCGCGCAGCGCCGGCTCGGCGATGTCGCCGGCGTGCAGCACTTGCAGGCCGTCCCCGGCCAGTTGCAGGCCCAGCTCCACGGCCCGGGCGTCCTGCTCGGCGCGGCGCGGCCGGCCCGAGGTCGGGTGGGCGCCGATTGAAACCAGACTGATGACTTTTGCGTTCATGACCCTTTCCTCAAGCCGCATCACGTTTGGCGTCGTTGCGCCAGGCCTCTACCGCCGCGATCAAGGCCTGCAGGATCTCGGCGCTCTCGCCGATCACCGACAGGTCGGCGCGCTTGATCATGTCGCAGCCGGCGTCGAGGTTGATCGCCACCACCTTGTCGCAGGCACCGATGCCTTGCAGGTGCTGGATCGCCCCGGAAATCCCCACCGCCACGTATACCCGCGCGGTGACCCAGGTGCCGGACGCGCCGACCTGCCGGTCGCGGGACATGAAGCCGTCGTCCACCGCCACCCGCGAAGCGCCTTCGGTGGCGCCGAGGGCGGCGGCCGTCCTGTGGAAAAGATCCCAGTCCTTGACCCCGTTGCCGCCGGAGAAGATGAACTCCGCCTCGGCCATCGGGATCGCCGCCGGATCCACCGCCACCGCGCCCAGATCCTCGATACGCGACAGGCTGCGGGCCACGCTTGTGGATAACTCCACCGGCAGGGCCTCGTGACGGGTTTCGCTGACCGGCTCGGCGCATTCGGCCGAGGCCAGGATCAACCGCGCCAGCGGCCGGACGAGGTCTTGCAGGCCCGCCCCGGCCCGGCCGGTGCATTCCTGATCCTTGACTTGCCACACCCGCGTCGCCGGGCGTTCGCCCAGTGCCGCGGCAAAGCGCCGGCCCAGTTCACCGCCGCCGCTGCGGCTGTCCGGCAGCAGCCAATGGCGCGGGCCGAATTGGTTATCCACAGCCCGCAGGCCCTGCACCCGTTGCTCCGGTGCATAACCGCTGAACTGCTCGCCGTCGAGCACCAGCAGGCGGTCGACGCCCGCTGTGGCGAAAGCGCTTTCCTTGTGTTCGCCGAACACCACGGCCAGCACCGCGCCGTCCTGACCGGCCAACTGACGGGCCAGGCCCAGCAGATCGCGGTCGTGGCTGCTCAGGCGGCCGCCGACCATGTCCGGCACCACGCTGATGTAGAACGCCGGCGTCGGCACCTGGTGCAGCGGCAATTGCACGTCCACCGCGGCCGAACGCTTGACCGCCCCACCCTGCTGGGCGCCGCTGCGGTCGATGCGCTTGATGCCGTTGGGGCCGATGAAGCCGACGCCGTGGGGGTTCTTGCGGACGATCCCGTGGGGGCCCATCCAGCTGTGCTGCGCCGGTTGCATGGCCGCGTGCAGCGGGTGCAGGCGGTTGCGGGCGATCCGTTCTGCGCGCGGGTCGCGGCGGATAATGTCGCTCATCAGTGGGCCTCCGCAGGTTCACGTTTGGCCGGGGCGGCCGATTTGCCCGAGGCGGACTCTTCCAGCAGCGCGTCGGCCACAAGCTCGGCGATGTCCTTGATCAGCGGCCGCGGTTCGACCACGCCTTCAAGCATCGCCGTGCACTGCGGGCACCCCACGGCCACCAGCGCGGCGCCGGTTTCGCGGATGTCTTCCATGCGCATGTCGGGGATCCGCTGCTTGCCCGGAATGTCGGTGATCGGCGCCCCGCCACCGCCGCCGCAGCAGCGCGAACGGAAGCCGGAACGTTGCATTTCCTTGACCTCGATGCCCAGGGCCCGCAGCACTTGGCGCGGCGCTTCGTACTCGCCGTTGTAGCGGCCCAGGTAGCACGGGTCGTGGTAAGTCACGCTGTCGCCCTTGTGCTGGCCCAGGTTCAGCGCGCCGTTGCCGATCAGCTCCGCCATATAAGTGCTGTGGTGCTGCACCAGATAGTTGCCGTCGAGGGCGCCGTACTCGTTCTTCAGCACGTGGAAGCTGTGCGGGTCGCAGGTGACGATGCGGTTGAAGCGGTACTTGGCCAGGGTCTGGATGTTGCGCCTGGCGAGCAGCTGGAACGTCGCCTCGTCGCCCAGGCGCCGGGCCACGTCGCCGCTGTCGCGCTCTTCGAGGCCCAGCACGGCGAAGTCGATCTTCGCCGCCTTCAGCACCTTGACGAAGGCGCGCAGGGTGCGCTGGTTGCGCATGTCGAAGGCGCCGTCGCCGACCCAGAACAGCACGTCGGTGGATTTCTTCTCGCCGAGCACGTCGAGGTTCAGGTCCGCCGCCCAGTTCATCCGTCCGCCCGGGGCGAAACCGCCGGGGTTGTCGGTGGCGATCAGGTTCTCCAGGACTTCAGCGCCCTTGTTCGGGGTCGCGCCCTTCTCCAGGGTCAGGTGACGGCGCATGTCGACGATGGCATCGACGTGCTCGATCATCATCGGGCACTCCTCGACGCAGGCGCGGCAGGTGGTGCACGACCACAGGGTCTCGGCGTCCACCAGGCCGTTGACGATCGGCTGGTGCGGATTGCCCGAATGCTCGCCGACCGGTTTGCCCGGATACGGGCTGCCGGCGAACTGCGCGTCGCTGCCGCCGGCCAGGCCGACGACCATGTCTTGGATCAGCTTCTTCGGGTTCAACGGCTGGCCGGCGGCGAACGCCGGGCACGCCGCTTCGCACTTGCCGCACTGCACGCAGGCGTCGAAGCCGAGCAATTGGTTCCAGGTGAAATCCTTCGGTTTCTCCACGCCCAGCGGCGCATCGGGATCGTTGAGGTCCAGCGGCTTGAGGCCGGTGGAGCGACCGCCGCCGAAGCGTTCGGCGCGGCGGTGCCAGGCCAGGTGCAGGGCACCGGCGAAGGCGTGCTTCATCGGCCCGCCCCAGGTCATGCCGAAGAACAGCTCCGACACGCCCCAAAGCACGCCGACGCCCAGGAAGGCCGCCAGCACCCAGCCGCCGAAGTTTTCCGGCAGGAGGCCGGCCACCGGCAAGGTCACCAGGAAGAACGAGGCCGAGAACGCCAGCAGGCTTTTCGGCAGGCGCATCCACGGGCCCTTGGACAGGCGCGACGGAGGGTCGAGCCGGCGGCGGTAGACGAACACCGCGCCGACGAACATCACCGCCGTCATCAGCAGCAGCGCGTAGCCGAGGATGCGGTTGTGCAGGCCGAAGCCGTGCACCAGGATCGCCAGCACGATGGACGCCACCGCCCCGCCCGCCGTGGCGACGTGGGTGTTGGCGATGTATTTGTCCCGCGCCACCACGTGGTGCAGGTCGACCATGTAGCGCTTGGGCATGGCGAACAGGCCGCCGATCAGGTCGACCTTCGAGGCACGGCCCCGGCGCCACATGGCCACCCGCCGCAACGCGCCCAGCACCGCAAGAAAAACAGCGGTGACGAGCAGGATAGGAAGAACAGTGCTCAACATGCGAAATCACCTCAAGTGAGTCGCAAGCTACGAGCTACAAGCCGCAAGAAAAAGCAAAGTATGGCGCTACGCCCAATCTTGCCGCTTGCAGCCTGCAGCTTGAAGCTGCCCTCAAAAATCCTTGCAGAGACGCAGGGCGTCGTAGATGGCGGCGTGGGTATTGCGCTGGGCCACGCAGTCGCCGATGCGGAACAGCAGGTAGCCGTCCCCCGCCTGGCTCAGCGATGGCTGCGGCTGGATCGCGAACAGTGCCTCGACGTCGATCTGGCCCTTGTTGCGCGAGCCTTCCTTGAGCGCGTAGTAGATTTCTTCGTCCGGGCGCACGCCGTTCTCGACGACCACCTGATCCACCACCCGCTCCTCTTTGGCGCCGGTGTACTCGTTCTCCAGCACCGCCACCAGCTTGTCGCCCTCGCGGTAGACCTTCTCCAGCATCATGTCGCCGGTCATGATCACTTCTTTGGGGTACATGCTGCGGTAGTAGGTCGGGAACGACGTGCCGCCGATGGCCACGCCCGGCTTGATGTCGTCGGTGACGATCTCGACCTGGCTGCCCTTGTCGGCGAGGAAATCGGCGACCGACATCCCGGTGAACTCGCAGATGGTGTCGTAGACCAGTACGTTCTTGCCCGGCGCGACCTTGCCGTCGAGCACGTCCCAGCTGCTGACCACCAGCCCTTCGGCGGCGCCCCAGTGCTCGTTCTGCTCCAGGTACGGATGGCCGCCGACGGCGAGCACCACGATGTCCGGGCGCAGGTCCATGATGGTCGGCGCATCCGCCGCCACGCCCAGGCGCAGGTCGACCTTCAGGCGCGCCAGCTCCAGCTGGAACCAACGGGTGATGCCGGCGATCTGGTCACGCTGCGGCGCCTTGGCCGCCGTGGTGATCTGGCCGCCGATGAATTCCTTCTTCTCGAACAGGGTCACGTCGTGGCCGCGCTCGGCCGCCACCCGGGCGGCTTCCATCCCGGCGGGGCCTGCACCGACGATCACCACCTTGCGCTTGGGCCCTGCGGACTTCTCGATGATGTGCGGCACGCCCATGTATTCGCGCGAGGTCGCGGCGTTCTGGATGCACAGCACGTCCAGGCCCTGGTACTGGCGGTCGATGCAGTAGTTGGCGCCCACGCACTGCTTGATCTGGTCGACCTGGCCCATCTTGATCTTGGCGATCAGGTGCGGGTCGGCGATGTGGGCGCGGGTCATGCCGACCATGTCCACGTAGCCGCCTTCGAGGATGCGCGTGGCCTGGTTCGGATCCTTGATGTTCTGCGCGTGCAGCACCGGTACCTTGACCACTTCCTTGATCCCGGCCGCCAGGTGCAGGAACGGCTCCGGCGGGTAGCTCATGTTCGGGATCACGTTGGCCAGGGTGTTGTGGGTGTCGCAGCCCGAGCCCACCACGCCGATGAAATCGAGCATGCCGGTGTCGTCGTAGTACTTGGCGATCTGCTTCATGTCCTCGTGGGACAGGCCGTCCGGGTGGAACTCGTCGCCGCAGATGCGCATGCCCACGCAGAAGTCGTCGCCGACCTCGGCGCGCACGGCCTTGAGCACTTCCAGGCCGAACTTCATGCGGCCCTCGAAGGTGCCGCCCCATTCGTCGGTGCGCTTGTTGACCCGCGGGCTCCAGAACTGGTCGATCATGTGCTGGTGCACCGCCGACAGCTCGACGCCGTCCAGGCCGCCGGCCTTGGCCCGGCGAGCCGCTTGCGCGTAGTTGCCGATCACCCGCCAGATCTCTTCCGGCTCAATCGTTTTGCAGGTGGCGCGGTGCACCGGTTCGCGGATGCCCGACGGCGACATCAGGGTCGGCCAGTTGTAGCCGTCCCAGCGGGAACGGCGGCCCATGTGGGTAATCTGGATCATGATCTTGGCGCCATGCTTGTGCATGGCGTCGGCCAGGTTCTGGAAGTGCGGGATGATCCGGTCGGTGGACAGGTTCACCGAACTCCACCATTGCTGCGGGCTGTCGATGGCCACCACCGACGAACCGCCGCAGATCGCCAGGCCGATGCCGCCCTTGGCTTTCTCTTCGTAGTACTTGACGTAGCGCTCGGTGGTCATGCCCCCGTCAGTCGCATAGACCTCGGCGTGCGCGGTGCTGAGCACGCGGTTGCGGATGGTCAGTTTGCCGATCTGGATCGGCTGGAACATTGCTTCGAAAGCCATGGCGGATTCCTCGACTTACAACGGCTTGACGGTGAACAGGCCGTCGTCGTGGCCTTCTTCGGAACCGCCGTAGACCTGCTCGGCCACGGTGCGGACCTTGCTGCCGCGGGCGGCGAGGATCTGGTCCATCGCACCGGCGAACCAGCCGGTGAACATGTAGTCGACCTTGCGCCCGACCTTGCCGTACACGTAGACGAACGCCGAGTGCTCGAGCTTGACGCTGGCGGTGCCCTTGTCGAGGTCGATGTCCTGGATCTTGAACAGGCCCCAGCCGCGCTGCGACAGGCGCTTCATGTAGTGCTCGAACACCGCGACGCCTTCCAGGCCGTGGCATTCGGCTTCTTTCTCGCACCAGTGCCAGGCGGACTTGTAGCCGGCCTTGTAGAGGATCTCGGCATAGGCTTCGGCGCCCAGCACTTCCTCGATGCCCATGTGGTTGTTGACGAAGAAATGGCGCGGCACGTACAGCATCGGCAGGGCGTCGGAGGTCCAGACACCGGTCTCGCTGTCGACTTCGATTGGCAATTGCGGGGCGATCTTGGCCATGGAAACTTAACTCCAGAAAAATTTTGGTGTTGCCCCCGGCGCGGACGGCCGGGGGAAAGTATTCGGGAAGCGGCTTACTCGCCCCAGACGTCCTTGAGGACGTTCACCCAGTTTTCGCCCATGATCTTGCGCACCACCCGCTCGGAGTGGCCGCGCTTGAGCAGGGTTTCGGTCAGGTTCGGGAACTCGCCGACGGTGCGGATGCCCAGCGGGTTGATGATCTTGCCGAAGTTGGTCAGGCGGCGGGCGTAGCCCTTGTCGTGGGTCAGGTACTCGAAGAAGTCCTGGCCGTGGCCCTGGGTGAAGTCGGTGCCGATGCCGATGGCGTCTTCGCCGACGATGTTCATGGTGTATTCGATGGCTTCGGCGTAGTCGTCGATGGTCGAGTCGATGCCCTTGGCCAGGAACGGCGCGAACATGGTCACGCCGACGAAGCCGCCGTGGTCGGCGATGAACTTCAGCTCCGCATCGGACTTGTTGCGCGGGTGCTCCTTGAGCCCCGACGGCAGGCAGTGGGAATAGCAGACCGGCTTCTTCGACTCGAGGATGACTTCCTCGCTGGTCTTGGAGCCGACGTGGGACAGGTCGCACATCACCCCGGCGCGGTTCATCTCGGCGACGATCTCGCGGCCGAAGCCCGACAGGCCGCCGTCGCGCTCGTAGCAGCCGGTGCCCACCAGGTTCTGGGTGTTGTAGCACATCTGCACGATGCCCACGCCCAGCTGCTTGAACACCTCGACGTAGCCGATCTGGTCCTCATAGGCGTGGGCGTTCTGGAAGCCGAAGAGGATGCCGGTCTTGCCCAGCTCCTTGGCCTTGCGGATGTCGGCGGTGGTGCGCACCGGCATCACCAGGTCGCTGTTCTCGCGGATCAGCTTCTGGCTGGCGGCGATGTTGTTGACCGTGGCCTGAAAACCCTCCCACACCGACACGGTGCAGTTGGCCGCCGTCAGACCGCCCTTGCGCATGTCTTCGAACAGCTCGCGGTTCCATTTGGCAATGATCAGACCGTCGATAACGATGCTGTCGGCGTGTAGTTCGGCTGGGCTCATCAGGCTGTCCCCTTATTGGCGATTCCTGCGCCGAATCGTCTGCCGGCGCTTTGGGGCCAGCATATGCCTAGGGCCCGGGTCGTTCCGGTGCAAAAACGACAGGGGAATCACCGAAAGCGTCAATCCGCGACAAAGGGTCGCCGACCGGCCCGACCGGCCACCTGTTCAAGCCCGCGAGCTTGAGCCAGAATCTTGCGCATCTCGCACACACCACTGGATTAGAGCGGCGACCCCAATGAAATCGATCTTCCTGGCCCTGGCCCTGATTGCGACCGGCGCACACGCCGCCGAAGAGTCCGACAGCAACCCGTGCGACGCGGTGGAAAACGACGTCCAGACCCTGGAATGCTCCACCTACAGCCGCACCACCGCCGAAGACCTGCTCAAGGACAACTACAAGAGCCTGAACGAGCGCATGCAGACCGCCTACGGCAAGAACGCCGGGCAACTGGCCGACATCAGCGCCAAGCTCAAGGCCGCCCAACAGCAATGGCTCAAGACCCGCGACGCCGACTGCGCCGTCGAGGCCTTCCCGGCCACCGAAGGCAGCAAGGCGTTCAAGATCGCGCAGAACGACTGCGTGGCGCGGATGAGCGACGAGCGGTCGGAGTTTCTGGAGTCAATCGGGCAGGAGTGAAATTCGAAGCATAGGAAGTAACGTCAGTAAAAGCTGAATCCAATCGGACATTACGTCATCGATTGACAGTTATTTAGGGCGTTACTCACACCCCATCAAGGATCGGTGCACTCAATGCAATGGCTTCCATCGCCCCCTACAGATAATCTTTATAAATTCATGGCCATTTTTGGACTCTGGCTTTTACTCGGGCTGCTACTTCTCTTCGCCTGGTTTGGCTACATCAACTTTAAGCTTGACGAAGAGTCACGGGACAACCAGCACTACTACTTTTCAAAAAATATTGAATTAGATATCACTCGCAGGCTTGCCTCTCTTGACACAAAAGACACCGGAGAGAACAAGCTAGAGTGGGTACCGGAAAACTTCAATCCGGATCAAGAAAGAAAATTTCTAGAGCAGGCTCTTAAAAACCACGAAGAAACTATGAAGCGCACTGAGTACACCCTTAAAAGTCAAACAAGCAGAGATATCAAAATTTTTGAGGCCTCAGGGGCACTTTGGATTCTGTGGGTATATGTGGTATTTGCAATTGGCTGCCCATATTTCGGTTTCAAGTGGTGGTACAAAAAAATCCAGCTTCCAAATGAGGCTGCAAACGATATTGAACTAAAAATCAAAGAAGCCAGCCTGCTCAAACTCCAGATTGAAATTTCGCAATTGCAGCCCATGCACCAAACAATAAAACAGTTGATGGACCTGCATCGCCGAACCTAACAAGCTACTCAATAGCTAGGCAGAAAAAACCACCTAGCGAAATGCACCTTTTTCACCACCAATCAGGTCAACTCATGAACATCTGCGGCATCGAAATCAAAGGCAGCGAAGCGATCATCGCCGTGGCGTCCCTCGACGGTCCGGCGCTGAGCCATGTCGCTCTGAACACCAAGAAAATTGTGCTGGACGATGACGACGAGGCGGCCAACGTCAAAGTATTTGCCGCGCAGGTGGCTTCGTTCGTGCGGGAAAACGCCATTGATCGGATCGCGATCAAGAAACGCAGCAAGAAGGGCGAGTTCGCCGGCGGGCCGACCACGTTCAAGATCGAGGGCGTGTTCCAGTTGCTGGACGGCTGCGAGGTGACGCTGCTGTCGCCGCAGACCGTCAACGCCCAGGCCAAGAAGCACAACGTCGAGCTGCCGGGGACGCTGAACAAGTATCAGCATGAGGCGTACAGGACGGCGTGCGCGGCGTTGCTGAAAAATTAACCTTGCCGACTGGCTCCCACATTGGATCCCCGCACACCACAGAACCTGTAGGAGCTTGCCTGCAAGCGATGAGGCCGGCACTGCCGACATCCCGATTGCCTGACTCACCGCCATCGCCGGCAGGCCGGCTCCCACATTGGTCTTGCGTGCGACCACTCAGGCCTGGGCGGTGCGCCGGTCTTCCCTTGGACAGCGGGCAAACCGTGCCCGGTAGCTGCGGGTGAAATACGACGGTGACTCAAACCCGCAGGCGATGCTGACTTCCAGCACGCTCATGTCGGTCTGGCGCAACAACTGCCGGGCCTTTTCCAGCCTCAGCCGCAGATAGAAATTGCTCGGTGTGTCGTTCAGGTGCAGCCGAAACAGGCGCTCCAGCTGGCGCCGCGTCACCTTGATCGATTCCGCCAGCTCCAGGGTGGTCAGCGGCGGTTCGCTGTGCTGCTCCATCTCGCCGATCACATGCACCAGCTTCTTGTTGCTGATGCCGTAGCGTGTGGCGACTTCCATGCGCTGGTGGTCTTTGCGCGGACGAATCCTTCCCAACACAAATTGCTCGCTGACCTGGATCGCCAGTTGCGGGCCGTGGGCCTGGGCGATCAGGTCGAGCATCAGGTCGATGGACGCGGTGCCGCCGGCCGAGGTGATGCGACGGCGGTCGATCTCGAACAGCTCCTGGGTGACGCTCAACTGCGGATAGGACTCCCGGAAGGCGTCGATGGCCTCCCAGTGCAGGGTCAGGCGGTGGCCGTCGAGCAGGCCGGCCTCGGCCAGGACGAAGCTGCCGGTGTCGATGGCGCCCAGGGTCACGCCTTCGTTGTCCAGGCGCCGCAGCCAGTGCTCCAGCGCGGGGGTGGCGAACTTCAAGGGTTCGAACCCGGCCACCACCAGCAGCGTCGCGCCTTTCTTCAGCGGCTCCAGCGCCGCGTCGGCGTTCACCGACATGCCGTTGCTCGCCAGCACCGCCCCGCCGTCGGCGCTCAGTACGTGCCAGCGGTACAGCTCGCCGCGAAAGCGGTTGGCCACCCGCAGCGGCTCTATCGCGGAGATGAACCCGATGGCCGAGAAACCCGGCATCAACAGAAAGTAGAAATCCTGGGACATGGCGCGCACTCGGTGGGCGGGTAGCGTGCAACGTTGATACGCCAGTTGTCGGCGGCATTCAAGAGGACAGGTCGCTGCAGTGCAAGAGTCGGTCGCCGCAGTGCGTTTTCGCCGCCGCGTTGCTGCGTAGTTTTGGCATCACCGGCGCAACAGACACCGGGCCCCACAATAACGACCTGCCGAGGAACCCGACATGAAACGACTGATCAGCCGCTGCGTCCTTTCACTCAGCGCCACCGCCCTGTTGAGCACCGGCGTCATGGCGGCCGAGCCCGCCGCGTGCCAGAACGTGCGCATGGGCGTGGTCAACTGGACCGACGTGATCGCCACCAGCGCCATGGCCCAGGTGCTGCTCGACGGCCTCGGCTACAGCACCAAGCAGACCAGCGCGTCCCAGCAGATCGTCTTCGCCGGGATCCGCGACCAGCGCCTGGACCTGTTCCTCGGCTACTGGAACCCGCTGATGACCCAGACCATCACCCCGTTCGTCGACGCTAACCAGGTCAAGGTCCTCGCCGAACCGAGCCTGAAGGACGCCCGCGCCACCCTCGCCGTGCCGACCTACCTGGCCGACAAGGGCCTGAAGACCTTCGCCGACATCGCCAGGTTCGAGAAAGAGCTGGGCGGCAAGATCTACGGCATCGAACCGGGCTCCGGCGCCAACACCCAGATCAAGGCGATGATCGCCAAGAACCAGTTCGGCCTGGGCAAGTTCCAGCTGGTGGAGTCCAGCGAGGCCGGCATGCTCGCCGCCGTGGATCGCGCCGTGCGCCGCAAGGAGGCCGTGGTGTTCTTCGGCTGGGCGCCGCACCCGATGAACGTCAACGTGCAGATGACCTACCTGACCGGCAGCGACGACGCCCTGGGCCCGAACGAAGGCATGGCCACCGTCTGGACCGTCACCGCGCCGAAGTACGCCGAGCAGTGCCCGAACGTCAGCCGCCTGCTGAGCAACCTGACGTTCAGCGCCGAAGACGAGAGCCGCATGATGCAGCCGCTGCTCGACCACAAGGACGCCTTCGAATCGGCGAAGCAGTGGCTCAAGGATCACCCGCAGGACAAGCAGCGCTGGCTGGAAGGCGTCACGACCTTCGACGGCAAGCCGGCCGCCGAGAACCTCCAGCTCACCAGCAAATAGACCGCAACGGAAAAACCGTTCCGCAGCCCGCCGCGGGCTGCGGACAGACCCCTCACGCCTGAAGGAAACCGCACCATGAACCACGACGTCATCATCACCTGCGCACTCACCGGTGCTGGCGACACGACCGCCAAGAGCCCCCACGTGCCGGTCACCCCGAAACAGATCGCCGCAGCCGCCGTGGAAGCGGCCAAGGCCGGCGCCACGGTCGTGCACTGCCATGTCCGCGACCCGCAGACCGGCAAGTTCAGCCGCGACGTGGCGCTGTACCGCGAAACGATGGAGCGCATCCGCGAGGCCGACGTCGACATCATCGTCAACCTCACCGCCGGCATGGGCGGCGACCTGGAGATCGGCCCGGGCGAGCGGCCGATGGAGTTCGGCCCGAACACCGACCTGGTGGGCCCGCTGACCCGTCTGGCCCACGTCGAAGAGCTGCTGCCGGAAATCTGCACCCTGGACTGCGGCACCCTGAACTTCGGCGACGGCGACACCATTTACGTCTCCACCCCGGCGCAGCTGCGGGCCGGCGCCAGGCGCATCACCGAACTGGGCGTGAAGGCCGAGCTTGAGATCTTCGACACCGGCCACCTGTGGTTCGCCAAGCAGATGATCAAGGAAGGCCTGCTCGACAACCCGCTGTTCCAACTGTGCCTGGGCATCCCGTGGGGCGCCCCGGCGGACACCACCACCATGAAGGCCATGGTCGACAACCTGCCGGCCGACGCGGTGTGGGCCGGCTTCGGCATCGGCCGCATGCAGATGCCGATGGCGGCGCAGGCGGTGCTGCTGGGCGGCAACGTGCGGGTCGGCCTGGAAGACAACCTGTGGCTGGACAAAGGCGTGCTGGCGACCAACGGCCAACTGGTCGAACGCGCCACCGAAATCCTCAGCCGCCTCGGCGCCCGCGTGCTGACCCCGGCCGAGGGCCGCCAGAAAATGGGCCTGACCCGGCGCGGCTGACCCGAATTTACCTCTGCCCCTGTGGGAGCGGGCTTGCCCGCGATGAGGTTTTTTCTACCGACAGATTTTTCCGGTAGTACCGACGCTATCGCGGGCAAGCCCGCTCCCACAGGGTTCTGCTAACTCTTCAGGAATTTGCCATGAGTTTTATCACCGACATCAAAACCTTCGCTGCCCTGGGCAGCGGTGTCATCGGCAGCGGCTGGGTGGCCCGCGCCCTCGCCCACGGCCTCGACGTGGTGGCCTGGGATCCGGCCCCCGGCGCCGAAGCGGCCTTGCGCAAGCGCGTGGCCAACGCCTGGGGCGCGCTGGAGAAGAACGGCCTGGCGCCCGGCGCCTCGCAAGACCGCCTGCGCTTCGTCGCCACCATCGAGGAATGCGTGCGCGACGCCGACTTCATCCAGGAAAGCGCCCCGGAGCGCCTGGAGCTGAAACTGGAGCTGCACAGCAAGATCAGCGCAGCGGCCAAGCCCAACGCGCTGATCGGCTCCAGCACCTCGGGCCTGCTGCCCAGCGAGTTCTACGAGAGCTCGACCCATCCGGAACGCTGCGTGGTCGGCCACCCGTTCAACCCGGTCTACCTGCTGCCGCTGGTGGAAGTGGTCGGCGGCAAGAACACCGCGCCCGAAGCCGTTCAGGCGGCGATGCAGGTCTACGAGTCCCTCGGCATGCGCCCGCTGCACGTGCGCAAGGAAGTGCCGGGCTTCATCGCCGACCGCCTGCTCGAAGCGCTGTGGCGCGAGGCGCTGCACCTGGTCAACGACGGCGTGGCGACCACCGGCGAGATCGACGATGCGATCCGCTTCGGCGCGGGCCTGCGCTGGTCGTTCATGGGCACCTTCCTGACGTACACCCTGGCCGGCGGCGATGCGGGCATGCGCCACTTCATGTCGCAGTTCGGCCCGGCGCTGAAGCTGCCGTGGACCTACCTGCCGGCACCGGAACTGACCGACAAGCTGATCGACGACGTGGTGGACGGCACCAGCGACCAATTGGGCCGGCACAGCATTTCGGCGCTGGAGCGCTATCGTGACGATTGCCTGCTGGCGGTGCTGGAGGCGGTCAAGGCCACCAAGCAAAAGCATGGCATGAGTTTCAGCGAATAAGTCCCTGTGGCGAGGGAGCTTGCTTGCGCCGGACTGCGGAGCAGGCCCCAGGCCAGGTTCCGCGACCGCTCCGCGGCCCGGCGCAAGCAAGCTCCCTCGCCACACAGACGCCTGTCACAAAACGAATGTGGAGTTCCCTCATGCCCGCCCTCACCACCTACCAGACCTGCATCCTCCCCGAGTGGGTCGACTACAACGGCCACCTGCGCGACGCCTTTTACCTGCTGATCTTCAGCTACGCCACCGACGCCCTGATGGACCGTCTGGGCATGGACAGCGGCAACCGCGAAGCCAGCGGCCAGTCGCTGTTCACCCTCGAACTGCACCTGAATTACCTGCACGAAGTGAAGCTCGACGCCGACGTCGAGGTGCGCACGCAGATCATCGGCCACGACCAGAAGCGCCTGCACCTCTACCACAGCCTGCACCTGACCGGCGGCGACAAGGCGCTGGCCGGCAACGAACAGATGCTGCTCCACGTCGACCTCGCCGGGCCCCGTTCGGCGCCGTTCAGCCCGCCGACCCTGGAGCGCCTGCAGGCCCTCGTCGCGGAGCAGGCCGACCTGCCCGCGCCGGCGTACATCGGCCGGGTCATCGCCCTGCCCCCCGCCCGGTAAACCCGTCCATCGCAAGGAGCCGCCATGAACACCGTTGCCGCCGTAGCCGATTTCCGTACCTATCCGTTGATCAGCGCGCTGAACGGCGTGCAGCGTCTGGCGGACCGTGTCCTGGCCGAATGGGCCGACGGGCGCGTCAGCCCGTTCCACCACGCTTGGCTGCGGGACAACTGCCCGTGCCCGCAGTGCGTGTACAGCGTCACCCGCGAGCAGGTGTTCGAGATCGTCGACGCTTCGCCTTCGCTGGAGCCCGCCGCCGCCCGCATCGACAGCGACGGCCGCCTGCTCATCGACTGGCAGGACGGCCACCTGAGCCGCTTCGACCCCGGCTGGCTGCGGGCCCACGCCTACGACGACGAATCCCGCGCCGAACGCCTCGCCGCCAAGCCCAGGCCTTTCCTCTGGCGCAGCGACCTGCAACTGCCGGTGTTCGACTACACCGCCCTGATGAACGACAACGACGCGCTGCTGCACTGGCTGCTGGCGGTGCGCGACATCGGCCTGACCCAGGTGCGCGGCGTGCCCACCGAACCCGGCTCGCTGAAGGCGGTCGCCCAGCGCATTTCGTTCATCCGCGAGAGCAATTTCGGCGTGCTGTTCAACGTGCAGTCCAAGGCCGACGCCGACAGCAACGCCTACACGGCCTTCAACCTGCCGCTGCACACGGACCTGCCGACCCGCGAGCTGCAACCGGGGCTGCAGTTCCTGCATTGCCTGGTGAACGACGCCGAGGGCGGCGAGAGCATTTTCGTCGACGGGTTCGCCATCGCCGAGGCGTTGCGCCGGGAAGACCCCGCTTCGTTCCAGGCCCTGTGCGACATCCCCGTGGAGTTCCGCAACAAGGACCGCCACAGCGACTACCGCCGGCTGGCGCCGATCATTGCGCTGGACGCCTTGGGCCACGTGGCCGAGATCCGCATGGCCAACTTCCTGCGCGGGGCGTTCGACACGTCGGTGGAGCAAATGCCGCTGCTGTACCGGGCCTATCGGCGCTTCATCGCCATGACCCGCGAACCGCGCTTTCGGGTCCTGCGGCGGCTCAACCCGGGCGAACTGTGGTGCTTCGACAACCGCCGCACCCTGCACGCGCGCAACGCGTTCGACCCGACCACCGGAGCGCGGCATTTCCAGGGCTGCTACATCGACCGGGACGAGCTTCTGTCGCGGATTCTGGTGCTGCAACGCTGAACCGCGTCATCGTTCATCGCCGGCAAGCCGGCTCCCGCAGGGGACGGGGCGACCACAACGTTTGTGGGCACCGCCGGTCTCTGTGGGAGCCAGCCTGCCGGCGATGAAACCACTGCGGTCATAACGGCCTACAGGCAAAAAAATGCCCCGATGCAAGCCGTGACAGGATCGGGGCGAGGGTACTGTTGAGGAGCTGCCGTGCGAGGGTGACCAAACCTTCGTGAAGCGAGCCGGGATCAGTGTGCCCACTCCCTAGGCCGGCAAGTTAGCCGAAAACGACCTGCTCATAGCCAATGTGGACACCGCGACAAAACACCCTTGCCGCGCCTCGGCAGGCCTACCAGAATCGAGCCACGACCTCCGTTGCCAAAGAAGGATCCGCCCCATGATGCATGCCGATTTGATTGATCAGGAAGACCTGCTGGGCCAGCTCAAGGCATTGGGATTCGAGGTGCCTTACGGCGCCACGGCCGAACAGGCCTGCGAGTACGCCGTGCGCGGCCTGGACGACGTGCGGGCCAATACCCTGCGCACCATGGTCAAGCAGATGTACACCAGCAGCGCGACCATCCTGCCCGCCGTGCGCGAGGCCTTCGACAAGCAACTGTTGCCGGCCCTGGCGCAGTACCAGCAGACCCGCAGCGCCTGACACCCGCGCTTTGCTAGAGTGGTGGCCTCCATGACCACCACAGGCGAGCGCCGATGTTCCGTATCCAGACCTGCCGATCCAGCCGCCAACCCGGTTGGCTGCCCTTGCGCCAGGCGCTCTGGCCCCACGCGCCGGAACACGAGCACCGCGACGACATCGAGCAGCAGCTGAAGGCGCCGCAGCGCTACATCAACTTCGTCGCCTATGACGCGCAGGGACAACCGGTCGGCCTCGCCGAGGCCTCATTGCGAAACGACTACGTCAACGGCACCGACAGCTCGCCGGTGGTGTATCTGGAAGGCATCTACGTGGTGCCGCAGCAGCGCCGCCACGGCGTGGCCGCCCGGTTGATCGAGCAGGTGGCGCAATGGGGACGCGACAACGGCTGCACGGAAATGGCTTCCGACACCGGCCTCGACAACCTGGTCAGCCAGGCGACGCACAAGGCGCTCGGCTTCGAGGAAACCGAGCGCGTCGTGTACTTCAAGCGCCCGCTCTGATCAGAGCCTCACGCTGGCGAACGTCGATTCGTTGCGCGCCTGGCTCAGCGCCGACAGCGGCCCCGACAGCGGCGACATCACGATGGCCTGCGGCAGCGGCAGCATCGCCACCTGCTGGGCGGTGTTGGAGCCTACGCGCTCGTCCCGCGGCGGAATGCCGAAGTACTCGCGGTAGCACTTGGAGAAGTGCGGCGTGGACACGAACCCGCAGACCGACGCCACCTCGATGATCGACATCGGCGTCTGCTTGAGCAGTTGCCGGGCGCGGATCAGGCGCAGCTTGAGGTAGTAGCGCGACGGCGAGCAGTGCAGGTACTTCTGGAACAGGCGCTCCAGCTGACGCCGGGACACCGAGACGTACACCGCCAGCTCGTCGAGGTCGATCGGCTCCTCCAGGTTGGCTTCCATCAGTGCGACGATTTCCTGCAGCTTCGGCTGGTTGGTGCCGAGCATGTGCTTGAGCGGCACGCGCTGGTGATCCTGCTCGTTGCGGATACGCTCGTAGACGAACATTTCCGAGATCGCGGCGGACAGTTCGCGGCCGTGGTCGCGGCTGATCAGGTGCAGCATCATGTCCAGCGGCGCGGTGCCGCCGGAGCTGGTGAAACGGTTGCGGTCGAGGGTGAACAGGCGGGTGCTCATGGCCACGCGCGGGAAGGCTTCCTGCATCGCCGCCAGGCATTCCCAGTGCACGCTGCAGTCGAAGCCGTCGAGCAGGCCGGCGCAGGCCAGGGCCCAGCTGCCGGTGCACACGGCGCCGAGGCGGCGCGACTGGCGCGCCTGGCCCTGCAGCCAGGAGACGTGTTCACGGGTCACGGTGCGCTGGATGCCGATGCCGCCGCAGACGATCACGGTGTCCATCGGCGGGGCTTTGTGCATGGAGGCGTCGGGGGTGATCTGCAGGCCGTCGCTGGCCCAGACCTGGCCGCCGTCTACGGTGAGGGTGGTCCAGCGGTACAGTTCGCGTCCGGACAACTGGTTGGCCATACGCAGCGGTTCGACCGCGGAAGCCAGGGAAATCAGCGTGAAATTGTCCAGCAGCAGGAAGCCGATGGATTGAGGCGCACGGTTCTGGGGTTGAGCCCCGGAGTTGAACGACGTCATCGCGGTATCTCCTCACACAAAGCGGGTGATGGCCTCAGGCGGAGGCTCTTGTTATTGCCGTCGTTCTCTTGCGCGAGACGGGGCTTTGTTATGACAGAGCAATTGCCGTGCCTGAAATTGAATGCGCGTTCAATAACTCCTGAAAACGACGTCGCGGAGCGTCTATTCAAGACGCCGGACGAAAGGTCATGTGAAGTGCCATCAGCGGCGGTGAAAGCGCTGCCCCGCAGGGTGTGAGCAAATCGGTAGCACTTGTGGGAACTGGCCTGGGGGCCGCTGCGGCGCAGTGTCACCCATGGCACGGCGGACGGACGGTCACGGGCACGCACGGCGCCGCCCGGACGGGAATGGTTCTTGTCTGATTGCGACGCGCCAAAAGGTGGCGCGTTTGGCGGCCGGTGCTCACTGGGTGCGCAGTTTTGACTGGTCTGACGCTATCGCTGGCAAGCCAGCTCCCACAGGTTCTTCGGTCGTTCACAAATCCTGTGTACAGCCAATTCACTGTGGGAGCGGACCTGTCTGGCTCCCACTTCTTTGGGTTGTTCGCACATCCTGCATTCACCCAAATCACTGTGGGAGCTGACCTGTCTGCTCACACTTCTTTGGGTTGTTCGCACATCCTGCATTCGCCCAAATCACTGTGGGAGCTGGCTTGCCAGCGATGGGGGCGACGCGGTTTCAGCACTCGACCGCGCTGACCGCCAACCCACCCCGCGAGGTTTCCTTATATTTGTCGTGCATGTCCGCACCGGTGTCGCGCATGGTGCGGATCACCCGGTCCAGTGAGATGAAATGCTGCCCGTCGCCCCGCAGCGCCATCTGCGCCGCGTTGATCGCCTTGACCGCCGCGATGGCGTTGCGCTCGATGCACGGCACCTGCACCAGCCCGCCCACCGGGTCGCACGTCAGGCCCAGGTTGTGCTCCAGGCCGATCTCCGCCGCGTTGCACAACTGCTCCGGCGTGGCGCCCAGCACTTCGGCCAGGCCCGCCGCCGCCATCGCGCAAGCCGAGCCGACCTCGCCCTGGCAGCCGACTTCGGCACCGGAGATCGACGCGTTCTTCTTGCACAGGATGCCCACCGCCGCCGCCCCCAGGAAGTAGTCGACGACATTGGCATCGGTCACCGCTTCGCTGAACTTCATGAAATAGTGCAGCACCGCCGGAACGATCCCCGCCGCGCCGTTGGTCGGCGCCGTCACCATGCGCCCGCCGGCGGCATTCTCTTCGTTGACCGCCAGCGCATAGAGGTTGACCCACTCCATGGCGCTGAGGGTCGAACCGATCACGTTGGGTTTGTTCAGTTCCTGCAGGCTGCGGTGCAGCTTGGCCGCGCGCCGGCGCACGTTGAGGCCGCCGGGCAGGATGCCTTCGTGCTTCAGGCCGTGCTCGACGCAATCCTGCATCGCCTGCCAGAGCTTCATCAGGCCGGCGCGGATTTCCTCTTCGCTGCGCCAGGCCTTTTCGTTGGCCATCATCAGATCGGCCACCCGCAGGTTGTGTTTCTTGCACAGCTCCAGCAGCTCCACCGCGCTGGAGAAATCGTAAGGCAGCACCGTCCGGTCC
>NZ_JAHSTS010000002.1:1500000-1767500 GCF_019145435.1 Pseudomonas ekonensis | reverse complement strand
CCCTGTACGCGAAAATCTCTTGGCCATGAAATCGAGTAGGACGGAGCACGAGAAACTTTGTCTGAACATGGGGGGACCATCCTCCAAGGCTAAATACTACTGACTGACCGATAGTGAACCAGTACCGTGAGGGAAAGGCGAAAAGAACCCCGGAGAGGGGAGTGAAATAGATCCTGAAACCGTATGCGTACAAGCAGTGGGAGCAGACTTCGTTCTGTGACTGCGTACCTTTTGTATAATGGGTCAGCGACTTATATTCAGTGGCGAGCTTAACCGAATAGGGGAGGCGTAGCGAAAGCGAGTCTTAATAGGGCGTTTAGTCGCTGGGTATAGACCCGAAACCGGGCGATCTATCCATGGGCAGGTTGAAGGTTAGGTAACACTGACTGGAGGACCGAACCGACTACCGTTGAAAAGTTAGCGGATGACCTGTGGATCGGAGTGAAAGGCTAATCAAGCTCGGAGATAGCTGGTTCTCCTCGAAAGCTATTTAGGTAGCGCCTCATGTATCACTCCAGGGGGTAGAGCACTGTTTCGGCTAGGGGGTCATCCCGACTTACCAAACCGATGCAAACTCCGAATACCTGGAAGTGCCGAGCATGGGAGACACACGGCGGGTGCTAACGTCCGTCGTGAAAAGGGAAACAACCCAGACCGTCAGCTAAGGTCCCAAAGTTATGGTTAAGTGGGAAACGATGTGGGAAGGCTTAGACAGCTAGGAGGTTGGCTTAGAAGCAGCCACCCTTTAAAGAAAGCGTAATAGCTCACTAGTCGAGTCGGCCTGCGCGGAAGATGTAACGGGGCTCAAACCATACACCGAAGCTACGGGTATCACGCAAGTGATGCGGTAGAGGAGCGTTCTGTAAGCCTGTGAAGGTGAGTTGAGAAGCTTGCTGGAGGTATCAGAAGTGCGAATGCTGACATGAGTAACGACAATGCGAGTGAAAAACTCGCACGCCGAAAGACCAAGGTTTCCTGCGCAACGTTAATCGACGCAGGGTTAGTCGGTCCCTAAGGCGAGGCTGAAAAGCGTAGTCGATGGAAAACAGGTTAATATTCCTGTACTTCCGGTTATTGCGATGGAGGGACGGAGAAGGCTAGGCCAGCTTGGCGTTGGTTGTCCAAGTTTAAGGTGGTAGGCTGGAATCTTAGGTAAATCCGGGGTTCCAAGGCCGAGAGCTGATGACGAGTTGCCGTTAGGCGACGAAGTGGTTGATGCCATGCTTCCAAGAAAAGCTTCTAAGCTTCAGATAACCGGGAACCGTACCCCAAACCGACACAGGTGGTTGGGTAGAGAATACCAAGGCGCTTGAGAGAACTCGGGTGAAGGAACTAGGCAAAATGGCACCGTAACTTCGGGAGAAGGTGCGCCGGTGAGGGTGAAGCACTTGCTGCGTAAGCCCACGCCGGTCGAAGATACCAGGCCGCTGCGACTGTTTATTAAAAACACAGCACTCTGCAAACACGAAAGTGGACGTATAGGGTGTGACGCCTGCCCGGTGCCGGAAGGTTAATTGATGGGGTTAGCTAACGCGAAGCTCTTGATCGAAGCCCCGGTAAACGGCGGCCGTAACTATAACGGTCCTAAGGTAGCGAAATTCCTTGTCGGGTAAGTTCCGACCTGCACGAATGGCGTAACGATGGCGGCGCTGTCTCCACCCGAGACTCAGTGAAATTGAAATCGCTGTGAAGATGCAGTGTATCCGCGGCTAGACGGAAAGACCCCGTGAACCTTTACTATAGCTTTGCACTGGACTTTGAATTTGCTTGTGTAGGATAGGTGGGAGGCTTTGAAGCGTGGACGCCAGTCTGCGTGGAGCCATCCTTGAAATACCACCCTGGCAACTTTGAGGTTCTAACTCAGGTCCGTCATCCGGATCGAGGACAGTGTATGGTGGGTAGTTTGACTGGGGCGGTCTCCTCCTAAAGAGTAACGGAGGAGTACGAAGGTGCGCTCAGACCGGTCGGAAATCGGTCGCAGAGTATAAAGGCAAAAGCGCGCTTGACTGCGAGACAGACACGTCGAGCAGGTACGAAAGTAGGTCTTAGTGATCCGGTGGTTCTGTATGGAAGGGCCATCGCTCAACGGATAAAAGGTACTCCGGGGATAACAGGCTGATACCGCCCAAGAGTTCATATCGACGGCGGTGTTTGGCACCTCGATGTCGGCTCATCACATCCTGGGGCTGAAGCCGGTCCCAAGGGTATGGCTGTTCGCCATTTAAAGTGGTACGCGAGCTGGGTTTAGAACGTCGTGAGACAGTTCGGTCCCTATCTGCCGTGGACGTTTGAGATTTGAGAGGGGCTGCTCCTAGTACGAGAGGACCGGAGTGGACGAACCTCTGGTGTTCCGGTTGTCACGCCAGTGGCATTGCCGGGTAGCTATGTTCGGAAAAGATAACCGCTGAAAGCATCTAAGCGGGAAACTTGCCTCAAGATGAGATCTCACTGGAACCTTGAGTTCCCTGAAGGGCCGTCGAAGACTACGACGTTGATAGGTCGGGTGTGTAAGCGCTGTGAGGCGTTGAGCTAACCGATACTAATTGCCCGTGAGGCTTGACCATATAACACCCAAGCAATTTGCGAACCCGGAAGGGGCCAGATTGCGGTGTGTGGAGACGAAAGAACCGAAAGTTCGCCAAACCCACAAAGCTGTCACATACCCATTCGTCGGCACGGGCCCCAGGGCGCGGACCGGCACACAGAATTTCTTGACGACCATAGAGCGTTGGAACCACCTGATCCCATCCCGAACTCAGAAGTGAAACGATGCATCGCCGATGGTAGTGTGGGGTTTCCCCATGTGAGAGTAGGTCATCGTCAAGATTAAATTCCGGAACCCCAACTGCGAAAGCGGTTGGGGTTTTGTTTTGCCCGCAGGAAAGTTCGTACAGCACGCCCAGCCTCCGTCCGGCTGTCACAATCATTCGACAGTGCTAATGTTCTGCCCTGGTTTTGTTCTTCTCCAAGGAATCCTCCATGCCGGACGCCCAGTCCCTCAACCCTGCATTCATGGTCGTTCAGAGCAACAGCCTGGACGAGCTGCGCAGTCTGGTGGTGAGCGTCATGCGGCGTTATCCGCTGGCCCCCCTGGATAATGAGATCGCCTTGGTGCAAAGCAACGGCATCGCTCAGTGGCTGAAGCTGGCTCTGGCCGAGGAACCCGACGAGGATGACTCGGGCGGCTGCGGCATCGCCGCCGCCATCGACGTGCAATTGCCGGGCAGCTTCATGTGGCAGCTCTACCGTACGGTGCTGGGACGGGACGAGATCCCGGCAAAGTCCTTGCTCGACAAGGCCCCGCTGACATGGCGGTTGATGCGTCTGCTGCCGCAGGTCATCGAGCGGCCGCACTTCGAGCCGCTTCAGCGATTCCTCACCCGTGACACCGACTTGCGTAAGCGCTATCAGCTTTCCGAGCGCCTCGCCGACCTCTTCGATCAATACCAGGTGTACCGTGCCGATTGGCTCGAGGACTGGGCGGAGGGCCGCCATCAACTGCGCAGCGTCAGAGGCGAGGTCAAACCGTTGCCGCCCACCAGTTGCTGGCAAGCCGAACTCTGGCGCGCACTGCTTGACGACGTAGGTGCAAAGGGCATGGCCCAGAGCAGGGCCGGGGTTCATCAACGGTTCATCGAGTGCATCAACAACCTTGAGAGCGCTCCTGCCGCCATACCTCCCCGGGTCATCGTTTTCGGGATCTCTTCGTTGCCCGCCCAGGTTCTGGAAGCACTGGCAGGGCTGGCCCGTTTCAGCCAGGTGCTGCTGTGTGTCCACAACCCGTGCCGGCACCACTGGGCCGACATCGTCGCCGACAAGGATCTGCTGCGGCACCAGTACAAGCGTCAGTCACGCAAGACCGGCATGCCGGTGGTTCTCGATCCGGATTCCCTGCATCAGCATGCCCATCCGCTGCTGGCCGCCTGGGGCAAGCAAGGGCGCGATTACATCAACCTGCTCGACAGCTATGATGAGCCCGACAGCTACCGTGCGGCTTTTCGGGACGGGCGGATCGACCTGTTCAGCGAGACGCAGCCCCATACGCTGCTCAATCAATTGCAGGACGACATTCTCGAGTTGCGCCCCCTCAACGAGACGCGCGAGCGTTGGTCAGCGGTTGTTCCGGAGCACGACGAGTCGATCCGTTTTCACGTCGCCCATAGCGCCCAGCGTGAGGTGGAGATTCTCCACGACCAGTTGCTGGCCCGCTTCAGCGCCGACCCCGGTTTGCGTCCCCGCGACGTGATCGTGATGGTGCCGGACGTCGACAGCTATGCGCCCCACATCCGTGCGGTGTTCGGCCAGCTCGACCGCCGGGATCCGCGCTTCATCCCTTTCACATTGACGGATCAGGGCCAGCGCGGACGTGAACCGCTGCTGATCGCGGTCGAGCATCTGCTCAAGCTGCCGGACAGCCGGTTTCCGGTCAGCGAGATCCTGGATCTGCTGGATGTGCCGGCCTTGCGCTTGCGTTTCGGGGTGCACGACCGTGATCTGCCCACCTTGCATCGCTGGATCGAAGGTGCCGGTGTGCGCTGGGGCCTGAACGCCCGGCAACGTGCCGGACTGGGCCTTCCGGGCGAACTCGAGCAAAACAGTTGGAGCTTCGGTTTGCGGCGGATGTTGCTCGGCTATGCGGTCGGCCATTCCGATGCCTACGAACAGATCGAGCCCTACGACGAGATCGGCGGCCTGGACGCCGCGCTGATCGGCCCCCTCGTCGCGCTGCTGGATGCATTGGAGCTTGCCCACCAGGAGCTCATGCAGCCCGCACGGCCTGAGGAATGGGGGCGTCGGTTGCAGGCCTTGATGCAAGTGTTCTTCAAGGCTGGCGATGAACACGATGAGTACCTGATCGCCCAGCTCGAGGATCTGCGGGAGACCTGGCTGGAAACCTGCGACTCCGTGCGGCTGGAGGACGAACTGCCGCTGACCGTCGTTCGTGAAGCCTGGCTGGCGGGGCTGGATCAGGGGCGTTTGTCCCAGCGCTTTCTTGCCGGTGCAGTGAATTTCTGCACCTTGATGCCGATGCGCGCCATTCCTTTCAAGCTCGTTTGCCTGCTGGGCATGAACGACGGTGACTACCCGCGGGCGCAGCCTCCCTTGGACTTCGACCTGATGGGCAGCGACTACCGGCCGGGCGACCGCTCGCGACGCGAAGACGACCGCTACCTGTTGCTCGAGGCCCTGCTGTCCGCACGTCATCAGCTCTACATCAGTTGGGTCGGACGCAGCATTCGCGACAACAGCGAGCGTCCTCCTTCCGTACTGATCGGCCAGCTGCGCGACCATATCGCCAGCGGCTGGCGGCTGGGCGACTCTGACGAGAGCCTGGTGCACGCCCTCACCGAGGAACATCCTCTGCAGCCATTCAGTTCGCGCTACTTTCAGGAAGGGCGAGCGCTGTTCAGCTATGCCAGCGAATGGCGGACTCTGCATGAGCGCCAGGAGCCCGGGGCCGTCACGCAGAGGCTTGAGCCCCATGTTCCGGAGGAACCCTTGAGCCCGGCGTTGCTGCAGGACTTTCTGCGCAATCCGGTCCGGCACTTCTTCACCCAAAGGCTCAAGGTCCATTTTGAATCTGCCCAGGCGCCACTGGCGGACGAAGAACCTTTCGTGCTGGATGCCTTGCAACGCTACACCCTGAGCGACAACCTGCTGGAGGCTGCACTGGGGCAACCGGACGATGCGGCAACGGCGCTCGAGGCGCAGGCCCGTCGGCTGCAGAACAGCGGGCTGTTGCCGATGGCCGGGTTCGGCGAGTGTCTGCAGCGGGAGCTGATCGAGCCGCTGCCGAACCTGCTGCAACGCTACGGACAGTTGCTGGCCTTGTGGCCGACGCCGCTGACGGGCGCCATACCGGTCAGTCTCCAATGGCAGGAGCTGCGCATTGAGGGATGGCTTGGCGGACTGCATAAACGGGCGGACGGCGGGCTTTTGTCCGTCACCACCATCCCCAACGGCATCGGCTCGGTCAGGAACCGCAAATGGCATCGATTGACCAAACCGTGGGTCAATCACGTGCTGGCCTGTGCCAATGGCGTGTCTTTGACGACCGCGTTGGTGGCCAGCGATGATTCGCTGTTGCTCGACCCCATCGCTTCGGACAGGGCCTGGTTGATCCTGGAAGACATGCTGCTTGCCTGGCAGACGGGGATGCGTCAGCCGCTGCCCGTCGCGGCGAAGACCGCCTTCGCGTGGCTGACCCAGAGCGATCCGCTCAAGGCCGAAGCCGCTGCCCGAAAAGCCTATGAAGGGGATGGCCTGACCAGCGAGGGCGAGCGGGGCGAAAGCCCGGCCCTCGTCCGTCAGTTCGCTGACTTCAATGCGTTGGCGGCAGACGAAACCTTTCCGGACTGGTGCGGCGCCTTGTATCGCCCATTGCTTGAGGCAGGTTGGCGTTCGTTGAGCGAAGAGGGGAACCGTCCATGACCGCAAAGACGCCTCTGGCCCTGACCTTTCCGTTGCATGGCAGCCAGCTGATCGAAGCCAGCGCCGGCACCGGCAAGACGTTCACCATCTCTGCGCTCTACCTGCGGCTGATCCTCGGCCATGGGGGCGAGCAGTCAGGCTTCGGCCGTGAGCTGCTGCCGCCGCAGATTCTCGTGGTGACCTTCACCGATGCCGCCACCAAGGAATTGCGCGAGCGGATCCGCACGCGCCTGGCCGATGCCGCGCGCTTCTTCCGCGACGAAACGCCGGCGCCGGACGCGTTGATCGAAGCCCTGCGCGAACAGTTCGATCCGCAGCGGTGGCCGGGCTGCGCCAGTCGCCTGGACGTCGCCGCGCAGTGGATGGATGAGGCCGCCGTGTCGACCATTCACGGTTGGTGCCAGCGCATGCTGCGCGAGCATGCCTTCGACAGCGGCAGCCTGTTCACCCAGACGCTGGAGACCGACCACACCGAGCTGCTCGCCGAGGTGCTGCGCGATTACTGGCGTCTGTTCTGCTATCCGATGCATGGCGATGCCCTGAACTGGGTGCGCAGCAACTGGGGCGGGCCTGCGGCCTTGCTGCCGCGGATACGGGGCCTGCTGTCCAGCGTCCGTGAAAGCGACGACGGCAAGACGCCAGCCGAACTGATCGAAGAATGCCTGCAGCAACGGCGAGCGGCGATGCTTGAGCTGAAAACGCCTTGGCGGCATTGGGCCCCCGAGTTGCTTGCGATCTGCCACGAGGGCGTTGCGGGCAAAGCGGTCGACGGCCGCAAGATGCAGCCCCGCTACTTCGAACCCTGGTTCGAGAAACTCACGGCCTGGGCCGAAGACGAGACGCTCGAGCAACTCGACATCGGCACCGGGTTCACCCGCCTCACTCCCGAAGGCATGGCCGAGGCCTGGAAGGGCGAACCTCCAAGCCATCCGGGGCTGGAGGCCATGTTGACGCTCAAGGCGAGCCTCGACGCATTGCCGACGCCAGACGCCGCAGTGCTGGTGCATGCCGCCGGATGGGTCGGTGCTCGCTTCGAGGATGAGAAGCGCCGCCGGGCCGAGATGGGCTTCGACGACATGTTGCTGCGTCTGGATGCGGCATTGCGTGCCGACGGCGGAGAGCGCCTTGCCACGCTGATCCGTGAGCAGTTCCCGGTCGCCCTGATCGACGAGTTCCAGGACACCGACCCGGTGCAGTACCGGATCTTCGACAGCATCTACCGCATCGGGGACAGCGACCCCGAGACGGGGCTGTTCATGATCGGCGACCCGAAACAGGCGATCTACGCCTTCCGCGGCGCCGACATCCACACCTATCTGCGGGCCCGGCAGGCCACCGCCGGCCGGTGGCATACGCTGGACACCAACTTCCGCTCCAGCCACGGCATGGTCGATGCGGTGAACCATGTGTTCGACCATGCCGAGTCCCAGGAGGGAGGGCGAGGCGCGTTCCTGTTCCGGGAGAGGAGCGGTGACAATCCGGTGCCGTTCCAGGCCGTGAAGGCCCAGGGGCGAAAGGAGCGGCTGCAAGTGTCGGGGCAGGATGTCGCGGCGCTCAACCTCTGGCAGTTGGCCGTCGATCAGCCCTTGTCCGGTGCGGTCTATCGCCAGCAGTTCGCGGCGGCCTGCGCCAGCGAGATCGTGTTCCGACTCAATGGCGGGCAGACCGGGCAAGTGGGCTTCGCGCAAGAGGGCAAGGCATTCAGGGGGCTGCGGCCGGCGGACATCGCGATCCTGGTGCGCGACGGCAAGGAGGCCAAGGCGGTGCGCGACGAACTGGCGAAACGCGGCGTGCGCAGCGTTTACCTGTCGGACAAGGATTCGGTCTTCGCCGCCCAGGAGGCCCGTGACCTGCTCGGTTGGCTCAAGGCCTGCGCCGAGCCGGACGTCGAACGCTTGCTCAAGGCTGCCTTGGCCGGCGTCACGCTGAACCTGCCGCTGCTGGAGCTGGAGCGCCTGAACCGTGACGAGCGGGCCTGGGAAAACCGGGTGATGCAGTTCCGCGGATACCGTGAGCTCTGGCGCAAGCAAGGCGTGCTGCCCATGCTGCGGCGCCTGCTGCACGACTTCCGCCTGCCGCAGACATTGATGGCGCGCAGTGACGGAGAGCGGGTGCTGACCAACCTGCTGCATTTGTCCGAGTTGCTGCAGCAGGCCGCCGCCGAACTGGACGGCGAACAGGCGTTGATCCGGCATTTGGCCGAGCATCTGGTGTTGTCCGGGCAGGCGGGCGAGGAACAGATCCTGCGTCTGGAAAGCGATGAGCAACTGGTCAAGGTGGTGACCATCCACAAATCCAAGGGGCTCGAGTACCCGTTGGTCTTTCTGCCGTTCATCTGTTCAGCGAAACCGGTGGACGGCAGCCGTCTTCCGCTGCATTACCACGATGCGCACGGCGTGGCGCAGGTGAGCCTCAAGCCCACGGCGGAGCTGGTCGCCCTGGCGGACGACGAACGTCTGGCGGAGGATCTGCGCCTGCTCTACGTTGCGCTGACCCGTGCGCAGCATGCTTGCTGGCTGGGGGTGACGGATCTCAAACGCGGCAACAGCAACGGTTCGGTGCTGCACCTGTCCGCATTGGGTTACCTCTTGGGCGGCGGTGCGCCGTTGGCCGAGTCCGCAGGGTTGACCCGTTGGCTGGAGGATCTGCGGCAAGGCGACCCTTCGCTCAGTCTTGAGGCGATGCCGTTGGCGACCGACGAGCATTACCAGCCACCGGGCGACGAAGCGACGTTGCGTCCGGTGCTGATGCCGACTCGCAGAGCCAGCGAGAACTGGTGGATCGCGTCCTACAGCGCCTTGCGCATCAGTGATGTGTTGAGCGATGGCCCGGAGGAAGCTCCCGAGAGCCCGCAGGCGCAGAAGCTGTTTGACGATGAGCGCCTCGACCCCGATGCGCCACAGGAGACCGTCGCCGGCGGCGCCGATATCCACCGTTTCCCCCGTGGCCCGAATCCGGGGACGTTCCTGCATGGCCTTCTGGAATGGGCAGGCGAGGAAGGTTTTGCCGTGCCCGGCGACGCGCTGAAGGATGCGGTCGCACGGCGTTGCAACCGGCGGGGTTGGGAGTCCTGGATCGTGACCTTGAGCGAATGGTTGCGGCACCTGCTCAAGTCGCCCCTGCCTGTTGGCGCACAGCCGCCGGTGGTGCTCGAAAAGTTGCGCCAGTACCGGGTGGAGATGGAGTTCTGGTTCGCCAGCCACAAGGTCGAGGTGGCGAAACTGGACGGCCTTGTGCGCCAGTTCACGCATCGTGGCGTGGCGCGGGCCGCCGCCGAGGAGGTGCAGCTCAACGGCATGTTCAAGGGGTTCATCGACCTGACCTTCGAACACGATGGCCGTTACTACGTGGCGGACTACAAGTCCAACTGGCTGGGTGCCGACGACACCGCCTACACCGAACAGGCGATGGAGCAATCGATGCTCGACAACCGTTACGACCTGCAATATGTCCTGTACCTGTTGGCGTTGCACCGCCAGCTCAAGGCCCGCTTGGCGGATTACGACTACGACCGGCATGTCGGCGGTGCGTTGTACCTGTTTCTGCGCGGCAGCCGGGCGAACAGCCGGGGCGCTTACTTCACGCGGCCGCCGCGGGAACTGATCGAACGCCTCGACCGAATGTTCCAGGGCAAACCGGAACCCAGGAGCGAACCGGCCTGGGAACAGGGAGTCTTGCTATGAGCCGCACGTTCGCCGATCTGCTGCCGACACCGCTCGCCGCCGACAGCCTGGCCGGCCTGGCACCTTTGACCTGCGCCGATGACTTGCTGATCCTGCTTACCCGTTGGGTCGAGCGCGGCTGGCTTCGTGCGCTGGACAAGGCATTTGTGGCGTTCCTTCACGAGCTGGCGCCCGAGGGGGATCCGTTGGTGCTGCTTGCCGCGGCGCTCACCAGCCACCAGCTCGGCCATGGGCATGTGTGCCTGGACGTGTTCGAAACCCTCAAGGCACCGGATTTCGCCCTGTCGCTGCCGCCCGAAGGCGATGTGCAGACGGGGGCGCGGCTGTTGCCGTCGCAGTTGCTCGCCACGGTCGAGGGGCCCCACTGGTGCAAGGTGCTGGCCGGTAGCCCGCTGGTGGCACTGGCGGCCGATGCGGGCGCAGCGGCGTTGCAGCGTCCGCTGGTGCTGTCCGGCAAACGTCTGTACCTGCGGCGTTACTGGTCCTACGAGCGGCGCATCGATGTCGCGTTGCGCCAGCGTCTCGCGCAGCCCGAAACGACCCCGGACGACCTGCCGCAGCAGCTTGACGGGTTGTTCGGCGCGGCCAAGGGATCCGCGGTGGTCGACTGGCAGAAACTGGCGTGTGCCTTGGCGGTACGGGGCGCCTTCAGCATCGTCACCGGAGGGCCCGGCACCGGCAAGACCACGACGGTCGTGCGCCTGTTGGCGTTGCTCCAGGGGCCGGCGGTGAAGGCCGGTCAGCCGTTGCGGATCCGTCTGGCCGCGCCCACCGGCAAAGCGGCCGCGCGCTTGACCGAGTCCATCAGCCAGCAGGTGCAATCGCTGCAAGTCCCTGAAGCGGTCCGGGAAAAGATCCCCACGGAAGTGACCACCGTTCACCGCTTGCTCGGCAGCCGGCCCGGCACCCGGCATTTCCGCCACCATGCGGGTAACCGCTTGCCGCTGGATGTGCTGGTGGTCGACGAGGCGTCGATGATCGATCTGGAAATGATGGCCAACCTGCTCGATGCCTTGCCGCCCCAGGCCCGGCTGGTGCTGCTGGGGGACAAGGATCAGTTGGCCTCCGTCGAGGCCGGGGCTGTGCTGGGGGATCTGTGCCGCGATGCGGAGAACGGCTGGTACAACCCCCAGACCCGGCGCTGGCTGGAGTCGGTCAGCGGTGAGTCCCTGCAGGACAGCGGCCTTCAGGAGGACGGCCAAGGGATGTACCCGCTGGCCCAGCAGGTGGTGATGCTGCGCCACTCGCGGCGTTTCGGCGAGGGCAGCGGCATCGGCCAGCTCGCACGGTGCGTCAATCAGCAAATGCCGGAAGAGGCGCGACGGGTGCTTGCTGCCGGAACCACTGGCGATGTGTTCGCCTTGCAGCTCAAGAACGAGCAAGACCATCAACTGGAACGCCTCGTGCTCGACGGACGAGGTGAGGGGCCTCAGGGCTATCGCCATTATCTGAGCGTATTGCGCAATCGGCGTCCGGCTGCGGGGACACTGCTGGAGCAGCCGGCATGGGCCGACTGGGCCCGTGAAGTCCTGCAGGCGTTCGACACCTTCCAGCTGTTGTGCGCCGTGCGCAAGGGGCCTTGGGGCGTCGAGGGCTTGAACCAGCGCATCGCCGAGGCCTTGCTCAAGGCACGCCTGATCCCAAGCGACCAGCAGTGGTACGAGGGGCGGCCGGTGCTGATGACCCGCAACGATTACGGGTTGGGCCTGATGAACGGTGACATCGGCATCGCGTTGTCGTTGCCCGGCCAGGACGGCGACGACGCGGGCAAGCCGCTGCTGCGGGTGGCGTTCCCGCGCAATGACGGGCGTGGCGGCGTGCGGTTCGTGTTGCCGAGCCGGCTCAACGACGTCGAGACCGTGTACGCGATGACCGTGCACAAGTCCCAGGGCTCGGAGTTCGCCCACACGGCCCTGATCCTGCCGGATGCCTTGAATCCGGTGCTGACCAAGGAACTGATCTACACCGGCATCACCCGGGCCAAGCATTGGTTCACCCTGATAGAGCCTCAGGAGCGTGTGTTCGAGGAGGCCGTGCAACGCAAGGTCAAGCGACTGAGCGGGCTGATGCTGGAACTGGAGGAGGGGATCGGACACAGCGCGTGAAGACAGAGGCGTTTGGCTGCGCGAACTGACCGACCGGTCAGGGGGCTGGCGTTTCGCTGGTGTACCTGCGCTGTGCTATCGTTGCGGCATCATTTTATGACGATCCAAGAGAATCCCTGCATGAAGCTGGCTGTCTGGGCCACAGAGCGCGTGGTTGGCTGCAAGCAAGCGCTGCTTGTGGGCCTGCTCTGTTTGCTGACGGGCATGGCGGTCGCCCAACCGCAGGCGCCGGCGGGCATGGCCGAGCAACGGGCCAAGTCGGTCACTCAGGTGATCCTGGGCATCCTCAGCTATGCGCGCTGGCCGGTCGAGCCGGCACAGTTGCGGCTGTGCATCGTCGGCCCCACCGAATACACCGATGATCTGGTCAAAGGCACCACGCAGGCCACGGGGCGGCCGGTGGTCGTACGGCGCCTGCTGGCCGACAGCCCGTCCATCGCCAGCGAGTGCGATGCGGTGTACATCGGCAAGCTCACGGCAGAAGAACGCAGTCGCCTGTTCGCGTCCTTGACCGGCCATCCGGTGCTGAGCATCAGCGAAGGCGGCGATCAGTGCACGGTCGGCAGTCTGTTCTGCCTGCGGGTCGGCGACGAGCAGGTGTCCTTCGAGGTCAACCTCGATTCCGTGGCCCGCAGCGGCGTGCGCATCCATCCGAGCGTGCTGCAGCTGTCTCGACGCAAGTCGGCGGTGCCATGAAGCGCAAACGACCCATGGGGCGTCCGGCCCTCGGCGCGGTGATCGGCCGCGGTCACCTGATCGTCGCGCTGGTGGCGGTGGCGATGGCCAGCGTTTCCCTGACCCTGCTGGGCGTGCTGGCGCTGCGGGTCTACGCCGACCACAACCTGCACCTGATCGCCCGTTCGATCAGTTACACCGTGGAAGCCGCCGTGGTGTTCGACGACAAGGCGGCCGCCACCGAGGCGCTGGCGCTGATTGCTTCCACCGAAGAAGTGGCGGACGCCCAGGTGATCGACGAGGAAGGCCAGTTGCTCGCCCGCTGGCAACGCCCGGAAAACGGCTTGATCTCCGAGCTGGAAATGCAGCTCGCCCGCACCATTCTGGAAAAGCCCATCGACCTGCCGATCCTGCATCAGAACCGCGAGATCGGCCGCATTCTGCTCACCGGCCACGGCGGCAACCTGATGCGTTTCCTGCTCAGCGGCCTGGCGGGCATCATCCTGTGCACCGCGGTCAGCGCCTGGGTCGCGCTCTACCTGGCCCGCCGCCAGTTGCGCGGGATCATCGGCCCGCTGCACAGCCTCGCCGCCGTCGCCCATGCCGCCCGCAGCGAGCGGGCGCTGGACCGTCGGGTGCCGCCGGCGCGGATCGCCGAACTCGACAACCTGGGCAACGACTTCAATGCCCTGCTCGATGAGCTGGAGTCGTGGCAGACGCACCTGCAGAGCGAGAACGAAACCCTGGCCCACCAGGCCAGCCACGACAGCCTCACCGGATTGCCCAACCGCGCCTTTTTCGAAGGCCGCCTGATCCGCGCCCTGCGCAGCGCCAACAAGCTCCACGAGCGGGTGGCGGTGCTGTTTCTCGACAGCGACCGGTTCAAGAGCATCAACGACAACTTCGGCCACGCGGCCGGCGATGCGGTGCTGGTGGCGGTGGCCAACCGGGTGCGGGCGCAGTTGCGCGAAGAGGATCTGGTGGCCCGCCTGGGCGGCGACGAATTCGCCGTCCTGCTCACGCCCCTGCACAAGACCGAGGATGCCGAACGCATCGCCGACAAGATCCTCGCCAGCATGGACATGCCCATCGCATTGCCGGGCGACACCAGCGTCGTGACTTCGCTCAGCATCGGCATCGCGGTTTACCCCGATCATGGCGCCACCCCCGGCGCGCTGCTCAATGCCGCCGACGGGGCGATGTATCAGGCCAAGCGCCTGTCCCGTGGCGCTCAGTTCACCGCCGGGTCGGAGGATCCGGTCGTCAATGTTCAAACCAGGAGCTGAATCCCGTGTTCTCACTACCCCTTCGATTGTTTGCCAGTTTGTTGCTGATGGCCGTTCTGGCCCTGACCGGTTGCCAGTCCGTTGCGCCCAAAGGCCTGACCCCGGAGCAGATCGCCGTGCTCAAGCAGCAAGGCTTCGAGCTGACCGACGACGGCTGGGAGTTCGGCCTGTCGGGCAAGGTGCTGTTCGGCAGTGATGACGACAGCCTGAACCGGCAAAGCACCGAGATCGTCGAGCGCATCGGCAAGGCCCTCACCGGCGTGGGCATCGAGCGGGTGCGGGTGGACGGCCATACCGACGCCTCGGGCAAGGAAGGCTACAACCAGCAGCTGTCCCTGCGCCGCGCCAAAAGCGTCAGCAAGGTCCTGAAAACCGTCGGCATGAAAGAAGAAAACATCCAGCTGCGCGGCCTGGGCAGCAGCGAGCCGGTGGCGTCCAACGCCACCGCGACCGGACGCAACGAAAACCGCCGGGTGTCGATCGTGGTCAGCGCCGACTAACCGGCAAAGCGCATCTCGCGGCTTTCCCCCATCAACAGCGCCTGGTTGCGCTCCGTCACCTCGCGGATGTAATCCCACAACAGGGTGATCCGCTTCAACTTGCGCAGATCCTCCCGGCAGTACATCCAGAACTGCCGGGTGATGTCGATTTCCTCCGGCAGCACCGGCAAAAGGCGTGGATCCTGCGCAGCGAGGAAGCACGGCAGGATCGCCAGCGAGCGCCCTTGCTGCGCCGCCACGAACTGGGCGATCACGCTGGTGCTGCGCAGGTGCGCGTTGGCGCCGGGCAGCACGTTGGCCAGGTAGAGCAGCTCGGAGCTGAACGCCAGGTCGTCCACATAACTGATGAACCGGTGCTGGCCCAGGTCCGCGGGGCGGCGGATCGGCGGGTGCTGGTCGAGGTATTCCTGGGTCGCGTACAGCTGCAGGCGGTAGTCGCAGAGCTTGCAGCACACGTAGGGCCCGTGCTCTGGCCGCTCCAGGGCGATGACGATGTCCGCCTCGCGCTTGGACAGGCTGATGAAGTGCGGCAGCGGCAGGATGTCCACCGAGATCGCCGGATAGTCATCGACGAAACGGCTCAGCTGCGGGGTGATGAAAAAGCTGCCGAAGCCTTCGGTGCAGCCCATGCGCACATGGCCGGACAGCGCCACGCCGGAGCCGGACACCTGCTCGCAGGCCATGTGCAGCGTGCTTTCGATCGATTCGGCGTAACTGAGCAGGCGCTGGCCTTCGGCGGTCAGCACGAAGCCGTTGGTGCGCGACTTCTCGAACAGCAAGGTGCCCAGCGCCGCCTCCAGCGAACCGATGCGCCGCGACACGGTGGTGTAGTCCACCGCCAGGCGCTTGGCCGCCGTGCTGGCCTTGCGGGTGCGGGCGACTTCGAGAAAGAACTTGAGGTCGTCCCAGTTCAGCGACCCCAGTGAGGTGATGTTTTTTTGCATGATGGACGGGCTTATATGTGCGTTCTTATTAGAAGTTTGCACATCTATACTCCAAAAACGGTCCGACAACCAATGTGCGGCACACGCCTCCTCCCAAGGCGGACCTTTCGCCTTGGCTCCCAAGATAAAAACAAGTTCCGGAGACCAGCATGAACGCATCGCTCACGCCCAACGACACCACGGTCCAGAAGGTCAAGCTGCTGATCGACGGTGAATGGGTCGAATCGCAGACCACCGAATGGCACGACATCGTCAACCCGGCGACCCAGCAAGTCCTGGCCCGGGTGCCGTTCGCCACCGCCGCCGAGGTCGATGCCGCGGTCAGCGCCGCCCAGCGCGCCTTCCAGACCTGGAAGCTGACCCCGATCGGCGCACGCATGCGCATCATGCTCAAGCTGCAGGCCCTGATCCGCGAGCACTCCAAGCGCATCGCCGTGGTGCTCAGCGCCGAGCAGGGCAAGACCATCGCCGACGCCGAGGGCGACATTTTCCGTGGCCTGGAAGTGGTCGAGCACGCCTGCTCCATCGGCTCCCTGCAAATGGGCGAGTTCGCCGAGAACGTCGCCGGCGGCGTCGACACCTACACCCTGCGCCAGCCGATCGGCGTCTGCGCAGGCATCACCCCGTTCAACTTCCCGGCGATGATTCCGCTGTGGATGTTCCCGATGGCCATCGCCTGCGGCAACACCTTCGTGCTCAAGCCGTCCGAGCAGGATCCGCTGTCGACGATGCTGCTGGTGGAACTGGCCATCGAGGCCGGCATCCCGGCCGGTGTGCTTAACGTGGTGCACGGCGGCAAGGACGTGGTGGACGGCCTGTGCACCCACAAGGACATCAAGGCGGTCTCGTTCGTCGGTTCCACTGCCGTGGGTACCCACGTCTATGACCTGGCCGGCAAGCACGGCAAGCGCGTGCAATCGATGATGGGCGCCAAGAACCACGCCGTGGTGCTGCCGGACGCCAACCGCGAGCAGGCGCTCAACGCGCTGGTCGGCGCCGGTTTCGGCGCGGCCGGGCAACGCTGCATGGCCACCTCGGTGGTGGTGCTGGTGGGCGCGGCCAAGCAGTGGCTGCCGGACCTGAAGGCGCTGGCGCAGAAGCTCAAGGTCAACGCCGGCAGCGAGCCGGGCACCGATGTGGGGCCGGTGATCTCGAAGAAGGCCAAGGCGCGGATCCTCGACCTGATCGAAAGCGGCATCAAGGAAGGCGCCAAGCTCGAACTGGACGGCCGCGGCATCAGCGTGCCGGGCTACGAGAACGGCAACTTCGTCGGCCCGACCCTGTTCTCCGGGGTGACCACCGACATGCAGATCTACACCCAGGAAATCTTCGGCCCGGTGCTGGTGGTGCTGGAGGTGGACACCCTCGACCAGGCCATCGCGCTGGTCAACGCCAACCCGTTCGGCAACGGCACCGGCCTGTTCACCCAGAGCGGCGCAGCGGCGCGCAAGTTCCAGGCGGAAATCGACGTCGGCCAGGTCGGCATCAACATCCCGATCCCGGTGCCGGTGCCGTTCTTCAGCTTCACCGGTTCGCGCGGCTCGAAGCTCGGCGACCTCGGTCCGTACGGCAAGCAAGTGGTGCAGTTCTACACCCAGACCAAGACCGTGACCGCGCGCTGGTTCGATGACGACAGCGTCAACGACGGCCCGAACACCACCATCAACCTGCGCTGAGGAGCCGGCCATGAAGATTGCATTTATCGGGCTGGGCAACATGGGCGCGCCGATGGCGCGCAACCTGATCAAGGCCGGCCACTCGCTGAACCTGGTGGATCTGAACAAGACCGTGCTGGCGGAGCTGGAGCAACTGGGCGGCACCATCCGTCCGACCGCGAAGGATGCGGCCAGGGACGCCGAGCTGGTGATCACCATGCTGCCGGCCGCCGTGCATGTGCGCGGCGTCTGGCTGGGCGAGGACGGTGTGCTGGCCGGCATCGGCAAAGGCGTGCCGGCCGTCGACTGCAGCACCATCGATCCGCAGACCGCCCGCGACGTGGCCGCTGCGGCCGCCAAGCAAGGCGTGGCCATGGCGGACGCGCCGGTCTCCGGCGGCACCGGCGGCGCGGCGGCGGGCACCTTGACCTTCATGGTCGGCGCCACCCCGGAGCTGTTCGCCACCCTGCAACCGGTGCTGGCGCAGATGGGCCGCAACATCGTGCATTGCGGTGAGGTCGGCACCGGCCAGATCGCCAAGATCTGCAACAATCTGCTGCTCGCCATTTCCATGGTCGGGGTCAGCGAGGCCATGGCCCTGGGGGATGCGCTGGGCATCGACACCACAGTGCTGGCCGGCATCATCAACAGTTCCACCGGGCGCTGCTGGAGTTCGGAGATGTACAACCCGTGGCCGGGCATCGTCGAAACGGCGCCGGCCTCGCGCGGCTACACCGGCGGGTTCGGTGCGGAGCTGATGCTCAAGGACCTGGGCCTGGCCACCGAAGCGGCGCGTCAGGCGCACCAGCCGGTGATGCTCGGCGCGGTGGCGCAGCAGCTGTATCAGGCGATGAGCCAGCGCGGGGAGGGCGGCAAGGACTTCTCGGCGATCGTCAACAGCTACCGCAAGTTGCGGTAGCTGTCAGCCATAAGCCACAAGCCACAAGCCACAAGCCACGAGCTTGAAGCTTGAAGCTTGAAGCTTGAAGCTTGAGGCTTGAGGCTTGAGGCTTGAGGCTTGAGGCTTGAGGCTTGAAGCTTTAAGTGCTGCTGATGCAGCGACAGTCAGAGTGCAGTAGGTGTTGCCGGGAAACCGCGTCGGGCGGTTTCCCGGCTTTTTTGCGTCAGGCGAACACGAAATACTTGCGCACGGTCTCGACCACTTCCCAGGTGCCCTTCATGCCCGGCTCGACCACGAAGATGTCGCCGGCGCGCAGATGGATCGGCGCCATGCCGTCCGGGGTGATGATGCAATAGCCTTCCTGGAAGTGGCAGTACTCCCATTTCACGTAATCCACCCGCCATTTGCCCGGCGTGCAGATCCAGGTGCCCATGATCTTGCTGCCGTCTTCGCTGGTGTAGGCGTTGAGGTTGACGGTGTGCGGATCGCCTTCGAGCTTCTCCCATTTGCAGGCGTCGAGAACCGGCAGTGGGTGGGTGTCGCGCAGAACGGTGATGGGGGCGGTGGCGGTCATGGGAACTCCGGCAATGGAATGGACGAAAGGAAACCGCACCCTATAGCGCGTGGTGCCTGTGCTGTTGTCTGCGCTCGACATCCAGTTGCCCATGAACGCAGTTTCGCGGCAGGCCCAGTTCTTCTCGTGGGTGCCGCGCGTTACGCGAAGGTCGCATTGATGTGGAGCAAAAGTTCTGAAGTTATAACTTATTTACTTGTCCGGTTTTGTTTCTTTATACGTCTGGCGAGTTCTTGCCGAAGTTGGTGCTTTAGTTCTGTGCCCGGCACCGGTCGGGTGCAGCGCCGGCGCCATACCGTATACCGTGTTTGTTAAGTAAATGTGTCGAGCCTTTCGGCGTTCTGCACCAATCGAGTGCGGTGCGCAGGCCCATTTGCGCGTCTGTGCCGAGTGGTCGAAAAACTTCGGAAAGTCCGTTGACTCTCCCCTTAAGGTCAGAGTTTAGATTGCCGCCGCGTGAGAAGTTGTTGTGGGAAAAGTTACTTCTCGCGGACGGAATCCATGAAGTAATCACGACATATACGGAGATAAAGATGAACAATCCATTGGACTTGGAAAACGTCATTGCCAGCACCCGCGAAATCCTTGCGCAACTGTTGGTGATGGGCGCCGATGAAATCGACGAGCACAGCAGCATCGTCGAAGACCTGGGCGCCGATTCTCTGGACATCGTCGACCTCAGCTTTCAGCTGGGTCGTCAGTACGGCTGCACCTTGCCCAAGACCAGCGTGCTGGATCACGCCGTTGCCGTGTGCGGCGACGCCAGCGAGTTCCTGGCCAACGGCCGCATCACCGAAAGCGGCAAGGCATTGCTGGAGCAGAGCCTGAGCGCCTATGCCCCGGACCAACTCCACGCCGGCATGCAACCGGCCCAGGTGTTTGCCGCCACCACCGTGCGCAACTGGGCGCAGCAGTGCCGCAACCTCTTCAACTACCTGCCCAAGGCCTGCCCTGACTGCAATGCCCATCAAGCCGTGCTGAACGAGCGTCAGCAAGTGGTGTGCGGCGCTTGCAGCGCGCGCCTGGCGCCGGCCGACGGCGATGAGGTGTCCCGCCAACTGGTCGAGCGCTTTGTGGCTTCCCACGTCAAAGAAGCGGTCTAGGAGTTCCCATGCGGGCACGAGAAGTCTGTGTGAGCGGGTACGGCCTGGCGGCGCCGATGGCGCTGGACGCCGCCACGTTGTTCGAGCGGATCAGCCGCAAGCGATCCTGTGTCCGCGAGCATCCATGGTTCAAGGCGCTGGGGTTTCGCAACAGTGCGGCCGGGTTCATCGATGACGAACAGTGGCAGCGGATCACGGCGGGGTTCGGCGGCAATGCCGCGCAGCATCCGCGGCAAAGCGTGCTGGCCGACTATGTCGCCCGGCAGGCCCTGCAGCACGCGGGCCTGACGCCGGCGGATTTCGCCCGCAGCCGCAGCGGGCTGTTCCTGGGCGCCAACAAGTACTGCGCCGACAGTCATGACCTGCAATGGGCCGCCCGTTGCATGGACGAGGCGGGCCAGGTCGATCTGGACCGGCTGCTGGAGCGTCCGGCGACGTCGGGCACCGCGTTTGCCCGGCGGGTCGATCAGCAGACTCAGGACCTGGCCGAGCGGCTGGGCATCCGCGATCACATCTCGACCCACTCCGACGCCTGCGCCGCCGGCACCATGGCCATCGGCAGTGCGTTCCGGGCCATCGAGCGCGGCGAGATCGACCTGGCGCTGTGCGGCGCGGTGGAGCTGATGGCCAACGAGCTGCCCTATTACATGTTCAACAGCCTTGGCGCGATCTGTCAGGCGGACTTGCCGGCCAGCGAGCAGAGCCGGCCGTTCATGCCCGACCGCAGCGGCTTCGTGCTCAGCGAGGGCGCGGCGCTGGTGGTGCTCGAATCCGCCGAGCATGCCCGGCGGCGCAAGGCCAAGGTGCTGGGGCGGGTGCTGGGCTACGCCAACGTGTGCGAGGCCCAGAAGATGACCTCCAGCAGCCGGGACGGCAGCAAATACGAGGAATGCATGGAAGCGGCAATCGAAGACGCCGGCCTGCTGAGCAGCGCCGTGCAGCACGTCAACACCCACGGCACGTCCACCCAGGCCAACGACAGTTGCGAGGCCCTGGCCTTGCAGCGTGTGTTCGGCGATGTCCAGGACCATGTGACCTACACCGCCAACAAGTCCGCCGTCGGCCATTCCCTGGCCGGCAGCGGCGCAATCGAAGCGGTGCTGTCGCTGATCAGCCTGCGCGACGGCGTGCTGTTGCCGACGCTGAACTATGAGCCCGAACGTGCCGACTATCCGGCGCTGCGGTTCCTCGACGAACCCTTGCAGCAGTCGATCAACGTGGTGATGTCCAACTCCTTCGGGTTCGGCGGCATCAACAGCTCGCTGCTGCTGGGGAGGGCGTGAGATGAACAGGGTCTTTATCCACGCGGCAGCGGTGCTGAACGCCGCCGGCAGCGAATGCGCCGATCTGCCGGGGGCGCCGACATCGGCGCAACGGTTGGCCTTCGACGCCGAGCGGCGGGCGTTTGCGCTGGCGACGCCGCGCCTGGCCGGCAACCTGTTCGACCGCAAGATACAGCGCAGCGTCGAGCCCCAGGGGCTGCGCCTGCTGCACTGCGCCGCCCGCCTGGCCCCGGCGCTGGAAGCCCTGAACCTGCCGCCGGAGCGCATCGCCCTCACCGCTGCGATTCCGGAGGTCGATGCGCCGAGCCCGTGCTGGGACGCGGTGCGGGCCATTGCGGAACAACCGCAGAAAAAGGTCGCGCAACTGTTGGCCAACACACCGCCGTTGCACGCGCTGACCCTGCTCAACAGCAGCGTGATGGCCTACGTCGCCGAAGCGCTGCACTGCCAAGGGCCGATGGGCGGTTTCTGTTCCGGCGACAACGCCGGACTCGACGCGCTGATCGAGGCCAGCCGCCAGATCGGCGAGCAGAACGCCGACGCGGCGTTGGTGGTCAGCAGCAGCCCGAACCTGACGCCGGCGCTGTACCTGCGCGAGCCGGATCCGTCGGGCGAGCCGGTCCACGGCGAAGGCGCTGCGGCGTTGCTGCTCTGCGCCAGCCCTCCGTCCGGTGTCGGGCAGGTGTTGCGCGTCGCCGGATTCGCCCGGGGCTACACCCGCGATCCGCAGCGGGCGCAAGCGGTCGGGCGTCGGGTCATCGAGCAAGCGTTGAGCGAGGAAAGGCTGCGTCCCGGCGATGTCGGCCAGGTCGTGGGCAATGTCGGCGACCCGCATTGGCTGGCGCTGTTCGACGAGCAGCCGAGGGCGGTGCGCAGCATCCTGCCGATGACCGGCGACCTCGGCGCCAGCACGCTGCTGACCGAAGCGGCCCTGACCCTGCACCAAAGCCTGGAGGCGGCGCAGCCCGGCTACACCCTGTTGGTCAGCCACAGTCGCGGCGGCCACTGGGGCGCCTTGCTGCTGGCCTGTGAACCCATGGAGAAGTACGCATGAGCGCGACACGGATTGTGATTACCGGCATGGGGGCCGTGACCGGGTTCGGTTTCGAATGGCAGACCCTGTGGGAAAAGATGCTCGGCGGCGAGCATTGCGTGCGCCCCTGGCAACCGGAAGACCTCGGCGAGGAGCCGTTCCCGGTGCGCTACGCGGCCGCCGTCGACATGGCGCTGATGCCGCAGCGGCTGCAAGGCCACCCGGCCTGGGACATGGCGCTGGAACGGCGCAGCCGGTTCGGCTGGGTGGCCGCGACCCAGGCGGTGGCCGACAGTCGCCTGTCGCCCGGCCAACTGCGCGATGCGGCGGTGCTGTGCGCGTCCGGCGCGCCCCAGCACATGCTTGCCGACATGCTGCTGGCCCAGGCCCCGGACGGCCGCGAGCCGGACTGGTCGCACCTGATGAACCGTTCGGCGCAGGTGAGCGATGAAGGTTCGCTGCGTCAGAGCAACGACCGCCTGGCCCGGGTGATCGCCGACGACCTGGGCTGCGAAGGCCCGGTGATCAATATCAGCAGCGCCTGCGCCGGGGCGGCCCAGGCCATCGGCAACGCATTCCGGATGATCCGCCGCGGCGAGGTGAACGTGGCGCTGGCCGGCGGCGCGGACTCGGTGCTCAACCTCGACACCATGGCCGCGCTGTACCTGCTCGGCGCCGCGTCGGGCGAGCAGCGTTGGGGCGCCGACCTGTGCCGTCCGTTCGACCGTGACCGCAGCGGCCTGATCGCCGGCGAGGGCGGCGGCTTCGTCGTGCTCGAAAGCCTGGAGCACGCCTTGGCGCGGGGGGCGACGCCCTATGCCGAGGTGCTCGGTTTCGGCAGCAGCCTGGACGCCTACAAGGTCACCGCGCCGCAACCGGAAGGCCGGGGCGCGGCGCTGGCCATGCAGGCGGCGCTGGACGACGCGGGACTGCGCGCCGCGCAGATCGACCTGATCAACGCCCACGGCACGTCCACGCCGCTCAATGACGTGGCCGAAACCCTGGCGATCAAAAAGGTGTTCGCCGAGCAGCGCCACTACCGGTCGTTGGCGGTCAGCGCCAACAAATCGCAGTTCGGCCACCTGATCGCGGCGGCCGGAGCGCCGGAATGCATCGTCACAGCCTTGGCCTGCCTGAACGATCTGGTCACGCCGACCGTGAACCTGCACCACGCCGATGAGCAGTGCGACCTCGACTATTGCCCCGGCCAAGCGGTCAGCCGCCGGGTGGATTTTGCGCTGAGCAATTCCTTCGGCTTCGGTGGCCTCAATACCTCGCTGGCGCTTGGCAAATACCGGGAGCAAGGACAATGAACATGGACTCTGTACAGGTTGCCATCGCCGGCAGCGGTTGCGTGCTGGCCAGCGGCCGGGGCCCGGAGCACCTGTGGTCGGCCGCCGTCGAGGGTCGCAGCGGCATCGTGCCTTTGAGCTCGCCCTTGTTGCGCAGCGAGCGGATCGCCGCGTTCGGCCATGTCGGCGACCAGGAGCACCAGCGCAGCCGTCAGGATGTCCCGCAGAACCTTCAGCGCTACTGCCCGCCGGCGGTGATCTGGGGCGTCAGCAGCGTGCGCCAGGCATTGGCCGAGGCCGGGCTCGAGCCGGGCGCCGACGGCCTGCGCTACGGACTCTATTGCTGCCAGGGCGGTTACACCCATCCTTCCGTGGCGTCCTACGGCGAACTGCTGGACGAGTGCCGCGACGCATCCGGTGCCGACATGCAGCGCCTGGCGCAGCGGGTGCTGCAGGAACGCGCGCTCGATCCGTTCCTGGTGCTCAAGAGCCTGAGCAACGGCTTGCTCGGCATCGTCAGCCTGGCGCTGAAGCTGGAGTGCGAGTGCAACGCCTACATGCAAGGCGTGGCCGGCAACCTGGCCGCTCTGCGCGAGGCGCGGGCCGCCCTGCAAAGCGGACGCATCGATGCCGCGATCGTGGTCGGTGCCGGCAGTGAGCTCGACCCGCTGGCGCTGGCCGCCCTGGCCGAGGCCGGGGCCATCGGCACCGACGGGCCGGTGAGCCTGCGCGCGTTCGACCGCCAGGGCGGCGGCGGGATCGCCGGCGAGGGTGCCGCCGCACTGATCCTGCGCCGCGCCGACGATCTGCCGCCGGGGCCGCAGGTCTGCCTGGCGGAGCTGGCCGCGCACCCGCGCCTGGAGTCGTTGAACCTGCCGGATCGGCAGGCGGACCTGCTGATCGGCAGCGCCAGCGGCGACCCGCAGCAGGACGCTGACCTGGCCCGCACGCTGGCCCGCACCGGCGCCGCGCACATCACCAGCGCCGTCGGCGTCACCGGCCTGCTCAGCGGTGCGCCGAGCCTGGTCGATCTGATCCTGGCCCGCCAGGCCCTGGTCGCCCAGTGCGTGCCGCCGGTCATCGGCCTGGAGCAGCCGGTGGATCCGCGCCTGCCGTTCGTGGCCGGCGGACGCCGGGATGCGGTGCTGCACGATTGCTTGATCGTCAACCGCGACACCAACGGGTTCAGCGCCTGTTACCGACTCGATTTACAGGCGGCCGACTGACCGCCCGAACGCAATGCATCGCCTCTCGTTTTTTACCCAAGGGATATGACTGTCATGGATTACCGCGATTACGTACGTCCGAAATTCGTTGAACTGATGCAGGCCCTGGGCCTGGAGTGCCAGTTTCACCGGGCATTGGGCAGCAAACTGTTCTACCGCGACCGGCAAGGCGCGGAAGTCACCGTCACCGATTTCCTCGGCGGCTACGGCGCCGCGCTGTACGGCCACAACGATCCGCAGTTCGTCGATCAGCTGTGCAGCCTGTTGCGCGCCGACGTGCCGTTCAACGCGCAGATGTCCGTGCGCGGCGCGGCGGGGCAGCTGGGCCGTGAGTTGAGCGAGGCGTTCAACCGTGAACTGAACAACACCGAGCGCTACATTTCGACCTTCTCCAACAGCGGCGCCGAGTCGGTGGAGATCGCCGTCAAGCACGCCGAGTACCGTCGTCAGAAAAACCTGCAGAAGGCGTTCGACGAGCGCGACTTCGCCCTGGCCGAACTGACCGCCAGCGACAAGGCCTATGTCGAGCTGGAGGTCGATGACCTGGACCTGCCGCCAGGCCTGCTGCCGGCCCACCTGACCACCGTGACCGTGCGTCAGGTGGTGGAGGCGGTGCGTCAGCACAACCTGGCGCAACTGCATGTCGAGCCGGTGTTCCTGGCCGTGCGCGGCAGCTTCCACGGCAAACTGGTGAACACCGTCCAGCTGACCTACGGCAAGCAGTACCGCAAGCCGTTCGCCCGGTTCGGCCTGAACGTGGAGTTCATCGACCCGCATCAGCCGCAGCAACTCCAGGAGTTGCCGGCCCGCCATCAGCGCCACTGGCTGAACCTTGAGTGGGACGGCGAGACCTTGCAGGTGCGCCGCGACGCGTTCAGCGCGATCACCGCCGTGCTGCTGGAGCCGATCCAGGGCGAGGGCGGGATCAACGAGTTCGCCGGTGCGTTCTACCTGGGCCTGCGCAAGCTGTGCAACGAGCAGCAGTGCCCGCTGATCATCGACGAAGTGCAGTCCGGTTTCGGCCGCACCGGCACCTTGCTCGGCGCCAGCCACTTCAACTTGCAGGGCGACTACTACTGCCTGTCGAAGGCCCTGGGCGGCGGCCTGATGAAAATCGCCGCCACCGTGATCCGCGCCAGCCACTACGAAGTCGATTTCAGCTACATCCACAGCTCGACCTTCGCCGAGGACGACGTCTCCTGCCACATCGCTCTGTCGGCCCTGCGCCGTTTGTTCGAGAACGACAGCGCGATGCTCAAGGACGTGGAGCGCAAGGGCGAGTACCTCAAGTCTTCGCTGCTGGAACTCAAGGCGGCGTATCCGGACGTGATCGCCGATGTGCGCGGGCGCGGCCTGCTGCTGGGTTTCGAGCTGCATGACCTGACCGGCACCAGTTCGCTGGTGCAGGCCTCGGCGCAGTACAACGACGCGCTGGGCTACATCATCGCCGGCTACCTGTTGCAGTTCGAGTCGCTGCGGGTGGCGCCGTCGGGCAGCAACGCCAACGTGATCCGCCTGGAGCCGCCGGTGTGCATCACCTTCGAGGAGATCGACGGCCTGATCGGTTCGCTGCAGAAGGTCTGCGACATGCTGCGCCGCCGCGACGCCTTCCCGCTGGCCGCCGGCGTGCTGGCCGGCACCGTCCCCGGCGTGCCGGCCCGGGACACCCGCTTCAAGGGGGACGAAAGCCTCCCAAAGCCTGACGCGAACGTCCGCGTGGTGGCGCGCGTGGCGTTCATCAACCACCTGATCGACGCCGACATGCTCAGCGATGTCGACCCGTCGCTGGCCACCTTGAGCCCCGAGCAGAAGCGCGAGTTCATCAAGCGCATGGCCCCGGAGCGCCGGGCGGCGCCTATCGGCCCGGTGCAGATCCGTTCCAGGCTCGGCACGGCGGTGGAGTTCACCCTGTACCCGCTGTGCATGCACTCCGACGCCATGGCGGAATACATCGCCAGCGGCGACCTGGAAACCATCCGCGACGAAATCGGCAACCGCATCCGCGATGCCCGCGCCGACGGCTACAGCGTGGCCGGCCTTGGCATGTACACCTCGATCGTCACCAACAACTGCCAGGCGCTGAAGATTCCCGACATGGCGCTGACCTCCGGCAACGCGCTGACCATCGGCATGGGCCTGGAAGCCATCGAGCAGGGCTGCAAACAGCAGGGCCTGGAACTGGCCCGGCAGACTGCTGCCGTGGTCGGCGCCGCCGGCAACATCGCCTCGACCTACGCCTCGCTGCTGTCCGCCGGCGTCGAGCACCTGATCCTGATCGGCAGCGGCCGCGACGGCTCCTTGCGCCGCCTGGAGAAGACCGCGCAGCAGATCTACGCCGACGCCGCCCGGGCGATCCTCAAGGGTGTCGCCGCCGATGACCGCCTCGCCAGCCGCCTGCAAGGGCTCGACGGCATGGACGCCTTGCTGCACGCCCATGGCGCCGGCGCCGACCTCGGTCAGCGCGTGGCGAAACTGGTCGAAGAGCGTCTGGGCGCGAACGCGTTCATCACCGTCAGCAACGATCTGGAAGTGCTCAAGCAAGCGCGCATCGTGCTGTGCGCGGCGAACGCTCCGCAGCCGTTCCTCGATGCCCGGCATTTCGCCGAAAGCAGCGTGATCTGCGACATCGCCGTGCCGCTGAACGTGGACCAGAACCTCGCCAGCGAGCGCGCCGACGTGCTCTACATGCACGGCGGGATCGTGCAGACGCCGATGGGCGATGGCCTGGCGCCGAACGTGCGGGCCTACCTCAAGCAGGGGCAGCTCTATGCCTGCATGGCCGAATCGGTGTTGATGGGCTTGTCCGGGATGAAGCAGCACTACTCCTACGGCGACATCAGCCGCGAGCAGGTGCAGCAGATCCGTGCGCTGGCCGCGACCCATGGTTTCAGCCTCGCTCAATTCAAAACCGCCAACTCGCTTTAAGGAACGGTCATGCCGAACAAAACAGCAGTGGTGACCGGCGGCAGCCGCGGCATCGGCCGGGCGATTGTCCTGGCCCTGGCCGGCGCGGGTTATCAGGTCGCGTTCAGTTACGTACGTGACGAAACGGCGGCGATGGAGCTGCGCGGGCAGCTCCAGGCCCAGGGCGTCGAGTGCCTGGCGCTGCAATGCGATGTCGCCAGCGCCGACAGCGTCCGCGCCTTCTTCGAGCGGGTCGAGGCGCATTTCCAGCGCATCGACCTGTTGGTGAACAACGCCGGCATCACCCGCGACGGCCTGCTGGCGACGATGCCGGTCAAGGACATCGTCGAGGTGATCCAGACCAACCTCGTCGGCACCCTGCTGTGCTGTCAGCAGGTGGTGCCGGGCATGATGCGCCAGCGCGGCGGCTGCATCGTCAACATCGGTTCGGTGGCGGCGCAGAAGCCCGGCAAGGGCCAGAGCAACTACGCCGCCGCCAAGGGTGGGGTCGAAGCGCTGACCCGCGCCCTGGCGGTGGAGCTGTCGCCGCGCAACATCCGGGTGAACGCGGTGGCGCCGGGCATCGTCAAGACCGAAATGAGCACCGCGCTGATCGGCAGCCAAGAGGAGGAAATCCAGTCGCGGCTGCTGATCAAGCGCTACGCCGAACCTGAGGAGATCGCCGAGGCGGTGCTGTACCTCGCCGAGCGCGGCCTCTACCTGACCGGGGAGGTCCTGCCGGTCAACGGCGGGTTGAAGATGCCATGAGCCGCACCATCCTGATCACCGGTGCCGCCAAGGGCATCGGCCGCGCCGTGGCCGAGGCCTTTGCCGCCGACGCCGGCAACCGTCTGATCCTGCTGGACCTGGATCTGCCGCAGCTGCAAGGCTGGCTCGATGCGCAGCCGCAGCGGATCCGGGCGCAGGTCCAGACCCACCGCGCGGACATCGCCGACCTGCCGGCCATGGAAACGCTGTTCAAGGCTCTCGGCAAACAGGTCGCGCAGGTCGATGTGCTGGTCAACAGCGCAGGCATCTGCAACGAGAACGGGCCCGATGACTTGCTCAACTGGCACAGGGTGATTTCGGTCAACCTCAACGGCACGTTCTACGTCACGTCGCTGTGCCTGCCGTTGATGCCCGACGGCGGCCGGATCATCAACATGTCGTCGATCCTCGGCCGCGCCGGCAAGGTGCGCAACACCGCGTACTGCGCCTCCAAGCACGGCATCGTCGGCATGACCAAGGCGCTGGCGCTGGATCTGGCGCCGCGCCGGATCACGGTCAACGCGATCCTGCCGGCGTGGATCGACACGCCGATGCTGCAAGGCGAGCTGGCGACGCAAGCGGCGATGGCGGGGCTGACCCAGGAGCAGATCCTGCGCAACGCGAAGAAGAAACTGCCGATGCGCCGTTTCATCGAGAGCGAAGAGGTGGCGGCCATGGTGAGCTACCTGGCCAGCCCGCAGGCGGGGGGCGTCACGGCCCAGAGCCTGGTGATCGACGGCGGCGTCGGGTTGGGAATGTAGCGATGCCCAGACTTCACATCAGCCGGGCCGCCTGGGCCGCCGTGGCCTGCCTGAACGCGGGGCCGGCGCTGGCCGGCCTCACGGCGCAGGACCTGCAGCCGGACTACGCCGACGCCGAAGTCGGCGTGGCCACCGCCGTGCGGTTGCACGGCGACGACCGGGTCACCCAGAAGGCCGTGTATTTCAAGGCCAACCTGGAGGACAACTGGGACGGCGGCTACTACAAGGCCAAGGGCCGCGTGCGCTACGACGCCCGCTACGACGGCAGCAACCCCTACGGCGAGCGGGCGCGGGACAAGTACCGCTTCGACGCCGACTGGCGGCACCTTTACGTCGGCCATTCGTTGGGCGACGGCGAGGTCACCGTCGGCTGGCAGCAGGTGGTCTGGGGCCGGGCCGATGAACTGCGGGTGCTCGACCAGATCAACCCGCTGGACTACCGCGACGGCCTGACGCCGTTGCTGGAGGACAGCCGCATCGCCGTGCCGATGGTGCGTTTCGCCCAGCCGGTGGGCGAATGGGAACTGGAGGCGCTGTGGATCACCGGTTTCGAGAAGAACCGGCCGCCGGTGCCCGGCAGCGAGTTCGATGCGCCGCTGTTCGCCGTGCCGGATCCGCAGTATTTCCTGGTCGATTCCAAGCCCGGCTACGACGGTGACCAGGGCTTTTCCTACGGGGTGAGCGCCAACGGCCGGATCGGTGCGGTGGACACCAGTTTCGTCGCCCTCAACGCCCGCCAGCAGGATCCGGTGTACGCCGTCGAGGGCCTGGCAGAAGACGGCCGCACCCGGCTGGAGCGGCGGTTCCCGCGCTACACCATGGGCGGTGCGGGGCTGGCGATCGATGCCGGCCACAGCATCGTGGTGCGCAGCGAGATCGCCTGGTTCGACCGCTGGCGGGTCACCAACCCGACCCGCAGCTACGGCGCCGACAGCACGCCGATGGTCAAGTCGCTGCTGGGCGTCGATTACCTGCTGCGCGACTGGCTGATCTCCGCGCAGTGGCAGCGTCAGCAATTGGTCGACTGGCAGGCCGGCATGGTGCAGGACAAGCTCGAGCACCTGTTCACCCTGTCGGCCGAAGGCACCCACTGGCAGGACCGCCTCAAGAGCCGGCTGGTGGTCGCCGCGTCGCCGCCGTTCCATGACGACGCGCTGCTGCAAGGCATCTTCACCTACAAGCCGGTGGACTGGATCAAGCTCGGGCTGGAAGTCGACGTGTTCTTCGGCAAGCCGGACCGCTCGTTCGGCGAGTACAGCGACCGCGATCAGGTGCGGCTGTCCGCCGGCTATCTGTTTTGACCCCATGACGCCTGCGTGCCCCGGCGTTCAGGCCTGAAACGACTCAAACAACGAAAAGGGAAGCTCACATGTTGCCGTTACTGAAAACCATGACCGCCGCCGCGCTGATCCTCGGTGCCGCCTGCGCAACCGCCGCCGGCCAGAGCGCCGACGACATCATCCAGAAGGTGCGCGACCGCAACGACGGCACCAGCTTCATGTCCCAGGTCTCGCTGATCCTGCACGACAAGAAGGGCAACACCCGGGTGCGGGAATTCACCTACCTGCAGAAGGATTACCCGGACAGCGACAAATTCAGCATGTACTTCTCCGCGCCCACCGACGTGCGCGACGTGGCGTTCCACATCGAGAACCCCCACGAGCCCCTGGGCCTGGAAGACAGCCAGTGGATGTACCTGCCGGTCAGCCGCCAGACCCGGCGCATTTCCACCACCGACAAGCGCGGCTCGTTCATGGGCAGCGAATACTCCTATGCCGACCTCGACAAGATCCGGGTCAAGGACTACTCGCAGGTGCTGGTCGGCGAAGAGCAGGTCAAGGGCCGCGACTGCTACGTGATCGAGCGCGAGCCGGCCTCCCCGGAGGTGCTGGCCAAGACCGGCTACAACAAGCTCAAGGTGTGGATCGACAAGGGCAACTTCTTGGTCATGCGCCAGGACTTCTTCGACATCAAGGGCGTGCTGATCAAGCAGATGCGCACCCAGAAGGTCGAGACCATCGACTCGATCGACAGCATCGTGCTGAGCGAGACCGAGCACTTCATCGACGGCACGCGTTCGGAGATGCGCTTCAACCAGCTGCAGTACAACGTGCCGCTGGAAGACCGCCTGTTCACCCAGACCGCCATCAAGCGCGGCCTGAAGACCGGTGACCTGCCCGAGTTCGCTGTGTCCGCCCGCTAACCGGGCGCCGCCCCGAAGACCCTGGAACGCATGATCATGGAAAGATACCTGAACTTCGTCGAGCGCCATGCGCGGGCGATCGTTTTCCTGCTGGTGGCGATCACCGCGTATTTCACCTATACGCTGGGTGCGCTGGTGTCCGACACCAACCCTTACCTGCTCAAGGACACCCACCCGGCGCGCAAGACCATCATCGACCTGCAAGGTGAGTTCACCGGCACGTTCGACTCGGTGATGGTGGCGCTGAACAACCCGCAGACGGTGTTCAACAAGGACACCCTCAACGCGCTGTTCTCGCTGTCGCAGTCGGTGCGCAAGATGATCCTGGCCAACGACGCCGACAAGGAACAGTTGGCGCAGATCGTCGCCGGCCATCCCGACGACAGCCGTGCGCAGTTGCTGACGCGGGACATTCTGGAAGACGGCTTTTCCCAGAACGACTACGCCCAGGCCAAGGCCCTGCGCGACCATGCCCAGAGCGAGGGATGGGATCCGCACGACCAGCTGTTCCTGACCTTCCTGGCCGAGCGCATCAACCCGATCCGCGAAATGGCGTCCATGGGCGACCTGGAGAACATCGTCCTGACCGACGGCGGCGAGCTGCTGATCCACAAGACGCTCAACGCCTACGACATGGATCCGGCACTGGTCGAATCGCAGATCATGGGCAACGAGCTGATGGTCGACGGGGTGGTGTCCAAGGACAAGAAAGTCGCGATGCTGGTGGCCGAGCTCGGCACCAAGCAGGACGACGCCCAGGCCCAGCTGCGCGCCTACCAGATCGTGCGCGGCCTGGTCGCGCAGTACCAGGCCGAGCACCCGGCGTACAAGGACGAGATCTTCATCGCCGGGATGCCGATCTTCATCGCCGCCCAGCAGGAAATCATCGACCACGACCTGGCGGTGCTGTTTCCGATCGTGTTCCTGCTGATCACGCTGCTGCTGATCTTCTTCTTCCGCAAACCGCTGGGCGTGCTGCTGCCGCTGTTCAACATCCTGTTCTGCACCATCTGGACGCTGGGGCTGATGGCCCTGTGGCGGGTGCCGTTCGACCTGCTCACCAGCGTGCTGCCGGTGTTCCTGTTCACCATCTGCTGCTCGGACGCGATCCACGTCATGGCCGAGTACTACGAGCAGAAAAACGCCGGCAAGAGCAACCGCGAGGCCAACCGCCGCACGCAGCGGCTGATGGTGGTGCCGGTGGTGCTGACGACCGTGACGACCATCGCCACGTTCCTGATCTCCACCACCAACAACATCGTCAGCATCCGCAACTTCGGGGTGTTCATGTCCATCGGCCTGACGGCGGCACTGATCATTTCGCTGCTGCTGATTCCGGCCTGGATCTCGATCTGGGGCAAGGAACCGACGGCGCAGGCCAAGGTGGCGGTGCACAAGGAATCGGTCATCTCGCGCTATCTGGTGGCGTTCTGCGCGTGGATGATCCGCTTCCGCAAGCCGATCCTGGTGGTGCTCGTGCCGTTGCTGGCGTTGGCGACGGTGTTCACGTTCCGCGTCGACATCGAAGACTCCGGCATTGCCTACTTCAAGCCGGACAGCCACATCCGCATCTCGGACCAGTTCATCAACCACGCCAAGGTGGCGGGCACCGCGCCGGGCTGGATCGCCATCGACAGCAAGGAACCCCGTGGCGTGCTGACCACCGAGACGGTGCAGTTCATCGACCGGCTCGACCGCTTCATCAAGCAACAGCCGAACGTGAGCTACGGCTATTCGCTGGCCACCTACGTCAAGCGCATGAACCTGGTGCTCAACGACATGAACCCCGCGTACCTGCGGGTGCCGGAGGCGGTCGAGAAGGTGTCCTCGGTCAACGACGACGGGCAGGTCGAGCAGTTCGAGGTGTCGGGCAACTCACTGATCGAGCAGCACGTGATGCTGTTCGAGAACGGCGGCGGCTCGGACCTGAACAACGTGCTCAACGCCGACTTCTCCAAGGCCTTGACCCTGTACACCATGACTTCGTCCGTCGCCAGCGACTACCAGGGCATGCTGGACCGCCTCGACGCCTGGCTGCTGGTGAACAAGCCGGCCAACCTGGAGGTGACCCACGCCGGCACGCCGCTGATCTGGACCGGCGTGCTGCAGGAAATCACCCAGGGGCAGGTGCTGAGCTTTTCCCTGGCGTTGGTGGTGGTCACGTTGATGATGATGTACTGGCTCAAGTCCGTGCGTCTGGGGCTGCTCGGCATGCTCACGCTGCTGACCACGTCGGTGACGGTCTACGGTTTCATGTTCCTGTTCCACATCGAGCTGAACATCGGCACGACGCTGGTGACGTTCCTGGTGGTCGGCGTGGTCGACTACGCGGTGCACCTGCTGTCGCGGATCAAGCTGCTGGTGCAGGAGGGCGTCGAAATCGATGCGGCGATTCTGCAGGCGATGCACAGCGTCGGCCGTTCGACGGTGATCAACGTGGTGATCTTCTCCGTCGGCTTCATGGCCCTGCTGTTCTCCGACTTCAAGCCGATCGTCGACCTGGGGGCGCTGGTGGCCATGGCGCTGTTCTCCAGCGGGGTCATGACCATCGTGTTGGTGACGCTGGTGTCGCCGTGGTTCTTCGGGGCGGTCGTTCCGCTGGCGCAGGAGGCCGAAACACGCCCTGCCCGCGGGGAACCGGCCATGAACTGATTCGGCGAAAACCGCCCCCGACGGCCCTGGTACGGCCTGCGGGAGCGGTCACCCGGTGCAGCAGGACATTCAGTTCAGTGTGTTGCCGGAGTTTTTTTCGCCCTGGCGGGCGGTGCGCTCGAATTGACACTCTTGGCGTGCATCGCTGAGGTTGTTCTCAAAGGCTTCCAGGCCATCGTGCAACTGCCGCAATTCGCCGATCCGGGCCACCAGATCGGCTTTTTTTTCGGCGATCGCCTGCTGCGCCATGTCCCAGGGGAACACGTCGCCGCGGTAGCTGTTGAGGATCACCTGAAGCTCCTTGAGCTTGAAGCCCAATTGCTGGGCGCACTTGATGAACGTCAGCACCTCGACGCTCTCCTGGCTGTAGATCCGGTATTTGCCCTCACGCCTGGGCTCCGGCAACAGGCCGATCTCTTCGTAGTGGCGAATGCTTTTGACTGTGGTGCCCGACAGCTGGGCGGCTTTGCCGATATACATAAAGGTCCGTCTCGATGTTCAAACAGGGCTGATGCGCGACCAGGCCTCATGCCTGACCGGGGGCGATCATACCGTGGATAACATAGAGAGGTTGCGGCTGCGTGCTTATGACGCGCACAGCCGACCGGCGGTCCCTGGCCGCCAAGATCCGCAAGGGAGCGCAGAAGGGCTGACGGCGGTGAGCCGTCAGCGGAACCGGCAGGGCGGGGTCAGCTGGCGGCGGCGGTCACGCGCGCCTGCTCCAGCCAGATGTCGCGCTGTTCCGGCTTCGAGCCGAGGATCGGGCCGAACGTCAGCGTCTTGATCGGTTTGATGCCGCAGAACTCCAGGGTGGTCTTGCGCATCTGGTGCAGGCCCGGCATGCGGTAGATCCACTTGTAGTACCAGGGCGGGGTGTCCATGGTCACCAGCAGGTGCGCGGTGCGGCCCTTCAGCAGCTTGTCCGGAAAGGCCTTGCCCTTGCGGTACTTGAAGGCGAAGCCGGACAGCAGGATCCGGTCGAGGAAGCCTTTGAACAGCGCCGGAATCCCGCCCCACCAGATCGGGTACACGAAGGTCAGGTGCTCGGCCCAGGTGATGTCGGCCTGGGCCTGGAGCAGATCCGGTTCCAGGGGCTGGGGCTTGTTGTAGCCTTCGTGCAGCACCGGGTCGAAGTCCAGCGTGTCCAGGCGCAGCAGGCGCACGTCGTGGCCTGCCTCCTTGGCGGCCTGGACGTACGTATCGGTCAGGGCGCCGCAAAAGCTGTCGGTGGAAGGATGCCCCAGAATCACGAGCATTCGTTTGCGCATCATGTGTACTCCTGAAATGAAGCCCTCAGGATAGAGTCTGCCCCTAACGGTAGAGTCAAGGCGTTCCCGGCGTCAGCGCCTCCAGCAGGGCGCGGGCGTAGGCGGGCAGGTGGCCGATGTCGTGGGCGCAGAGGTGGAGCCGGCGCCGGGCCCAATCCTCGGACAGGGGGCGGCAGGCGATCCGTGGTTTTAGTGGCGAGCGTTCCAGCGCCGCCAACGGCACGATGGCCAGGCCGGCGCCGTGGGCGACCATGCGGATGACGCCGTCGAAACCGTCGGCGCGCATCCGGACCGCCATGCGCTGGCCGATGTGCAGCGCCTGTTCCTCCAGGTGGATCGCCAGTGCGCTGGCGGCGCCCAAGGCCACGTAGTCGTGGCTCAGGGTCTGGGCGAAGGTGAGCGACGGCCGCTCGGTCAGGGCATGCCCCGGCGGCAGGATCAGCACCAGCGGATCGTCGCGGAAGAAGCGGGTCTGCAAGCCTTCGCGGGCCACCGCATCCGAGACGATCCCCAGGTCCGCCGCCCCCTCGCGCAAGGCGTGGGTGATGCGGGCGCTGGGCAGTTCCTGCAGGTCGATGTCGAGGTTGGGGTGACGGCACAGGAAGTCCGCCAGGGCTTCGGGCAGGTATTCGGTGATGGCCGTGGTGTTGCACAGCAGGCGGATCCGGCCGTTGACCCCTTGGGCGTAGTCGGCCAGATCCTGCTGCAGGCGTTCGGCCTGTTGCAGCAGAATCCGTGCATGGTGAGCCAGGGCCTGCCCGGCCGGCGTCGGGGTGACGCCGCGGCGGCCGCGTTGCAGCAGATCGGTGCCCAGCGACGCTTCCATGGCGCGGATCCGCGCGCTGGCGGCGGCCAGCGACAGGTGGCTGCGGTCGGCGCCGGCGGTGATGTTGCCGGCGTCGAGGGTGTGCAGGAAGAGTCGCAGGTCGGTGAAGTCGAAGTGCATCGGAGAGTCTCGGGCAGTGTGTCGTTGGCACCGGCCCTATCGCGGGCACGCCCCCTCCCACAGGGACTGTGGTGTCCGGAAACTGTAGGCGCGAGCCTGCTCGCGATAGGGCCCGTAAGGTCGTCCTGTCGACCGCATACCTCTGTGGGAGCGGGCTTGCCCGCGATGGGGCCAGTCGCCTCAGCAGTCTTCTCAGCCTCTTGCTTTGCAATAGGCTGCCTCAGTATATGGCAGATTTCCAAAGCGTCCGGCCAAGCGCACAGTGGCGCCATGAACGCCTACCTCGATTTCTACCAGAACCTCGGCATCGTCTTGTCTTTGCTGGTCGTCGCCACCTTCTTCCTCGCCGGCTCGGTCAAGGGCGTGATCGGCCTCGGCTTGCCCACGGTCGCGATGGGGCTGCTCGGCCTGGCTATGGCGCCGGCGCAGGCAGCGGCGCTGCTGATTGTCCCGGCGACCCTGACCAACCTCTGGCAACTGGCCTTCGGCGGCCACTTGCCGGGGCTTGTGAAGCGCCTGTGGCCGATGCTGCTGTCGGTCTTCCTCGGCACCGGCGTCGGCACCCTGTGGCTCGGCATGGCGGGCGGGCAGTGGGTCGTGCGGGGGCTCGGGGCGGCGTTGCTGCTGTATGCGCTGTACGGGTTGTGGCTGCCGGCGTTGCGGGTCAGCCGTCGGCACGAACCTTGGCTTGGGCCTGTGTGCGGGGCCGTGACCGGGGTCATCACCTCGGCCACCGGCGTGTTCGTGATCCCGGCGGTGCCTTACCTGCAGGCGTTGGGCTTGAGCCGCGATGAACTGGTGCAGGCGCTGGGCCTGTCCTTCACCGTGTCGACCCTCGCCCTGGCCGGCGGCCTGCTGTGGCGCGGCGCCCTGGGCGGTGCGGAGTTCGGCGCCTCTTGGCTGGCGCTGGTGCCGGCGATGCTCGGCATGGGGTTCGGCCAATGGCTGCGCCGGCGGATCAGCGCCACGCTGTTCAAGCGGGTGTTCTTCATCGGTCTGGGCGCGCTCGGCGCCCATCTGCTGGTCAGCGGCTAGCCGACGAAGCGCTGAGCATCTCGATCGGGCGGATATCGAAATCCCGCTCCAGGTATTCCATGCGCTGCGCCAGGAACTGCTGCATGTGCGGCAGGTTCGAGTGCACGTCCAAATGCGCCTGGGACTCCCAGATCTCGTAGAAGATGAACAGGGTCGGATCGTGCTTGTCGCGCAGCATGTGGTACTCGATGCAGCCCGGTTCGGCGCGGCTCGGCTCGACATGGGCGCGGAAGAACGCCTCGAAGGCCTCGGCTTTTTCCGGGCGGGTCTTGGCGTGCAGGATGAAGCCCTGGCGTTCGCTCATCGTTCGGTTCCTCAGGTTGAAGGGGGCGCCCATGCTACTGCACGAATCGCCGGGTGATTCGTGATTCTCAGTCAAATGTCATTTGCGCAACCGCTGCTTATTCCGCGCGGGACGGATCGTTAACCTGCCGCCATTCCTTCACTTCCCTTCTCCATCCGGCGAGTGCGCCGGGCATTGGAATCCGATCGAGGCTGACCCATGAAAAGAGTCCTGTTGCTCAACGGCGGCAAAAAATTCGCCCACTCCGACGGCCGCTACAACGCCACCCTGCACGAGGCGGCGCTCGCCGTGCTCGACCGCGGCGGCCTCGACGTCAAGACCACCTTCATCGACGAGGGCTACGACGTGGCCGAAGAGGTGGCCAAGTTCCTCTGGGCCGACGTGATCATCTATCAGATGCCGGGCTGGTGGATGGGCGCGCCGTGGACCGTGAAGAAGTACGTCGACGAAGTGTTCACCGCCGGCCACGGCAGCCTCTACGCCAGCGACGGCCGCACCCGTTCCGACGCGTCGCAGAAGTACGGCAGCGGCGGCCTGATCCACGGCAAGCAATACATGCTGTCGCTGACCTGGAACGCGCCGCAGCAGGCCTTCGAAGACCCGACCGACTTCTTCGAGGCCAAGGGCGTGGATGCCGTCTACTTCCCGTTCCACAAGGCCAATCAGTTCCTGGGCATGACCGGCCTGCCGACGTTCCTGTGCGTGGACGTGATGAAACGCCCGAACATCGAGGCCGACGTCATGCGCTACGAACAGCACCTGAAAGAGGTGTTTGGCCTCAAGGCTTGAGGCTCGGCTACTATCGCAGGCCTGAGGTGCAGGCCTGTCGATTCGAGGACACCCGTGAAAGCCAGATCCGATGAGTTGCAGATTTTCGTCTGCGTGATCGAATGCGGTTCGATCTCCGCCGCCGCCGAGCAGGTCGGCCAGACGCCGTCGGCGGTCAGCCGCACGCTGTCGCGGCTGGAGGCCAAGCTCGAAACGACGCTGATCAACCGCACCACCCGGCGCATGGGCCTGACCGAAGAGGGCAAGTATTTCTTCGCGCAGGCCAAGCGCATCCTCGACCAGATGGACGAGCTGGAAGAACGGCTCATTTCCCGCCACCAGACCCCGTCCGGACGGCTGCGGATCAACGCCGCCTCGCCGTTCATGCTGCATGCGGTGGTGCCGTACGTCGACGAGTTCCGCCGCCTTTACCCGGACATCGTGCTGGAGCTCAACAGCAACGACCTGATCATCGACCTGCTGGAGCAAAGCACCGACATCGCCATCCGCATCGGCACCCTGGCCGACTCGACGCTGCACGCCCGGTCGCTCGGCTGCAGCCCGCTGATGATCGTCGCCAGCCCGGCGTACCTGGCGGCCCGCGGCACCCCCGCCGACGTGGCCGACCTGAGCCGGCACGTCCTGCTCGGCTTCACCCAGAACGAAAGCCTCAACCAGTGGCCGCTGCGTCATGTGCACGGCGACCGCTGGCCGGTCACCCCGGCCATCGGCGCCTCCAGCGGCGAGACCGTGCGTCACCTGGCGCTGGCAGGGCAGGGCATCGCTTGCCTGTCGCACTTCATGACCATCGACGACATCCGTGCCGGGCGCCTGAAGGTCGTGCTGGCGCAATTCAACAGCGGTTACCGGCAGCCGATCAACGCCGTGTATTACCGCAACTCGCAGCTGGCGCTGCGGATCCAGTGCTTCCTGGATTTCATCCAGGGCAAACTGGCGGCCTATGCCAGTGCGGACTTCAAGGGCTGACCGCCCCTCCACGCACCGAGAAACCTGTGGGAGCAACTGTATTAATCATTCCCTGCGGCACCTGGACTGCCGCCATCGCTGGCAAGCCAGCTCCCACAGGTATCGCGAATCACCGAAAACCACTGTGGGAGCGGGCTTGCCCGCGATGGCGTAGGGTCAGTCGATGCCAATGCCGACTGACAGACCGCCATCGCGAGCAGGCTCGCTCCTACACATGTGTGTCTTGAGTCGCGCAAACCTTTGGAAACAAAAGACTTCGGGCGGCATTTAAATTTTAGGTCGCGTTTTGCGGGCGCTCCGCACAATTGCGGCTAGGCTGATTCCCGGACACGCAGATTCGATACTGCAGGTCCGGCACCCACTTGATGTCAGGCATGAGGCCGTGTGAGTGGGTTACCTCCCGTGGAGTTTTTTTTGCAAAAGGAATTGGCGATGACCATGCGCACTCATGATGCCCTCCCCTAAAGGCATGTCCCGGCGAACGGAACGGCTTCGCCGCCTCACTTGTTAACGACCTACGGCCACTGACGGCCGGAATCCGCCATGGGCCCGGGCACCTGATGCCTGGCGCACGGGCGCGCTCATCCATGAAGTCGGCAATAACAGGGAACAGTCATGCTCATTCTAGGGATCACCAACAACGATCTGTCGGGCGCTTGCCTGGTGCGCGACGGTCAGATTCTGTCTGCGGTCAGCGAAGAACGCTTCACCCGGATCAAGGACCACAAGGTCTGGCCCGCCCAGTCCATCGAATTCGTGCTGAGCCATGCCGGCGTTTCGCTGGAGGATCTCGACCATGTGGCGTACGGATGGAACGCCGGCTTCAACGCCGACAAGCACATGGAGCTGTACTTCGACCGCATCGTCGAGGAGGCGCGGAACAATCCCGAAGGCCTTGCGCAGTTCCGCAAGCGCGTCACCGACGAGATCCGCAACGATAAGGAAAAGCGCGCCGAGTTCGACCGCTTCATCGCGGACAACGGCCTGGCCGGCAAGGCCTACTTCATCGACCACCATGAGTGCCATGCCCTGGGGGCCTACGTCTGCTCGCCGTTCGAGGAGGCGCTGACCCTGACCTGCGACGGACGCGGCGACTTCCAGTCCCTGACCGTGAGCTGGTACGGCCCGAACGAAACCACCGTGCTGCAGCGCGAGACCAGCATCGACAGCCTGGGCTATTTCTACGGGCGCATCACCCGCCTGCTGGGCTACAAGCCCAACCGGCACGAGGGCAAGATCACCGGCCTGGCCGCGTTCGGCGACCCGCAGAAGCTGCTGGGCGTGATGCAGCAGATGATCCGGTTCGAGGACGGGCGCATCAAGGCGGTGTGCGGCGACCTGTTCCTGCCGTCCTACGACCACTACGCCGACAGCCTGCAGGCCCTGCTGGCCGATGAGACCCCCGAGGACATCGCGGCGGCCGCCCAGCGCCACACCGAAGACCTGCTGGTGGCGACCGTCAGCCATCACCTGGCGCAACGGGGCAGCGCCGCCCTGTGCCTGGCCGGCGGCGTGTTCGGCAACGTGAAGCTCAACCAGCGCCTGCGCGAGATCCCCGGCGTGAAGGATGTCTACGTGCTGCCGTGCATGGGCGACGGCGGCCTGGCCCTGGCGGCGGCGGTCGGCGCGGCGTACCTGGAGAACGGCACCCGCTTCAGGGCTCCGTCGATGATGCTCGGGCCGGATTCGCGCAGCGTGTCGCAGAACATCAACCTGATCCACCGCGACTACCCCGAGCTCGGCTACCACACGCCGTCGAACCTCATCGAGGTGCTCACCGAGGCGTTGCAGGAAAACCAGGTGCTGGGCATGTTCAAGGGCAAGATGGAGTTCGGCCCGCGTTCGCTGTGCAACCGCAGCATCGTTTACCACGCGCAGGACGCCGAGGTGAACGACTGGCTGAACAAGCGCATGCACCGCACCGAGTTCATGCCGTTCGGCCCGGTCACCGCCATCGAACAGGCGGCGGCCTGCTACGTCGGCTGGGAGGAAAGCCAGGTGGCGGCGGACACCATGACCATGACCTACGATTGCCATCCGCAGTTTCGCGAGGCGAGCCCGGCGGTGGTGCACATCGACGGCACCGCACGGCCGCAGGTCATCCGTCCGCAGGCCGATCCGTTCATGCATCGCCTGCTGACCGCCTGGCACGAAAAGACCGGCCAGACCGCCTTGATCAACACCTCGTTCAACCGCCATGAGGAGCCCATCGTCTGCACGTCCCGGGATGCCCTGGATGCGTTGAAGGAGGGGATGGTGGACCTGGTGGTGATGAGCGAATCGCTGATCGTCTGGCGCAAGGGCAAGAACCGCTTCACCCAGCACCGTTTCGAATAGACGCAAGACCGACAGCAGGGCTCCGCCGGAGCCCTGACCGGGGGCAAGTCCTATGGATGACGAATGTATCTGATCTTTTTCGGTTTCTTTGCGGCGGAAGGGATCATCTATCCGTTCTGGCCGACCTGGCTGGACTCGCTGGGCTTCAGCGCCAGCCAGATCGGCCTGCTGATCGCGGCGGTGTACTGGCCGCAGGTGGTGACCGGCGTGCTGATCACCTACGTGGCCGACTGGCGCGTGGATCAGCTGCGCCTGGCCGCCGCGCTCGGTTTCGCGGCGGCGCTGTGCACGCTGCTGTTCCATTTCATGCCGGTGCAGCTGTGGGGATTCGTGTGCCTGAGCATCCTGTTCGGCGGGTTGTGGATGGTGGTGCTGCCGCTGTCCGAGTCCTATCTGCTCAAGCGCGACAAGCAGGCCTTGCAGAACTACGGCTGGGTGCGGGCGGTGGGCTCTTCGGCGTTCATCCTGACGTCGACCCTCGGCGGCCTGCTGTTTGCGCAGCAAGGCCAGTCCTGGGTGCCGCTGGTGATCGCGGCGAGCATGGCCTTCACCGGCGTGGCCTGCCTGTGGCTCAAGCATCGGGTGCCGCGCACGCCGCCGGCGCCGGCCGGACGCACCCCCAAGCGTCCGGACTGGACAGCGCTGTTCGCCCACAAGCCGTTGCTGATCGCGATCGCGGCGGCCAGCTGCATTCAGTTGAGCCACACCCTGTACTTTTCCACCGCATCGATCGGCTGGGGCGTGAAGGGGTATTCCGCGAGCTGGATCGGCGCGTTCTGGGCGCTGGCGGTGCTGGCGGAAATCACCTATTTCGCGTTCTCCAACAAAGTCCTGGCGCACTGGCCGGCGTTGCCGGTGGTGATGGTCTCCAGCGTCTGCGCCGCCGTGCGCTGGGCGTTCTTCTCCGACAGCGACACGCTGTCGCTGATCGTGCTGGGGCAATGCCTACACGCCCTGAGCTTCGCCGCCTACCATTCGGCGATCATGCGCCTGATCCGCGATCATGCGCCGCAGGACATCCAGGTCTTCACCCAGGGCGTCTACTATTCGCTGGCCGTCGCGTTGCCCATGGGGCTGGCCACGCCGTTCGCCGGCTACCTGTACGAGACACTGCCGCAGTGGTCCTATCGCGTCATGGCCCTGTTCGCCCTGGCCGGCACGGCGCTGGCCTTCATCGCCCACCAGAGAATGCGAAGTTCAACGGATGACACCAAGAACGTTTACAGCCGTCTGCTTTGACATGGACGGCGTGCTGATCCAGTCCCGCGAGATCATCGAGCTCGCCTGGACGACCGTGGCGCGCCAGTACGCAATCGCCGTCGACCAGGCGTTCATCGACGAGCACATTCACGGCCGCCCCGGCGGCTACACCTTGCAGGCCCTGTTCGGCCGCTTCGACGCACGCAAGCGGGCGGCGATCAAGCAGGAAGTCGACGCCATCGAGGAACGTTCCGCTTGCGCGCTGATGCCGGGCGTCGCCGAACTGATCGGCCGGCTCAAGGGCCGCGTCCCCATGGCCCTGGTGACCAGCAGTTGGCGGGCGCGGGTCGAGCACGTCCTGCAGCAGCACGATTTGGTCTCGGCCTTCGACACCGTCATCTGCCGTGACGATGTGCGCCACGGCAAGCCTGCGCCCGATCCCTATCACCTGGCGGCGGCGCGGCTGGGCTGCCGAGGCGATGAATGCCTGGTCTTCGAAGACTCCGTCAGCGGCGTGCAGTCGGCCACCGGCAGCGGCGCGCTGTGCATCGGCATCGGCGACGACCCGACCCTGACCGGGCACGGCGCCGTGTGCGCGTACGCCGACTTCACCCGGCTGCCGGTCTCGCTGGCGGCGGAGTCGGCCCATGGCTACGCCGACGGCGGCCTGGTCCTCGGTGCCCGGGAGGCGGTTCTTTCATGACGCCCACCCTCAAGCACGCCAGCGTCCTGTGGGACTTTCTCGGGTCGGGACGCGGGCACGAGCCCTGCGAGCTGATCGTGGTCTGCGGCTCCTACGACCTGCGGGTCTGCGACTACGCCTGCGAGCTGCTCAAGCGCGGCGTCGCCCCGCACCTGCTGTTCACCGGCAACACCGGCAACTGGACGAAGCATTTGTGGGAACGTCCCGAAGCCGATGTCTTTGCGCAACGGGCCCTTATGCTGGGGGTGCCGGCGCAGCGGTTCACCCTGGAGCGCCGCGCCACCAATTTCGCCGAGAACATCGCCTTCGCCAGGGCGCTGTTTCCGGACGTGCGCCGGGCGACGTTCCTGACCAAACCCAACTCGATCCGGCGCGTGGCGCTGACCTTGCCCGTGCAGTGGCCGGAGCTCGACGCGTGGGTGGATGCGCCGGCGTTCGGCTTTCCCGACGGGGTCAGCCATCTGATCGGCGTGCTGGGGCTGATCGACGAAATGGTCGGGGATGTGCACCGGATCAAGGTTTATCCGTCGCTGGGCTTTCAGGTCGGGCAGGAAATCCCGGAAGATGTCCAGGTGGCCTGGCGCTACCTGATCGAGCAGGGATTCGATCATCATCTGATCAAGGGAAGGGACTGACGCTGGCCTGATGCCGGAGACCCCATGCGCTACGACACACTGATCCGCAACGCCCACGTCATCGACGGCAGCAACGCCCCTGGCTACACCGCCGACGTTGCGCTGCGCGCCGGCCGCATCGAACGCATCGGCGACCTGCCGGATGCCCGCGCCCGCGAAGAGATCGACGCGGCCGGTCGGGTGCTGGCGCCGGGGTTCATCGACGTGCACACCCACGACGACACCGTGGTGATCCGCCAGCCGCAGATGCTGCCCAAGCTCAGCCAGGGAGTGACCACGGTGATCGTCGGCAACTGCGGGATCAGCGCCGCGCCGGTCAGCCTGCGGGGCGATCCGCCGGATCCGATGAACCTGCTGGGCAGTGCGGCGGCGTTCGTCTATCCACGCTTTCGCGATTACCGGGCGGCGGTCGAGTCGGCGAACACGACGCTGAACGTGGCGGCGCTGGTCGGGCACACGGCGCTGCGCAGCAATCACCTTGATGACCTGTTCCGCACCGCCAGCGCCGAAGAAATCACCGCGATGCGCGAGCAGTTGCGCGACAGCCTCGAAGCGGGCGCCCTGGGGTTATCCACAGGCCTGGCCTATGCGAGCGCGTTCTCGGCGTCCACCGAGGAGGTGATGCAACTGACCGAGGAACTGAACGCCTTCGGCGCGGTGTACACCACCCACCTGCGCAGCGAATTCGAACCGGTGCTGGAGGCCATGGACGAAGCGTTCCGCATCGGCCGCCATGCGCGCTCGCCGGTGATCGTCTCCCACCTCAAATGCGCCGGTGTCGGCAACTGGGGGCGCAGCCCGCAACTGCTGGCGTCCCTGGAGGCGGCGGCGAAGACCCATCCGGTGGGCTGCGACTGCTATCCCTACGCGGCCAGTTCCTCGACCCTGGATCTCAAGCAAGTCACCGACGCCCACCGCATCACCGTCACCTGGTCCACGCCCCACCCGCAGATGGGCGGCCGCGACCTGGCCGACATCGCCGCCGAGTGGCGCGTGCCGCTGCTGGAGGCGGCGCGACGCCTGCAACCGGCGGGCGCGGTGTATTACGGCATGGACGAGAACGACGTGCGACGGATCCTCGCGCATCCGCTGACGATGGTCGGCTCCGACGGCCTGCCGGAAGACCCGTTCCCGCATCCTCGCCTGTGGGGCGCGTTCCCTCGGGTGCTGGGGCATTTCAGCCGCGATGTCGGGCTGTTTGCGCTGCACACCGCCGTGCACAAGATGACCGGGCTGTCGGCCAAGCGCTTCGGCCTGGCGCAACGCGGGGAGATCCGCGAAGGGCATTGGGCGGACCTGGTGCTGTTCGATCCGGCCACCGTGCGCGACGTGGCGGACTTCAACGACCCGCAACGGCCGGCCCAGGGGATCGACGGCGTGTGGGTCAACGGCGCTTTGAGCTACCGCGACGGGCTAGCCACAGGGAGCCGGGAAGGGCGGTTTCTGGCGCGCCGGGGCGACCTGCGCGAGGGATTTCGCTGAGGATTCCGAGCAGTGCGTCACAGTGGTGGCACATTGCAATTAAAGAATGCCGTGCGCAGGCCGAAGCGCTGACATCCAGCCCGTCTACAATTGGGGCCAATCAGTCAGGGAGCAACCCATGAGCTTCGGCAAAACCACTCCGATCCTGCGGATTTTCGATGAGGCCAAGGCGATCGAGTTCTACGTCGGTTTCCTCGGCTTCACGATCGATTGGCAGCACCGCTTCGAAGAAGGCTTCCCGCTGTACCTGCAAGTCTCCCGGGGCGACTGCGTGCTGCACCTGTCCGAACACCACGGCGACGCCACGCCGGGCTCGGCCCTGCGCATCGAGACCGACGAGCTGGAAGCGTTCCAGCAGCAACTGATCGCCAAGGCCTACAAATTCGCCCGCCCGGGCATCCAGGCCATGCCGTGGGGCAGCCAGGACATGACCGTGACCGATCCGTTCGGGAACCGGTTGGTGTTCACCAATGCGATTTGTGTTTGAGACCGTTCAGTCCTTGTCGATCATCATCCGGTCGTGATTTTCTAGCCTGCGATCAACGATTTTCATCGATTGCAGGAGGACGTCATGGCCAGCATCATCATTCGTAATCTCGACGACGACATGAAAGAACAGCTTCGAATTGTCGCTGCTCAAAACGGGCGTTCAATGGAAGAAGAGGCCCGGTTCATCTTGCAGCGTGCCCTGACAGCGACAGGGCTGTCGGGCGGACTGGGCAGTCGCATCCGCGACCGGTTCAGAGAAGTGGGGGGCGCAGAACTCGATATGCCGTCGAGACCCGCAGTGTTAAGGACTTTGAGTGCAGCGGCACCGAGTGATCCCTGACTTATCCCAAAAAAAGCCCGCCGTCGCAGTGATGTTGAATCACTGCGACGGCGGGCTTTTTCATTGCGGCGGCGCTGATCAGGCGCCCTGCATCAGACGCGGAAGTGACTCACCATCTGCTGCAGCTGACCGCCCAGGCGGGCCAGCTCGACGCTGGACGCGGCGGTCTCGTCGCTTGCGGCGGCGGTCTGTTCGGACACGTCGCGCACGTTGATGATGCTGCGGCTGATCTCTTCGGCCACGGCGCTCTGCTGCTCGGCGGCGGCGGCGATCTGCTGGTTCATCGACTGGATGTTCGACACCGTGCGGGTGATGTTCTCCAGGGAGTCGCCGGCCTTGCGGGTCAGGGCCACGCTGCTGTCGGTCAGGGCGCGACTGTTGTTCATCACGGCGGCCACTTGCTGGGTGCCGTTCTGCAGGCCCGCCACCAGGCCTTCGATTTCCTCGGTGGACTTCTGCGTGCGCTGGGCCAGGCCGCGGACTTCGTCGGCGACCACGGCGAACCCACGGCCCGCCTCACCGGCACGGGCCGCTTCGATGGCGGCGTTGAGGGCCAGCAGGTTGGTCTGTTCGGCCACGGCCTTGATCACGTCCATGACGCTGCCGATCTTGTCGCTTTCCTGCTGCAGCACGGTCATGGCTTCGGTGGAGCGCACCACTTCGCTGGCCAGACGCTCGATCTGGGCGATGGCTTCGTTGACCACCTTGTCGCCGTCGCGGGCTTCGCCGTCGGCGGCCGCAGCGGCCTGGGAGGCCTCTTCGGCGTTGCGCGCGACTTCCTGCACAGTGGCGGTCATTTCGTGCATGGCGGTGGCGACCTGATCGGTCTCGACCTTCTGGCTGTTGACCCCGGCGCTGGTCTGCTCGGTGACGGCCGACAGCTCTTCGGCGGCGCTGGCGATCTGGGTGACGCCGTCGCGGATGCCGCTGATCAGGTCGCGCAGGGTCACGCCCATGCGGGCGATGCCTTGCTGCAGCACGCCGAGTTCGTCGCGGCGGGTGACCTTGACGTTCTGGGTCAGGTCGCCGCTGGCGATGCGCTCGACCACGGTCAGGGTTTCCTGCAGAGGACGGGTGATCTGACGGGTGATGATCACGGCGGCGATCACGCCCACCAGCAGCGCCAGCAGGGTGCTGATCAGTTGCAGGGTGCGGGCCTGGGCGCTTTCCACGTCGCGGCGGTCAAGCTGGATCTGGTACAGCTGCTCGCTCAGGGTCACGATGGTGGCGCCCTGGTCGGTCATTTCCTTGCGCGCCTGCACGGCGTCGGCGTTGGCGGCCTTGTAGGCCTGCAAGGCGCTGCGGTAGCTGACGAGGGCGTCTTCCAACTGGCGCAGGGCGCTCTGCTGGGAGCTGGCGAAGTGCGCGTTCAGTTGCTTGAGGCTGGCGATCGCGACATTCAGTTGGGCGACGGCTTTCTGCTCGGTGTCGGCGTTGGTGGTGGCGGTGTAGCCGCGCACTTCGTAGCGCGCCAGGATGAACGCTTCCTTGGCTTCGGTGATGGCCTGGAACTGCTCGAAGCGCTGCTCGCTCATCGGCAGTTGGCGGACGAAGTCGCTGATGGTCTCAAGCTGGTTGTAGGCGGTCTCGGCGTTGGCGGTCATGGTGTCGCGCGCGCTGTTGCCGGTGCGGTAGGCGTTGCGCATCTTGTTCAGCGACGTCTGGTACTCGGCGATGGTCTGCGCCTGCTCCTTGAGCAGCTTGACGTTTTCCGGGCTCTTGAACTTGCTGATCAGCGCCTGCTGCTGCGCGGCGAAGCCGTCGAGGGTGGTCTGCACGTTCTGCGCGGCGGTTTCGTCGCCGTTGGTCAGCATGTATTGCAGGCGCACCACGCGCAGCTTGGTCAGGCCGGCGTTGAGCTGGGTGATGTCGCTCATCCAGTTGCTGCGGTCAATCAGGCCGCCCAGGCTGGTCCAGCCGGTCAGCGCCAGGATGCAGGTCAGTGCCAGGACAAGGCCGAAGCCCAGCCCCAGTTTGAGGTTCACGCTGATGTTGCCGAACCAGCTATTCATCACAATTCCTCCAGAAACGTTGTGCTGCTTGATCGTCGGTTGGGCTGGAAGATTGTTGTTTTTTTGAGCCAGCAAGGGTGTTAGCAGGACTGTATCGGCCGCAATCCCGAGAGCTGAAAGGATTTTGTCGGACGAAATCTGTAACAAAGCTTTCCGGCGCGCCGGCGCCGCCTCCCAAGACTTTTTTCACACGCGTTTCACCGGCCGCCCACGCCGCTCTCTTTACCCTCGCCGCTTTGAATGTTGCGTGCTGTATGCCGGTGAGGCGGCCTGCTGTGGAATTGAGACTGAGTCTGTTCGGGGTCAAACGCTCGCTCCCGCTGGGCGGCCTGGCCCGCTACCGCAATGCCTGGGTGATCCTGGCGGCCGCGCTGCTGGCGGTTCCCTTGACCCTGTGGCTGCTGGCGCCTGCGGCGGTGCCGGACCTGGCCCACGGCAACGTGGCCGGCGCCCGGGCGCTGGCGGCGGGGTGGGCCAGGGGCGACATGATCGTGCTGGTGCGCCATGTCGAGCGCTGCGACCACTCCAAGGCGCCTTGCCTGATCGGCAACGATGGCATCACCGACCGTTCGCGCAGCGTCGCCGTGGGCGTCGGCGCGCAGTTCGAGCGCCTGGGCCTGGCCCATGCCGACATCTACAACAGCCCGATGCTGCGCACCGTGCAGACCGCCGGCTACATGTTCAACCGGGCGGCGACCGGCGAGGACTGGCTGATCAACTGCAAGGGCCGGATGTTGCAGGACGCCCTTGCGCACAAGGTGCCGGGGCGCAACCTGATCCTGGTGACCCACAGCGAATGCATGGCGCAACTGGAAAAGGACCTGAAGGTCTCCGCTTCGACGCCCGGCTACGGCGCCTCCCTGTTCATTTCCGCCGCCAACCCGGCGGCACCGAAAATGCTCGGCCTCATCGAAGCCTCGGACTGGCGCTCGGTGACCGCCCAATGACTGCCTCCCTCACCTCAGGACACCCCATGACGCCCAGCCGCTATTACCTGATCAACTTCGGCATTCCCCTGGCCTGCGCGGCGCTGGTGTTTCTGATGTTCGACATGACCCACCTCGATGTCGCCTTCAGCAACCTGCTGTTCGATCCGGTAAGCCAGCTGTTCCCCATCGAGCAGAACCACCTGTTCGAACAGTTCACCCACAAATGGGCGCGGATCATTCCGAACTGGACGGCCGAAGGGGCGTTCATCGGGCTGGCGCTGTCGTTCGCCTGGCCGCTGCTGGCCACCGACCGGCGCCCGCGCCTGGGTGCGTTGCTGGAGCGCAGCCAGGTGGCGCCGGTCCTGCGTTTCGCTGCGGCGCACCGGCGCGACTGGCTGTTCATCGTCGTGGCGTTCGCGCTGTGCACCGGCGTGATCCATTTCCTCAAGGCCCACACCAGCGTGTACTGCCCGATCGAAACCACGCTCTACGGCGGCAAGATGGCGCACGTCGACTGGTTCAGCAATTTCCAGTTCTTCCACGAGGCCGGCGACGGCCGCTGCTGGCCGGGCGGCCATGCGTCGGGCGGGTTCACCATGCTGGCGCTGTACTTCGTGGCACGCCGTCACCAGTGGCGCTTCTCCAGCGCCGTGCTGTACGCATCGCTGCTGCTTGGCCTGGTCTACGGCACCACGCGGGTGCTGCAAGGCTGGCACTACATGTCCCATACGTTCTGGGCCGGGATCTTCGTCTGGCTGACTTGCCTGCTGACGGCGCTGGCGTTCTACGGCCAGGCCCGGTTGGCGTTGCCGGTGCGGCACACGCGTCAGCGGCCGGTGTATGCGGCCCAGGCCGGCACCGCCTGACCCTTCTGCGTCGTGCATGAAAAAACCGCCGTCGCTGGCGGTTTTTTCATGGGCGCGAATCCTTCCGGCTCAGTAGCCGACGAAGTAGTAGGCCTGGCGCCCGACCATCATGGTCTTGAGCACTTTGAGCGGCGCGGCGGGCTCGCTGTCGCCGGACATCACCGCCACGTGGGCCGGCGAGTCGCGCAGGTAGGCGTCCAGTTGGGCGGGGGTGTCCAGGCCTTTGAGGAGGCTCTGGGTGTAGAACACGCTGGCGCCGCCCAGCCGCTCGTTGGCCTGGAACAGCGCCACCTGTTGGCCGTTGGCCTGCATCGACTGGATCTGCTCGGTCAGCGGCAGGAACGACAACTGACGGTCGGCCCGGGGCATCGCCCACTGCGCCGCGCCCAGGTAGCTGGCGATCACCAGCGCCAGCAGGCCGGACGCCAGGGCCCGGCGGTGCCGGGCGAGCCAGCCGGTGAAGCCGTGCTCGCGGCCCTTCAGTCGTTCGAACAGCACCGCCGCGTACTCCGCCGCGATCACAGCGGCGGCCGGGGTCATCGACATCAGGTACACCGTGCGTTTGCTGGAGGCCAGGGTCAGCATGATGAACTGGGCAATGATCCACAGGCTGAAAAACAGCAGGTAACGGTTGGCCCGCAGGCTTTTGCGAAAGTGCCACAGCCCCAGGTACACCAGAATGTTCCACGGCAGGAACGCTTCCGGCAGTTTGGCCAGGTAGTAGTAGAACGGTTCGTAGTGGCCGGCCTCCACGAAGGAGCCGCTGAAGCGCCCGACGCTGTTGGTCAGCAGCACTTCGCCCACCGCCTGCGCACCGCCGCGCTGATACAGCACCGCCAGCCAGATCAGCAGCGGCACCAGCCCCAACGCCGTCAGCAGGCCCGGACGCAGCCAGGCGCCGAGCTTCAGGCGCCGGTCCATCAGGTTGTCCGCCAGCAGGTACGCGAAGATCACCACCCCCGGCATGGCCAGGCCCAGCACGCCTTTGCTCAGGGTGGCGACGGCGATCCCGGCGGCGAACAGCAGGCCGTTGCCCATCGTCGGCGAACGCAGGCCCTGGAAAAACGCCAGCAGCGCGGTGGTCACGCCGAGCGCCAGCAAGGCGTCTTCGCCGACGCCGCGCACGTTGCTCCAGTAGCTGGCCATGGTCGCCAGCAGAATCCCCGCCGTCCAGGCGATGGCCCGTGGCCGTCCGAGGCGGCGCAGCATCGTGTACAGCACCATCACGCTGAACAGCCCGGCAAACGCCGACGCCAGCCGCACCGCCCACGGCGACACGCCGAACACGCGCATGGCGCCGGCGTCCAGCCACAGGCTCAGGGGCGGTTTCTCCAGGAACGGTTCGCCGAACAGGCGCGGCGTCACCCAGTCGTTGTCCAGGTGCATCTCCATGGCGATCCCGGCGACCCGGGCCTCGGTGGAGCCTTGCAGTTGATGGTTGCCCAACGCGAAGAAGAACAGCAGGGCGGCAAGCAGGAACAGGGAAGAGGCGGCACGCGACATGGGTTCAGGCAACCGGGGTTGAGCAGGAAACCCGAGCTTACCCGGCCAATGCTTAACAAATTGTGAACGTCAGGAAAGACGTCGCGACCAGCGCTGCTCCTCTGCCTCGAACCGCTCATTCACCCGCGCCGTCAGCACATGGTCCTGCCAGTGCCCGGCGATGTTCAGGTACGCCTTGGCGTAACCCTCGCGCTCGAACCCCAGGCGTTCCAGCAACCGCGCACTGCGCTCGTTGCCGGGAATGTAGTTGGCCATGATCCGGTGCAGGTTCTGGCGGTCGAACATGTAGGCGATGCCGGCCTCCAGCGCTTCATGCATCAGACCCTGGCCCTGATGGGCCTCATCGATGTGATAGCCCAGGAAGCAGGCCTGGAACGCGCCGCGGATGATCCCGCTGAAATTGCACGCACCGATCATCTGCCCGCCGTCCGGCGTCAGCAGCGCCAAATGTACCGCCAGCCCGGCCTCGAAAGCGCTGGCCTGCACCTCAAGGCGCCGGCGGATCTGCTCGGTGGAAAAGTAGTCGTCGGTGCGGATCGGCGACCACGGGGCGAGGTGACGCTGGTTGCGTCGGTAGAAGTCGTGTTCCAGAACCGCCTGCTCCGGATCGAGCACGGCGAGCGTCAGGCGTGGGCAGGGCAGGGTGAACAGCGGCATCGTGCGCTCCGGTGGCGGGACTTACTGGAAGAATTGCCCGACAGGGACGAAAACACAAACCGGCGGCTGAAGTTCGTATATCGTCGGACTCCAAGGAGCCCGTTCAAGGAAAACGACATGGAGTTTGCGTTCATTGCCGGCCAGCAATCACTGCGCCTGCTGCCCCCCGACCCGGCGCTGTGCACCGCGCTTGCCCACGCGCTCAACGCCAGCCACGTTGCCCACGCCGAATTCCTGCCCTGGGCCCGCCCCCACACCAGCGAGGCGCAGGCGCTTGAATTCCTGCAGCAGTCCCAAGACGCATTCAGCAGCGAAACCGGCGAGCGCCGCTGGTTCATCGTCACCGACGACGGCCAGGCCGTCCTGGGCTGCATCGGCCTCAAGCCTCGGCGACGCAATCGTTACGTCGTGGGCTATTGGGCCAACACCGAGCATTCGGGCAAGGGCTACATGCGCGCTGCATTGAGTCGATTGCTTGGTGGTTTTCCTGACGCCGCCTTCTACCTGAGCGCGTCATCGGCCAACGCCCGCAGTCAACGCCTGGCGGAGTCCGTCGGGTTCGAGCTGATCCGCGTGCACCCCGCAGCCCGCAACTCGGCGCAGCACGGCGTGCAAGACACACTGGCCTATCGCCTCAACACCAAACGCCAGGCAAAAAAAAGCCCGCGGGAGAGCGCGGGCGAACCGTAGTTTCTTGAATGAGCGAGGGCAATGTACACGGCCGTCGATTAAGTGGGGGTGAAGAAAAGTTCATGTCGATGAATGACTTGCACCCTCGGCGCCAAGCCTGCCGTCTCAGTGGACGACGGGCACCGGCGGTGGCGCGACGGCCTGCAGCGGATCGACAGTTTCCAGCGCCCGACACACCAGCATCTCGGTCATGGTCGCCAACTGCTGGATCGCCAGGATCCGACTGCGCTGCGCACCCTCGAACCCGTCGGCGAAATTCGCCGTCACGGTGGTGAGCGCGGCCAGGGTTTGGGTGGCGTGCGTGAGCAGGGTCAGCGTGTCCACATCGGTGCGGACGCTGAACAGCTCCTTGAACGGCGGCGCCTGTCGGCGTTTGCGAACACGTTCGCCGGGTTGCGGACGGGACTCGTGGGGTTCCGAGTCGGGTGCTGGGGATGGCGGGGTCTGGCTGTCTTTCTTCATGACGGGGCTCCAGGCATTTGGGTGGGTTCAGAGAACCGATGGCCGGGTGAAAGCGAAGCCAGAAGCCTATCGTGTCGGTGATGCCTGAAACAGTTCATGGAAGTCGACGCGTGTTGCGGGAAACTTCCTAGGACGTGCCCAGCGAGGCAAGTAGTTCGCTCGACGTCAGCGTGTGCCTGAAGTGATGCTCCCACAGCCGAATGCCCAGCCCACCGGAGCGATCCAGCGATGAGCCCACGGTCAGGTCGGTGATCAGTGTTGGCTGCAATCCGGCGTCGAACAACGCAAACCCGGCGGCCAGACAACAGGTCTCGGTTTGCAGGCCGCAGACCAGAACGCGGTCCGGGTTTTGGCTTTTCAGGTAATCGAGGGTTTCGGGCGAGGGGGCGTAGCCGTGTTTGATGAAGATCCGGTCGGCGGCGATCAGGCTGTCGTCGTCCGGGGCGGGGTGCCAGCCGAGTTGGCGCTGGAAGGGGGTGTGGGATTCGTTGTGGCGTTCGACGGTGGCTACGGTGGGGAGGAGGCCGATGAAGGGCTGGATGCCTGAGATGAGCCATGGGGGTGGGTTGAAGGAGGGTTGGATGTCGATGATTAGGAGGGTTTGGTGCATGGGGGGCTCCTGGGGGTGGGGCTCCTGGATTAATGAGGGGCGTGTTGTGCCGGGGTAATCTGAAACAAGTAGGTATCTATCTGTTTTTGCAAGTTAATAATTGTTCGGTCAACTTGCTTGGAATACCAGTTGGAACGCTGCGTGGTTTGGCTTCCGATGGACGGTGCTTTTTAAGTTCCGCGCCATTATCTAATCGGCATCGAATCTATCAAGCAAATGGTCGTGTAAACGTTAGCCATGGCTGGTGACCAGCTGCTGTTGATCCTTGCCCCTGCGCGTACGGTGCCCCACTCGCAAGTGCAGAGGCTCCTAGCTAACGATACCGTCAGTGACTGCTGTAATGGCTAAGTCGACTCTCGAAGTATTGCGCAGTCTCTTTGTCGATGCAGTACAGGTAGCAACCTTTCATCCCGCGAGTCATGAGGGTTCGGTAGGTATTTTTGATGATCAGGTCAGTTTCTTTTTTCGCCAGAGCAGGTTGCTCCTTCATCATTTTTTTCCAGCCGCGAATCGATTTATCATGTTTGTCGCGCTCATCCGGGGATGTCACAACGTTGCCATCACGTACGACCAGGTCTGACCCGATGATGACTCCGATATAGTCGACTTCCAGACCTTGGCAGGTATGAATGCAGCCAACTTGCTCGATGGAGTTCTCAGCGATGATCCACAGGCTGCCATCCTGATCCAGGTTCCATTGTCGCTTGTAGTCACCGATGACGATATCGGTAGCGTTGGGGGCTTTCTTGCTCAACCAAGGCCAGCAGTAGCCCGCGACTACGCGAGCCTTGTTTCCATGGTTTTTCTCGTCGATGGCGTCATGCAGCGCCTGAGGCGAGTCGAACACCTTGAACTCGTACTCCGAGGTGTCGAGCGTCGGATTTGCTGTCGAACGAATGCCAAGGACGTCATCCAGCCATGCCATGTAACCATCAGAACCACTGCAACGAAACTGTGAAGACAGCACATATTCCTCGACCACCGCCCCCTTGGCTTTGGCAAAGGCGCGTATCGCCTGCTTGCTGCCTATGTCGCTCAGAGTCACACGTTGGTCTTCATCGATGAAGAAAATTGAGCATTTCGCTGATTCAATCAGCTCCTTGATCTGGTTTTCGCCAAGGTTCCCATAAAGCCCGCTTTTCTCATTCAGCCGGTGAGCTTCGTCCACGATAAGCGCATCGAATGTGTTGGGCTCAGTGTTGATGAACGCCCCAGAGCCTGAAAAGAAATTCGAGAAATGGCTGCGTTTGATGGTGCCAACCAGTTTGCTTTCGTAAACCTTGCGTGGGGCGGCATTCTTCGAGACATATTTGCTTAACAGCCTCAATTCTGTGAGCCTCACCAGCAAATTGATAGCCAGAACAGTTTTCCCGGTGCCCGGGCCCCCCTCAATGATCAGCACCTTTGGTGCCTGGTTCGAGGCTTCGCTTGATGCCGCAAGCGCCGATTCAAAAATTGCTTTTTGATCGTCAATCAACACGAACTCTGGCTTGCCTGTCATCAGCCCTTCGAGGGCTTCGGCTAGCGCTTTGGACGGACGGATTTTCCCATCGGACAGTTCGTAGAGAACCTCTTTGTTGTCGCCGTGAGCAATATGCTTTTTCAGGAAGCTTCTGAGTTTAGTGAGCTCGTCCGGCCCTTTCAGGAACAGTGGGGCTTTGCTGATGTGGGGCTCGTAGTGAGCTGAGTCGATGATGCCGTCGCTGGCGTAGTTATGAAGGTAGGCACACGGACGGATCTCAATGCTTTTGTCATACACAGCCTCGTTGAAGCCCTCCAGCAGCGCGGCGTATGACCATACCTGATAGGACGGGTGAATGGTCTCAACGAGGCCGCCACCCAATGCCGTTTTGACGATGGCATCCTTGGTAGTGGCGTTGGCCTTGCTCCATTGCTTCAATTCGATCAAGACGGCTTTTTTTGCCTGATTTTCGTCGCGACCGGTTAGCAGAAAATCGATTCGCTTCGACGACTGCGGAATGTGCAGCTCAATGGCCAGGCCCGCGTCGCTCGGCAGGTCTTCATCCCTAAGGACCTTGGCCATGTACGTTAGAGATCCTTGCCATGACCTGATTTCTGACCTGCCAACGGTCTTGCCGGTGGCTACCTTGAAATGCCTGAGGATCACGTCCTCGATGTCATCGTTATCGTTGTCTTTTAGAAATTGCTGTTTGGTCGCAGCGTAAACGATCACGGGTTGTCCTTAGATTCGGGTTGATCAGAGTCGGTCATACTTTTTGCTGCTGCTTTTGGCTTTATCCACGGGATATTTCTGGCCGTTCGAGGCGAGTTTCCGTGTCACCGCTTCGTTGAGATCAACGCCGAGTACGCTGCTCAGGCGAACCAGGTACATTAGTACGTCCGCCAATTCGTCCTTGACTGCTTGGCCCATTTCCGGGCTTTTTGCGGCGGAGAGCGAATCGGCATCGCTCATCCATTGGAAAATCTCGCACAGCTCTCCTACCTCGCCAGTGAGAGCCAGGATCAGATTTTTCGGGGAGTGGAACTGTTGCCAGTCGCGATCATCTGCGAAACGCTGAAGGGATGCGGCAAGCTTCGTTATGTCAACCAGTGGCGCGGATGAGCTGTCTGAGTCACTCACGGGGCTATCTCTTGGGTATCAGTGAGGGGCAAAAGATCTGTAGGATATCGGGCTTCGTATTGTAAGACCTTTCGCTATTGACGCAGGCATTTTGTTTTCTCTCGCTCACTGTCTGCCAGCCGAATTGCTTGCCTGCATTCGCTATGTCATTTGAGGGGGGAGCGTGGGCCGCCTACAAGCGGATTTTCCAGTGCCTGGCGACAGCCTCCGCCGTTTCTGGCCTGGCAGTTGGCGACAGGATGGTGACTGCCGTGGCGACGCACAGGATTCGTCGAAGACCGATATCGCGACTGATAGCGGCGCCCGGCCTGATTGACGCGGCGCTAGGAATCGAATAGACACGCAAATGCATAATTTATATGCAAATTATTTTTAGGTATTAGTCACACTATCTCTAAAAATATCCCAGTTGCTCTTCGAATTTCTTCAACCGTTTTGCTGACTGACTGACTGACTGACTGACTGACTGGCTAGCCCATGCTTGGGGTTGCGGCCGGTATCGGCTAGGGACGGTTGCTCACGAATGAGGGCTAACGCCCTAGCCAATGGCCAGGAATCAGGATCTGTATCGGATCTGGACTCCGCGGTTGCCCAAGGGAGATTGCAACATGTCGTCTACACGCTGATTGCAGAAGTCCTCCACAAAGTCCTTGATGGCGAAGGCCGTTTCAAGCGCTCGCTTGTCCTCTGGCACATGAGCAGCAAGTGCTCGTGGCATGACAACGATACACTTTGCCATCGCACGGGAGATTGCGACATTGGTACGCTCCAGCTGCATTAAGAACGTTTCTTCTCCGCTAATGACGTCAACATCTGCGACGCCGAAGGTCACTATGATGGTATGGCGCTCTCCCCCTTGGAACCGTTCAACGGTGTCGACCGCATCCGAAATATGGTCCGCCTCAGTGGGCCATATTTCAGTCAATGCCTGTACCACCAAAGCCCGCTGCGCGCGGTGGGGGGTCACGATGCCCACGCACTCAGACCAAAACTCTAGAGCGCTCGGTGTGAAGTGGGATTTGGGATGGAGGCCCCAATTGTCGAGCGCACCACTCACTGAGTGTCTCAGGCCACGAACCAAGTTAGCTACAATTTGCGCCTCGTACCTATTTCCTTGCGATGAGATATCATCATCGTGCAGCACGGTGGCGACCCTTGTATCAGGGTGCAGTACGCGGTCGAATACCTGTGCCCATGGAAAGCTAGGCCAGTAGTCTGGGCGTAATGCGGGTGGTTGTATCATGTGCAGGCGGCAGTTGCCGTAAGCGGCTGTAAGACTCTGCGGATAGCCGATGGTACGCGCGAAATCTACGATGTGGTCGGCAGAACGATAGTTGGTATCCAGCACGCATTTTTGCACGCGAACCGCAAAGGGACGGTCCAGCAAATACGTCTGAATGCTCCCAACCAAGTAAGCAGCATCTTTCGGTGCCTCGATTGAAGAGATTGGAGGCATTTGCAGATGGTCCCCAGCTATTATCACCCGAGCATCGTCCCGCAGCCCGCTGAATGCAGCAAGCGCCTTAGGCACTGGGACTTGGGAACTTTCATCAACAACTACTACATCAAACACTGGATGAAGCGCGCTTGCGCCAAGTGCTTTTGCGAACTGACGGCTCTGCATAACCTGGCAGCCGACGATCGTCACCCCTGAACTACTCGCGAGAAGCTGAGTGCAATCCTGCCACTCAGCGTTGCCTACCTCAAACACCATGCTGTCATAGGTAATGTGTGAAGCAATACCTTGGGACGCAGATCCCAGTGCCCGCCCTTTAGAGTAGCCGACGAACATTGCGCATCTTGCGATCGGGTCTTGGGACAAGAACTTAGCAGCACGGTGCATCACCTCTTCCACCGCCTTGTAAGTTGGCCCTGTTACTAGAACTCGCAACGGCGTACTAGATGTAACTGCCTGCACCGTCATGGCGTGGAGCATCGCAGCAAGAGTGTTTGTCTTACCGGTGCCAGGTGGTCCCCAGATAACGGTTAGCTGCCTTTCCAAGGCATGCACGATTGCGTCGCGTTGTGAATTGTTAAGAGAGTGAGAGGTTTGAACGGCGTTGGCGAGCGCACCAGCAGTGGCTCCCGTCAAAACAACCTGCTGCTGAAGGACTCCAGGAACCCAGAGAACCCTCGCTGCAGGAGATTCCGCATCGTATGTGCGACGGGCAGGGGGCGCTACGCCGATCGCGCGCACTGCGTTGGGATCCGGTGTCGCGATACGAGGGTTACCAATGGCCTGAAGAATTGGTTGGCTAAATTCCGCCCAGTTAAACATTTTTGGCTTCTTGGCTTCGACGAGGAATATGTCGTTCAAAAGCGAGAAGCAACTGTGCTGCATTAGGTACGGCACGAGGTTGGCGTCCCTGCGGCAAATAATTTCAACTTGCGCGGTAAGACGCACACGGTCGAATGCAACCAGGCGAGCCTCTACTGCAGACCAAAGGGGCATTTGTAGCACCTCGGGCGTACCATGAAACGGAGGTGCGCTAGAACCAACAATGCTGCCCACCCGTTGCAGTGGCATCCCCGGCGTGCCTATCTTGCCAATAGTCAGCCTAGAGTCCTCTTTAAACTTTGCCTCAGACGAGCTTGGGGCGACGTTGAACTGGTAGAGATCACCGCTGAGGTGTGTACCAGTATGCAGAACGATGGCTTCATATACCGCCTCCCGCCTCTCGCCATCCATCGAAAGCCCGATATGAGCGTCGAGTTGCGAAGTGTTGAAATCCAGATCGTCCCACCACAGCCAAAGCTTGGCGTCGAAGGCTACACTCGAGGCCCCGCGAGGGACCGAGACAGGAATACGCGCCTCCCTAGCCCGAAACTGGCCGCGGTAGTCCTCACGTAGCTTCTCGCATACGCTTTCTAGAGCTGATGACTGCCGCTCCAAGGCGTCTGAGTACTGGGCGATGAGAGTATTTCGAGGAATGCTAGTAGCACCACGCTTCACCTGCGGGGTATGCGCCCATAGCTCGTATATTCGCTCACGTGGGATACCGTTGTTCAGATATTCACGGTAGTAGGAATCCGTGATTGCAGGCGAGTATTGGCTGCGTCGGTAGCGCTCGACAGTATCGAACAATGTGATGACATGTCGGCTTGGCGCGAAAACCAGCCGTCTAACAATGTCCTCGACAGTTACAATGGTTGCCGCTTCAACCGCGTCGGCACGCTCAAGCATTTCATCGCCAGCGAAAACCCATGCAAGCGCCTTTGCCCGTCGGGCAGACAGCGCTAGGACTCTAGGTAAATGCCTTCCCATTGCGTTGCAAAGCTCTTGGAACTGCCGCTGTTCCCAGAAGTGGATTTGTCCTGTAATAGACGTCCCCCCCTTCATTTGCTCGGCAGTTTCGATCCACGTGGCAATTTGGGTAAGGAATCCTTCCAGTGCGACCCATTCCGCTAATAATGACTTATCGTCAACAATGAAGGGGACCGGTCGCAAGCGGCGTGGTGACTGGCCAGCTGTGAAGGTGGTTGCAACACCGCTGAGCGCAAGACCTGTTAAGAATCCGGAGCTGGAGTCAAAGTTGATGCTCGCGTAGAGCAAGATGTTTGCGGCACGGACCAACGAAGCAATAGCACCTGTGGTGTCTCTGGAAACATTGCCGGAGTTGATGGCTGCCGACCGTGCGGGAAAAGCCTTAGCCTCTTTTTTCAAGAGAGTGTGTAACTGCAAAGCAGGATGGCCCAGTGCACCGGCAAGCGCTGCAGTGTCAGCCACGGTATTCTGATGGAGGACCTTTTTGGCTCCTCGCGTGATACCGGGAACTAAGCAAAGGTGACCTGTAGACTCTGCTAGAGGCATGCAGTAGTGCCCAGGGTTTACGTCTACGACATTTCGATGGGCCTGGCCCATGTGGCGCCTGTCACCCAGCCAGTCACATGCGCTGCAACTGCCCGAAATGTGCCAGTCTAGCGCCTGCCAGCCCTGCCCAGGTGTTTTGCCCATGCGCACAACCCGAGCTACATCGTTGAAGAAACTACGGATAGTCGGCAGGTAGAATCGAAGCTGAGCATCTTCCGAGTCCGCTATCAACGCATCGAGTAACGCCTGCTGGGTAGTACCAGCCTGTGTCTCAGCTTTGTCGAGATTACTGTCAACTTGGTTGTGCCGTGTCCACAGTCTCGCGTCGAGACTTACAAAAAAGCGGCAGGCGAGCTGCGGCCGGGCTTGTAGCCAATTTGCTAGCATCACTGCATACATCGCAATCTCCGAGCAGTAGCTCGGGTTTGACTCGGAGGTGTGCTTGACGTCGAAAACGCAAATAGCTTTCCTAGGCTCAACCAGCTCATTTATTGGGCCGCGGGTCCCGTTTGGTAGAACTTCTTGGTCCCCCGCTTGTGCGTCCCTAATGTAAAAGATATCGGGTACGAAGTCGGTTATGGGGGGAATCTGCGAAATGTCTGCCGCATCCACCCCTATCGTTGAAAGCACGGTTGACTGCTGTGCTCCAATAGAAAAGTGTCCTTGCAAGATGAGCTGGGGTGCAGACGTCACTGCCGTCAGTACCGACTGTAGGTCGACGGTCCCGTACTGGTTGGCGTTTTTTGAGTACTGCACTATGCCGCCGAAAAGGCGTACGAGCTGATCGTTTCTGGCAACTTCGAAGTCTTTTCCATGCACAGCCAGGATGCCAATGCCAGGGCGTTTGATGGGCTCAGGAAGGCCTGCAGCCGCCATTGCCTTCTTGTCGTGCAACGATAGGAACAACTCCTTGTCGCATTTGGTTCGAAGGAACATCGACAAGGTACTCTTCGATACCTTTAACTGGATGGAGCCTCCTGCAGTAGCCATCTTCTCTCCCTAGCTTCTTCTTACATGGAAGTCATATTCTTTGGCCGCAGCTGAGCCCGCGGCCATGTGATCGGCCTGGCGCTTTCCAGATGCAGCAGTTTTTGCACTACGCACAGAGACCTCGTCCCAGTGCACACCCGAAGCCTCTAAAGAGGCGCGGATTAAAGCTTTCGCATCGACCTTTGAAGATGGGATGATTCCGAAGCGGATGTGCATATCCAAGTCTTCAGCTTTCGTCCTGGCCATGTTTCTCCAAACTTTGCCAAGAGACTCTGCGAATGAATCAGTTCCTGCGTGCTGAAGCTGTTCGCTATTACCATAAACGACGTGGTCCGGCCCTCCCAGAAACCAATTCCTCAGCCACTGATCCTCGACATAAGTACGCATGCCGTAGTACGGCGGCGATGTGACGACAACGGAGAAGTCTCGACAAGGCGGCAGCGAGGCCGCTATTCGAGAGTCTCCCTTCCGCACATCTGTCAATACTCCTGTCTTAGGCAGGTGAGTGCTATCAAGGCGCATAAGCTTGCGCTGCAACACCTTTAGAACATCCAGATCAGGCGCCACTAGCCCCTTTTCCTCCCAATAGCGCACAGAGTAATCCGGCTTGGAGGAAAATGTGCGCGGCATTTGATTCGAAAAATAAGAGTGCCGATCTGGTGTCTTACTCATCGGGCCATGCAGGCAACCTAGCATCGCGGCGCGGAGGATAACTGTCGTATCAGTGTCACGCCCCACTCGAAGTAGCCCTTCGCGTATTGCACAGACCCTTCGCAGCACGTAGGGGTGAAATGCAGTTTGGAAGAAGCTGTTATCTGGTACTGCGGATGAGTCGTACTCTTTGATGTAGCGCTTAGCCAAAGCCAACGCCTTCGTGGTATAGACCGCGGCTAGCTTCGCACGGGCGATAGCGATTGCAATCGGAGAGCTATCAATACCGCGGGCGGACAGCCCCAGCTTGCGCGCAGCAAACAGCGTTGTTCCGCGACCGCAAAACGGGTCCATCACTACCGGGTTTGCCTTACGGTACTGCTCGAGTACCTCGAGTGGATACTCGAGCGGAAACATCGTGAAGTATGGGCAGATAGCGTTGAGAGCATTGTCACGCTCATAGGCGAGAGTTCGAGGCATGTGCGGTCCGCTGCTGATTTGCGCTCGGAAAATATAGAGCTTTTTGTGCCCGCTCCGGTGCCGGCGGCCTTACCCTTTCGCCGGGCGATTACCCCAACTATTCAGAGTATCCGCCTGCCTTACTCGTCGCGATTTGTGATTATCCTCATTGGAGACCTAGCTCACAACCCAGTTTGAAAAAACCGTTGACGAAGGCGGCTTTTCTCCTTTAACGGTTGATCTTGGCTACTGAGATCAGATTTTTGCTCAGACGTCGAACACCCATGTGTAGTGGTCTACTAACCCCGGACACCCATTTAGGCGAGAATGCTCGCCACAGAGAGGTGTCCGATGACCAAGCAACGCCGTACCTTTACCCCTGAGTTCAAGCGCGAAGCTGCCTGCCTGGTGCTCGATCAAGGCTACAGCCATGCCGAAGCGGCCCGTTCGCTCGGCCTGGTCGAGTCGGCACTACGCCGATGGGTTAATCAGTCTCAGCAGGAGCGCGGCGGCGTAACGCCGGCCAGCAAAGCGTTGACGCCAGAGCAGCAAATAATCCAAGAGTTGGAAGCCCGGATCACGCGCCTTGAACGCGAGAAATCGATACTAAAAAAGGCTACCGCGCTCTTGATGTCGGAAGATCTCGAGCGTACGCGCTGATCCGCCAGCTCAGCGACCATGAGCCCGTTGATTGTTTGTGCGAAGTGTTCGAAGTTACTCGCTCAAGTTACTACGCACATCGTCACAGAAGGCGAACTCCGGACGTTGAACGACTGCGGTTGCGCAGTCGAGTGAATGAGTTGTTCACGCGAGGTCGAAGTGCGCCCGGCAGCCGTACCATCATGGCAATGATGCAAGAAGAGGGTGAGCAAATCGGGCGGTTCAAGGTCCGCAGCCTGATGCGTGAGCTGGCATTGATCAGCAAGCAGCCAGGATCACATGCGTACAAAAAGGCCACAGTGGAACGGCCAGATATTCCGAACACCTTGAACCGAGCGTTTGATGTCGAAGCGCCAAATCAGGTCTGGTGTGGAGACATCACTTACGTCTGGGCACAGGGCAAATGGCACTATCTGGCAGTTGTCCTGGATCTCTATGCACGCAGAGTGGTTGGTTGGGCCTTATCAGAAAAGCCGGATGGAGAGCTGGTGGTCAAAGCGCTGGACGTCGCTTACGAACAACGTGGAAAGCCTCAAGGACTACTGTTCCACTCCGACCAGGGATCGCAATATGGCAGCCGTCAGTTCCGCCAGAGACTGTGGCGCTACCGCATTCGCCAGAGCATGAGCCGCCGAGGCAACTGTTGGGATAATGCACCGATGGAGCGAGTATTTCGCAGCTTGAAATCAGAGTGGATACCGACCACGGGCTACCTGACCGGGCAGCAAGCTCAACGAGACATTGGCCAATACCTGATGAGCCACTACAACTGGATCCGGCCTCATCAGTTCAACGATGGACTGGCTCCGGCGAAAGCTGAAGAAAAACTCAAAACCGTGTCCGGGATGAGTTGACCACTACAGATCGGCTACGAGAAGGAGCTGGAAGCAGTGACAAAATCATGTCGCTGAGTAGGTTCAGGCGGCCACGTCCGAGCACATGGCCTCCCTAGCCTTACAACATCGCCAAGACGACAGTAGCCAAAAGCGCCAGTGCAACAGCGGACACTGGATCGATGCCCATCAAGCCGAAGCCGATGGCCATGCTACCGAACGCACGAATGCGCTTGTGCAAAACTGCTGAACCAGCCTGATTCATACCACCCATGGGGGTGACCTCCTCTAGCTGTTTCTCCTGGTCTCATAAAGCAGTGGGCGAGGAGGTTCAGACTTCGCTGCCTGTTGTTTCTTTTCACCAGAGTCCGGCGGCAGCGTCCCAACTGGACGGTTGCAGGGCGAAGCAAGGCTTCGCTTCCTGGCATCTTGCAGTGGCGCGACAGTATCAGTAAATCGCGCCGCCTGTCGATTATCTCCTCGCCCGAATAGCCTGAATGCGTGCAGTGAGATCGACTGTCAATTGGTGCAGGTCATTCGCGAAATACCGGATGTGCCGGATGTGTGCTAGGTCGAAGGGCACGTCCCCACCACTTTGTGTGATCAGGATAACCTCCTTTCCTAGCGCATGAGCCACCCCAATCTCATAGAAAACGTTGGGGTTCCGGTTAGTACAGTCGCAGACCACAATCGAGGATCTATCGATCAGGTCGACAACGTCCTGAATGATCGCGTGATTCTCCCAAATATCATCAGCTCGGTGGCAGCGCATGAGATTGTTTGCAGCTGCTCCTTGGATTGCGTGGTAAATCCCACCGAAACCAGCAAAGGGCATCATCGTACTCAACAAGTCCTCTTCGACAAGTTGCGGCTCGCGCAACTGGAAAACTCTGGGGGTTCGGTCCGGCCGACTGACTTCAGTAGCGATCACTTTGTACAGATCGGCCCCCGGTACACGCCAGTGGCTGTGCTCAAAAGCGGTAAACCCTCGCGTAGGCATTGGGATATCCAAGGCTGCAGCTAAACGCATCACCTCCTCGTGGGGGATAGGTGGAACGTTAGGCTCGTAGCTATATTGAACGCTTACACTGGCGCCGGCAGCCGTGATGGAGGTGATGCTGCCCACCCTGGCAAATTGCGTCTCGCCCCGTGCAGTCTCTTCGACGAACAGGGCTGGGATTTGGGTCAGTGCTGCGAAGTTGACTGAACCGTTAGGAAGACGGAGAACCGGGTCATCCTGTGGAATATAGATTCGGCTGAGCGATATCTCGTCACGGCGACCGCTCCATCCGCCGTACCGCACCAAGAGATTATACAAGTCCGCCTCCTGCCTACTCATCGCTGTATGAGGCTGTCATAAAGCTGGCATTCCCCAGCCAAAACAGCCCTTTTGGACACAAAAAAGGCACTTGCGATATTCGCTAAGTGCCTGTTTTGTAAGGATCATTTGGTGGAGCCGGGGGGATTTGAACCCCCGTCCGCCAGTGCTCCGCTGTCGGTACTACATGCGTAGCCGTGTCTATTGAGTTAACCCTCAGCGACCCGACGGGCAGGGTGCTTTGGGCGAGTTGTGTAAGTTTTAGCCGCTTCGTCCACAACGTACTGCACGGCGATTCTGTTCTATATGACAATCATTTCGGGTTTACAGACATCCCCTGATGATTGCTGGGCCCGAAGGCACCAGGAGTGCATGTCAGCTGCAATTAAGCAGCGAGAGCAGCACCGTATTGGTCGTCATTGGCAACTATAAGAAGTTGCAACAGTGGATTTACGAGTTCTGTTACCAACTCGGCATGCACCTAAAGTTTCGCCACCGGCGTCGAATCCTAATCGGCCCCGAACCCGTTGCTCGGCATTTCTCTTTGAACAACAGGCACGTGCAGTGTACGCCAAACCGCTGGCGAGGCCAACCCGAAGGTTGGCCCGTTCACGGATCAGCTCTTGCCGTCCTTGTTCGCGTTGCGGATGTCCTGGATCGTCTGGGTGGTTTCGGTGATGCATTTCTTGGTGCCATCGTCGGTGTTTTGCGCCTGGTAGGCCTTGGCCTGTTGGACGCTGGCGTCCACCCGGGCGCTCATGTCCGCAGGGATCTGGGCCTTGGCGTTGGCGATGGTTTGCAGGTTGGTCTCGCACAGGTCGTCGGTGCCGCCGGCGGCGAACGCGGCGGAGGTCAGCATCGAGGCGGTGACGAACAGACCGAACAGCACGGAACGTTTCATGGGCAATCTCCTTGAACTGAGGATCCAGACTTCGCTGGCCGTCAGGACGGGCAACCGGATGAAGGAACAGCCCCGTTCGGCGGGGCTTGTTCGGTGGACTGCGGGTGTTCGTCAGGGTTCTGTTTTTTTTCAGGCGGGCGTTTCGCTCCGTTTGGCCCGGGTCACGCGATCCACCAGGTAGACCAGCCCGTGGTAGTCGATGCCGCCGTGTTGCGTCAGGCCGATCTCACAGGTGCGGCTGGTGGAAATCCCCTCGCTGCACTGCTGCACCGCGTCTTTGAGGGTACGCAGTGAGTGGCGGTTGAGCTCCGGCGTGGTGAAGCCCTTGTCGCCGGCGAAGCCGCAGCAGTGGATGCCTTCCGGGATGACCACGGTCTTGCTGCACTTGCGCGCCAGGTCGATCAGCGCCTGGCTTTCGCCCAGGTGCTGGGTGCTGCAGGTCACGTGCACCGCAATCGGTGCGTCCTGGGGCGTGAACTCCAGCCGGTCGAGAAGATGCGTACGGATGAAGCGCACCGGGTCGTACAGGTCCAGGCGAACATCGCCGACATCCTGCACCAGCCGCAGGGTGCAGGGGCTGGTGTCGCAGTAGATCGGGTCGAGCCCGCCGCGGCTGGCCTGGAGCAGGGCGCCGATCAGTTCCTGGCGCTTGTGCTCGGCCTGCTCGGCGTAGCCCTTGGAGGCGAACGGCTGGCCGCAGCAGAGATTGTCCTGATTCTCCGGGAAGACCACCTGATAACCGGCCTTTTCCAGCAACTGACGGGTTTTGTCGTACAGCGACATCTGTTCCCGGTCACCCGCCGCCGGCCCCATCACCCGCGACACGCACGCCGCCAGATACACCACGCGCGGGCGCTCGTCGTTGACGGCGGGGCTGAAGCGCACGGCGCGCTCCGGTTGCGGCATCGCGTTCGTCCACTGCGGCACCTGCCCCTTGGACAGGCGCGTCAGTGTCGCCGACAGCTTCGCCAAGCGCGGAGCCCCCAGCAGCATGCGGGCGCCGTTGGCCACGTGCAGGGTGAAGCGTGCGCCTTGCAGCGTCGTGGCGAAATTTCCTTCGATCCAGTTGGCGGTTTTCGTATGCGTGGCGTGTCGGCCCCGGAGCTTTTTCACCAGCTCGCCGGTATTGATGCCGACCGGGCAGCGTTGCGCACACAGACCGGTGGCGGCGCAGGTGTCGATGCCTTGGTAGTCGTAGGCTTTTTCCAGTTCGGTGGTGTCGATTCCGGCGCGTTTTCTCGCCTGGATGTCACGCCAGATCACGATGCGCTGGCGCGGGCTAAGGGTCAGGCCCTTCGACGGGCAGACCGGTTCGCAGAAGCCACATTCGATGCACTTGTCGACGATCTCGTCTGCTGCCGGCAGCGGTTTGAGGTGCTTGAGGTGGATCTGCGGGTCTTCGCTGAGCACTACGTCCGGGTTGAGGATGCCGTCGGGGTCGAGCAGGCGCTTGAGTTGCCACATCAACTGGTAGGCGTCGCTGCCCCATTCCAGTTCGACGAACGGCGCCATGTTGCGCCCGGTGCCGTGCTCGGCCTTCAGCGAGCCGCCGAACTCCACCGCCACCAGTTGCGCCACGTCGTCCATGAACGCCTGGTAGCGTGCGACTTCTTCCGCGCTGTTGAAGCCTTGGGTGAAGACGAAGTGCAGATTGCCTTCCAGGGCGTGTCCGAAAAGGATCGCTTCGTCGTAGCGGTGTTTGTCGAACAGTTCGATCAGGCGGTTCACGCCGATGGCCAGTTGTTCCACCGGGAAGGTCACGTCTTCGATGATCACCGTGGTGCCGGTCTTGCGCACCGCGCCGACGGCGGGAAAGGTGTCCTTGCGGATCGCCCAGAGCCGGGCGTTTTCGGTCGGGTCTTCGGTGAAGTCGACCTGCTTTTCCACCGGGAATCCGCTGAGCGACGTCATGATCTGCGCCAGTTGTTCCTGCAGCAATGACGAAGAGGCGGCGCGGGATTCGATCAGCAAGGCGCAGGCATTGTTCGACAGGTGCTGTACGAAATCCGGCATGCCGGGTTTGTCCTGCACCGAGCGGAGGCTGCGTCGGTCGAGCAGTTCCACGGCGGACACCGGTTGGCGCTTGAGCACCGTCACGGCGTTGCAGCAGGTCTCCACATCCGGGAACACGATCAGCGCCGAGGCCTTGTTCGGGTGGTCGGCCACGGTGTCGTAGGTCACTGCGCTGATGAAGCCGAGGGTGCCCTCGGAGCCGACCAGCAGGTGGCTCAAGATATCCACAGGCTCGTCGAAATCCACCAGGGCATTGAGCGACAGCCCGGTGGTGTTTTTCAGACGGTATTTATGGCGGATTCGCGCAGCCAGTTCGGCATTGGCGCGGGTCTCGCGGCCCAATGTCGCCAGACGCTCCAGCAGTTCGCCATGGCTTGCGCGAAACGCCGCGACACTGGCGGCATCTTCGGTGTCCAGGCGCGTGCCGTCGGCCAGCACCAGACGGATGCCGGCCAGGGTGTGATAGGTGTTCTGCGCGGTGCCGCAGCACATGCCGCTGGCGTTGTTGGCGACGATGCCGCCGATCTTGCAGGCGTTGATCGACGCCGGATCCGGTCCGATCTTGCGCCCGAACGGTGCCAGCCAAGCGTTGGCCTGTGCGCCGATCACGCCCGGCTGCAGACGGATCTGCGCGCCGTGGCCGCGGATTTCGCGGCCGTTCCAGTTGTCGCCCAGCACGATCAGCACCGAGTCGCTGATCGCCTGGCCGGACAGGCTGGTGCCGGCGGCGCGGAAGGTCACCGGCACCCGGTCGCGGCGGGCCAGTTTCAGCAGCGCCACCACTTCGTCTTCGGATTCGACGCGGACCACCAGTTTCGGGATCAGCCGGTAGAAGCTCGCGTCGGTGCCGAACGCCAGGGTCGACAGGGGATCGTCGAAGCGGCGTTCGGCCGGAATCAGTTGCTGCGCATCGCGCAGGAAAGCCGCCGGTAACGTCATTGGTCCTCCAGGATCAACACCACCAGGTCTTTCGGGCCGTGGGCGCCGTAGGCCAGCACTTGCTCGATGTCGGCGGTCTTCGACGGGCCGGACACCAGCAGCGCGTTGGTCGGCATGCCCTGGGCCCATTCGAATTCCTGCTGCACCTGATAGAAGTTATCGCGGATCTGGCTGGCCTTGAGCAGGGCGAAGTGCACGGTCGGCACCAGGCTCATCAGGCGCGGCTCTTCCCGGGTCGGCCAGAGGATCAGGCTGCCGGTGGCGGCGATGGCGCCGAGGGTGCCGGTCAGGCTGGCCGGAGTGTCGTTGAACAGCTCGGCTTTCCACTCTTCCATCGGCCGGTCGTAGGCCTTGAGCACCGGCAGGCCGGGATTTTTCGACCAGTGCTGTGCGATCTGTTGGCCGTGGGCGGTGGTCGGTGCGATCAGCAGGCTGGGCAACTGACGGTCGCGCAGCAATTGGGCAAGCAACGCTGGCCAGTGTTCGCCGGTGGTCAGATGGATTTCGGTGTGCACCGCTTCCATCAGTTTGCGCAGTTGCGGGATTCGTTGTTCGGCCGTGTAGGTGTAAGGCTGCGTCACCAGATCGACATCGAAGTTGTCGGCGATCGGTGTGGTGCCGGTCAGACTCTTGCGCAACTTGCCGAGGATGTTTTGCTTGGCGCTCATCAGCGGTCTCCCTGTTTGCCCAGATGTTCCCGGGCCATGTCGTGCAGCGAGCGGGCGGCGGGCTTCGGCGCGCTGTGGTTCTGTGTCCATGGGCCGACGTTGTTCGGCGTCAGGGCGCGCAGGCGTGTGGCCGCGAACGCGAACAGCCGGTACAGCGCCGGCGAGCTGTTGAGCTTGGCCCAGGCGTTCCAGATGAAGCGCTCCTTGCGCGAATACTTGCTGCCCTGGCCGCGCATCACCGGGTTCGGCGCGTCCGGCGCCTTGACGTTCTCTTCGCGCAGGCGGCGCAGCAGCGACGGGATCGGGATCTTCACCGGGCACACCTCGCCGCAGGCCCCGCACAGGGACGACGCGCTCGGATGGTCCGGCACCTTCGCCAGGCCGACCATGTGCGGCGTGATGATCTTGCCGATGGGGCCGGGGTAGACCTCGCCGTAGGTGTGGCCGCCGACGCGGGTGTAGACCGGGCAATGGTTCATGCACGCGCCGCAGCGGATGCAGTTGAGGGTCTGGCGCAGTTCGCTGTCGGCGAAGGCCTGGCTGCGGCCGTTGTCGAGCAGCACCAGGTGCACTTCTTGGGGGCCGTCGAGTTCGTGTGCCTTGCGCGGGCCGGAGATCATGTTGACGTAGGTGGTGATCGGGATGCCCAGGGCCGAGCGGGTCAGCAGGGACAGCAGCGGCACCACGTCGCGCAGGTTCTCCACGACCTTCTCGATGCCGGTGACGGCGATGTGCACCGGCGGCACCGTGGTGGTCATGCGGCCGTTGCCTTCGTTCTCCACCAGCAGCAGGGTGCCGGTCTCGGCCACGGCGAAGTTGACGCCGGAGACGCCGATGTCCGCCTCGAAGAATTTCTGCCGCAGCACCCGGCGGCCGATCTGAATGAGTTGGTCGACGTCCTTGGTGTACTCCACGCCGAGTTTGTCGTGGAACAAGGACGCGACCTGACCGGCGTTCTTGTGGATGGCCGGCATAATGATGTGAGAGGGCTTCTCGTGGTCGAGCTGGACGATGTACTCCCCCATGTCGGACTCCAGACATTCAATGTCCCGAGCCTCGAGGAAATGGTTCATCTCCATCTCTTCGCTGACCATCGATTTGCCTTTGATCACTTGCCGCGCCTCGTGAGCGCGGATGATCGAAAGGACGATGCCATTGGCCTCGTCCACCGTTTCCGCCCAGTGCACAGTCACACCGTTGCGGGTCAGGTTCTGTTCCAGCTGCTCGAGCAGGTCGGGCAGCTTGGACAGCGCGCGGGCCTTGATCGCATTGCCCAGAGCGCGCAGGTGTTCTCGTTCATGGGCGTCGCCGAAGGCCGCAGCACGCTTGGCCATCAGTGAGTCCATCGCCGTGCGGAAGTTGTTCCGCAACTGCTGGTCGCCCAGGGCGTTGTGGGCCCGGGTGCGGAAATCTTCTTCTACGGCAACCGTAGGAATGATCGTCGAGGCGCTCACTTCGCACCTCCGGTCCGCTGCCACAGGAAGCTGGCCAGGTGTTGGCCGCGCAGCGCTTCCTTTTGTTTCTCCAGCGAGCCGTTGATGTTCATCAAACAGCCGCAATCGGCGCTCAGCACCTGGTGCGCGCCGGATTCCTTCAGGGCGCGGGTCTTGTCGGCCACCATCGCACCGGAAATGTCTGGCATACGGACGCTGAATGTCCCACCGAAGCCACAGCATTCGCTTTCATGGTCATGGTTGACCCGCTCCACATTGCTCAACTGCGCCAACAGCTCGCGGCCGTGCAGGTGGGTGTTCATCTCCCGGCGCGCCGAGCACGAGGTGTGCAAGGCGACCTTCACCGGCTCGCCGCTGTCCAGAAGCTGCACCTTGCAGACGAACAGCAGGAACTCGGCCAGTTCATAGGTGCGGGCCGCGAGGGCCTGCACCTGTTGCAGCGTGTCCGGCTCGTCCTTGAACAAGTCGGCGTAATGCTCGCGGATCATCCCCGCGCACGAGCCCGACGGCACCACCACCGGCCAGTCCCCGGCGAACAGCGCCAGTTGCGAGCGCGCCACGGCCCGGGCCTGCTCGGTGTAACCGGAGGTGTAGGCCGGTTGTCCGCAGCAGGTCTGCCCTTGCGGGTAGTCGACCCGGATGCCTTCGCGCTCCAGCAGGCGGATCGCGTCCATCCCGGCTTCGGGGTAGAACAGATCCACCACGCAGGTTCCGAACAGGTAGACCCGCGACGGTTTCTCGCCGGGGTACTGCCGGGGTTCGGGCAGTGGCGGTGCGACGCGGGTGGCGTTGGGCACGGCGTTGTAGAAAAGCTCGCTCATCAGGCGTGTCTCCGGGTGGGCCCGGTTATCCGTCTGCGCGGCTGCCGAATATAGAGCGCGTTGCTTTCAGCAGCCTTACAGACCGGGGTGTGAATTGCTGACGCCGGAATCACGGACCGGCGTCGGTTTTTTCCTTTTGGCTCGTCGTCTCAGTGCACCAGCAGGCCGGTGAACCAGTAGGCCTGGGCCAGGGTGATCAGGCCGACGATCGTTGCAAAGAATAGGCTGTGCTTGAGGGTGAACCGGAACAGATCCGATTCCTTGCCCACCAGGCCGGTCGCGGCGCAGGCCACGGCGATCGATTGCGGCGAGATCATCTTGCCGGTCACGCCGCCGCTGGTGTTGGCGGCCACCAGCAGGGTGTCGTTGACGCCGATCTGGTGTGCGGTGGTCGCTTGCAGCGAGCTGAACAGGGCGTTGGACGAGGTGTCCGAACCGGTCAGGAACACGCCCAGCCAGCCGAGGAACGGCGAGAAGAACGGGAACGCCGCACCGGTCGCGGCCAGCACTAGGGCCAGGGTCGAAGACATGCCCGAGTAGTTGGTGACGAACGCGAACGCCAGCACCATGCCGATCGACAGGATCGGCCAGCGCAGCTCGTAGAAGGTCTCTTTCAAAGTGGTCAGACCAGTTTTGAAGTCGATCTTCAGCACCGCCATCGAGACCAGCGCGGAGAAGAAGATCGCCGTGCCGGTGGCGGAAATCGGGTCGAGCTTGAACACCGCCGGGATCGCGGTCGGCGTGGCGACGATGGGCGCGGTCTTGATCACCAGTTGATCGAGGTGCGGGATCGCGAAGTTGAACACCCAGGCGTACATCGAGCCGCCGGCGGCGAACATGGCCTTGAACGGCTTGAGGGTCCAGATGGTCACCAGCACGGTGAGGATCAGGAACGGCGACCAGGCCTTGAAGATTTCACCCAGGCTGTAGGGCGATTCGACGGTCGTGCGCTTCTGGCCGAAACCGCCCGCGCTGGCCGTCACCACCGAGGCGGAAACGGCGCCGGCGATGTGTTGGCCGGCGGCACGTTTCGGCTGCCAGACCTTCAGGAACAGGGTCAGCGAAATCAGGCTGGCCAGGGCCGAGGTGATGTCCGGCAGCTCCGGGCCGATGAAGTTCGAGGTGAAGTACTGGGTCACGGCGAAGCTCAAACCTGCCACCAGCGCGGCCGGCCAGGTCTCACGCACGCCGCGCAGACCGTCCATCATGAACACCAGCCAGAACGGCACGAACAGCGACAGCAGCGGCAGTTGGCGGCCGGTCATGGCGCCGATCTTGAACGCGTCGATGCCGGTCACCTGGCCGGCGACGATGATCGGGATCCCCAGTGCGCCGAAGGCGACCGGCGCGGTGTTGGCGATCAGGCACAGGCCGGCGGCGTACAGCGGATTGAAGCCGAGCCCCACGAGCAGCGCGGCGGTGATGGCCACCGGCGCGCCGAACCCGGCGGCACCTTCCAGGAATGCGCCGAAGCAGAAGCCGATCAGCAGGACCTGCAGGCGTTGGTCGTCGGTGATCGACAGTACCGAGCTGCGGATGACCTCGAACTGGCCGCTCTTGACCGTCAGTTTGTAGAGGAACACGGCCGCCACGATGATCCAGGCAATCGGCCACAGTCCGTAGGCGAAACCGTAGCCGGCGGCGGCGAAGGCCATGTCCACCGGCATGTGGAACGCGAAGATCGCTACGGCGATGGCCAGCGCCAGGGTGATGCTGCCGGCGACGTGGCCCTTGAGGCGGAACACCGCCAGGGCGAGGAAGAAGAAGACGATAGGGATGACGGCCGCGAGGGCGGACACGCCGAGGCTGCCGAGCGGGCTGTAGAGCTGTTGCCAGGTTTGCATATGGGGTGGCCCCTAATTGTTGTTGGTCAGGCACTGTCAGCAATTTGGGTAATTGGTAAGACCAATTTACAATCGCTGTCGGCTAGGGTAAAAGCCTCGATATCGGTGTGTCAATTTGCCGCCCTAAAACTTTTGTCGAACAACCGGACGCCAGGACCGGTTGAGCCGGTCGAATCGACGGGATCTGAGAGGTGCCGGCAACGCGGCGATAGGCCAGAATAGAGAGCCCGGCGAGAGGTCGGGGTCGTGGAGAATTGAGTGATGGGGTTTGATCAGATACGTCAGCGCCGTTTGTCTGACGATATTGTCGAGCGGCTTGAGGGGATGATCCTCGAGGGCACGCTGAAGTCCGGCGAACGCTTGCCGGCGGAACGTACGCTGGCCGAACAGTTCGGGGTCTCGCGGCCGTCGCTGCGCGAGGCGATTCAGAAACTCACGGCCAAAGGTTTGCTGGTCAGCCGCCAGGGCGGCGGCAACTATGTGGTGGAAAGTCTCGGTTCTACGTTCAGCGATCCGCTGCTGCAATTGCTGGAGAGCAATCCCGAGGCCCAGCGCGATCTGTTGGAGTTTCGGCACACCCTGGAGGCATCGTGCGCCTATTACGCGGCATTGCGCGCGACTGACGTGGACCGCGAGCGGCTGACGGCGGCGTTCGAGGAACTGCAGGATTGCTATTCACGGCACGACGAAGTGAGCCGGGCGGAAGAGGGCGCAGCGGACGCGAAATTTCATCTGGCGATTGCCGAAGCCAGCCACAACGCCGTGTTGCTGCACACCATCCGCGGGTTGTTCGACCTGCTCAAGCGCAACGTGGTGACCAACATCGGCGGCATGTACAAGCAGCGCGCGGAGACCCGCGACATGCTGATCACCCAGCACCGGGAACTGTATCAGGCGATTGTCGAAGGACGGGCGGAGCAGGCGCGGGAAGTGTCCAGCCGGCACATTCTGTATGTGCAGGAAGTGCTGGAGGAGGTGCGTCAGGAAGTTCAGCGCGTGGCCCGGGCGGAGCGGCGCAAGGGGATGTGACGGTGGTTCGCCTGGCTTGATCTGTGGCGAGGGAGCTTGCTCCCTCGCACGGCACTTGAGGACCGGACTGGCGTCAGTCTTCCTTGCCCTTGTTGCGCACGGCGCGCTGCAGTTCGCGGCCGGCGTCGCGTTCGCGCTCGGTGTCGCGCTTGTCGTATTCCTTCTTGCCCTTGCCCAATGCGATCTCGCATTTGACCATGTGCTTGCTCCAGTAGAAGGACAGGCACACACAGGCGTAGCCCTTTTGCTGGACGGCGGCGGACAGCTTGTCCAGCTCGCGGCGGTTGAGCAGCAGCTTGCGGGTGCGCACCGGGTCGGCGATGACGTGGGTGCTGGCGGTCATCAATGGCGTGATGTGGCTGCCGAGCAGCCAGGCTTCGCCATCCTTGAGCAGCACGTAGCTGTCGACCAGCTGCAGCTTGCTTGCCCGCAGACTCTTTACTTCCCAACCGGCCAGAACCAGACCGGCCTCGAACTTGTGCTCGATGAAGTAATCGTGTCGCGCCTTTTTGTTCTGCGCGATGGTTCCTGTTGGGTGTTTTTTCTGTTTGGCCATAGGGGCGGCATTATATGGAGATAAACGGCTGGCGGCTACGGTGATGCTGCGCGCTTGAGCAGGTTGAGTGAATCCCGGACAATGCGGCCTCTTTTTCGAACGCTTGGGCGTGATAAACGATGTCGACAGACAAGGTTTCTGTCCACGGCAGTTGGGCTAGCCGCTGGGTTTTCATATTCGCCGCGACCGGTTCGGCCGTGGGCTTGGGCAGCATCTGGAAGTTCCCCTACATGGTCGGGGTCTACGGCGGCGGCGCCTTTGTGCTGATGTTCCTGGCTTGCATCGCCTTGATCGGGATCCCGGTGATGCTCGCCGAAACCCTGATCGGCCGGCGCGCCCGGCAAAGCCCGGCCAACGCGCTCAAGGTACTGGCGCTGGAGGCGGGGCACACGGCCAAGTGGTCGTGGGGCGCGTTCGCCGGAATGATCACGGCCCTGCTGATCCTTTCTTTCTATAGCGTGGTGGGCGGCTGGTCGCTGGACTACATCATCGACATGGGGCGCGGCGACTTCCAGGGCGCCAGCGCCGAACAGGTGGGCGCCTATTTCGGCAACGTGATCGCCGACCCGTGGCGCCTGACGTTGTGGCACACCGTGTTCATGCTGCTGTCGGCCGTCGTGATCGCCAAGGGTGTGGTCGCCGGGCTTGAGCGCAGCCTGCGGATCATGATGCCGCTGCTGTTCGTGATGGTGCTGGTGCTGCTCGGCTACAGCATGACCACCGGGCACTTCATGGAAGGCGTGCATTTCATGTTCGACTTCCATCCGGACAAGGTGCTCGACGGCCTGCTGCCGGCGATGGGGCATGCGTTCTTTTCGCTCAGCGTGGGCGTCGGTTCGATCATGATCTACGGCGCTTACATGCCGAAACACACCTCGCTGTCCGGCACCGTCGTCGGCGTGGCGCTGCTCGACACATTCGTTTCGCTGCTGGCGGGGCTGGCGCTGTTTCCGATCGTGTTCGCCGGCGGCCTGAACCCCAGCGAAGGTCCGGGGCTGATGTTCGTCAGTCTGCCGTTCGCCTTCGGCAACGTGGCGTTCGGTCAGTTGATGGGTGTGGTGTTCTTCGTCCTGGTGGCCATCGCCGCCTGGAGCTCGGCCATTTCCTTGCTGGAGCCGATGGTCGCCTATCTGGTGGAGCGGACTAAAATCAGCCGTGCGTGGGTGACGTTCTGGCTGGCCTTCATCTGCTGGTTCGTCGGCCTGGGCACGGTGTTTTCCTTCAACATCTGGAAGGAAGCCAAATTCTTCGTGAACGAAGGTGGCCTGTTCCACCTCTACCAGTGGGGCGCGGCGGGCGGTCTGGACTTCTTCGGCGTGATCGACTTCTTCACTTCGCGGATCATGCTGCCGCTCGGCGGATTGTGTTTCGTGATGTTTGCCGGTTGGGTGATGGGGCGTGAGGCGGTGCGCGACGAACTGTCGATCCGCAGCCCGGCGCTGTTCGCCTTTTCCCTGTTCTTGATGCGCTATGTGGCGCCTATCGGCATTCTTGTGGTGTTTGCCACCCAGCTCTGGAAGTGACGCTGACATGACGACACATATTCAACGTTCGGCGCTGTTGCCTTATCCGGCGCAGTTTCTCTACGACCTAGTCAACGACGTGGCGCGCTACCCCGAGTTCCTGCCGTGGTGCTCGTCCGCCGAGGTGCTGGAAAGCTCGGACGTCTACATGCGCGCCAGCGTCGGCGTGGCCAAGGGCGGCCTCAGCCAGCATTTCGTCACCCGCAACACGCTGGTGCCGGGGCAATCGATCGAGATGAACCTCGAAGAGGGGCCGTTCACGCAACTGCACGGCATCTGGGTGTTCAAGCCGTTGGGCGAGAAGGCGTGCAAGATCAGCCTGGATCTGTCGTTCGATTACGCCGGGCCGCTGGTGCGCGCCACTCTCGGCCCGCTGTTCAATCAGGCGGCCAACACCCTGGTGGATGCCTTCTGCCAGCGCGCCAAGCAGAAGCATGGTTGATCCGGTGATCGAGATCGAAGTGGTGTATGCCGCCGTCGACCGTCAGATCCTGCGTTCGGTGAGCGTGGGCGAGGGCACGACGGTGCGCGCTGCGCTGCTGGCGTCGGGCATCGGCGGCGAGTGTCCGGAGCTGGATCTGGCCGGCTGCCCGTTGGGCATTTTCGGCAAGGTGATCGCCGACCCGGAAGTGCGAGTGGTTCAGGCAGGGGATCGCATCGAGGTCTATCGCCCGTTGCTGGCCGACCCGAAGGAAGTGCGGCGTCTGCGTGCGGCTAGGGCCGCAGAGGCGAAAGCGCGAAATCAGTGAGTCGGCCGATGGCCAGGCAATAAAAAACCCGGAATCTCCGGGTTTTTTATTGCGGCGCAAATTATTGCGGCGAGGTGTCCAGCGGCTCCGGCGTCGGCACCGGAACGGTTTCCACGCCATCCACGTCTTTCTGGATCTGATCCAGCAGGGAACCTGGCTTGACCGGTTTTTCCGGTTTCGGCTTCTCGGCGTTCTCCGTGGCAGGGGCGGTCACGGTGGTGCCGGTATCCTTGCCGAGGATGGCTTCGTCACGGCTCACGCCGGGCATGAAGTCACCGGAGAGGCTGACGAGCTGGTCGTTCGCGTTGAAGTTGACGCTGATGCGTTCCTGTTGGCGTTCACCGCCGCCCGGCTGCAGGCTGTACAGGTAATCCCAGCGGTCGGGGTGGAATGTGTCGGCGATCAGGGGGTTGCCCATGATAAACCGCACTTGCCGCCGGGTCATTCCCGGACGCAACTGGTCTATCATGTCCTGCGTGACGACATTGCCCTGCTGGATGTCGATTTTGTAAACCCCGGGGAATGAACAACCGGCGAGTGCGAGCAGTCCCACGAAGGTGAAACTGGTTAGCAAGAGCTTGGTGTTTTGCATCGGTGGGCGACTTCCACTATCTTGGCTGGGACAACGTAAACGCCGATCATACCCGCATTAAGAGAAGCTGCGAAGCAGCATCGCGAGAAAGCTGACCATGGTTGAAAATAGCGAACTACGCAAAGCCGGCCTCAAAGTGACCCTGCCTCGGGTCAAGATCCTGCAAATGCTGGACTCCACCGAGCAGCGCCACATGAGTGCCGAAGACGTCTACAAGGCGTTGATGGAGGCTGGCGAGGACGTCGGTCTGGCCACGGTCTACCGTGTCCTGACCCAGTTCGAAGCGGCCGGCCTCGTGGTCCGTCACAATTTCGACGGCGGCCACGCGGTATTCGAACTGGCCGACAGCGGTCACCACGACCATATGGTCAACGTGGAGACCGGTGAGGTGGTCGAGTTCGTCAGCCCGGAAATCGAAAAGCTCCAGAAGGCGATCGCCGAAGAGCACGGTGTCGAGCTGGTCGACCACAATCTGGTGCTGTACATCCGCAAGAAAAAGTAAGCCTGTCGCGCGAGCGTCAGGCTCGCGAAACGAACGAAGGCGACCCGAGGGTCGCCTTCGTGCTTTCTGCAGTGGTCAGGCCTTCGCGGCGACGACCATCTTTTTGGCGTGCGCCAGGGACTCCTTGGTAAGGTCGATGCCGCCGAGCATCCGCGCCACCTCTTCTATGCGGTCGTTCTTGCCCAGCCGGGACACGGCCGTGTGGGTGGCCTGTTCGCCGCGCACCTTGTGCACGAACAGGTGCTGGTGCCCTTGGGCCGCCACCTGCGGCAAGTGGGTCACGGTCAGCACCTGGCCCCGCTCGCCGAGGCGCCGCAGCAACTGGCCGACAATCTCTGCCGTCGGCCCGCCGATCCCCACGTCCACTTCGTCGAACACCAGCGTCGGCACGCGGGAGGTCTGGGCGGTGATGACCTGGATCGCCAGGCTGATCCGGGACAGCTCGCCGCCGGACGCCACTTTGGCCAGTGCCTTGAGCGGCTGGCCCGGGTTCGCGCTGACCAGCAGTTCCACATGTTCCAGGCCGTTGGGCTGCAGCTCGTCGCTGTCGTTCGGGCGAAGCTCGATGGTGAAGCGGCCGCCCGGCATGCCCAGGCGTTGAATCTCCTGCTCCACCGCGCCGGCCAGGCTGCCGGCGGCCTGATGCCGCAGGTCGCTCAGTTCCCGGGCCTTCTCGTGGTAATGGCGGGCGAAGGCGTTGAGCTCTTCGCCCAGCCGCTCGATGGATTCGTCGTTGGCGTTCAGGGTTTCGATCTCGTCCAGCAGCCGCTGCTGCAGTTCGGCGACCTCGGTGGGCTGGATCCGGTGTTTGCGCGCCAGGGTATAGATGGTGTCCAGGCGTTCTTCCAGGTATTGCAGGCGTGCCGGGTCGGCGTCGAAGTTGTCGAGGAAACGGTTGAGTTCGCCCACGGCCTCTTCGACCTGGATCTGCGCGCTGGTCAGCAGGCTGCTGGCCTCGTTCAGGGCGCCGATCGTGCTGTTGACGCTGGTCAGGCGATTGAGGCAAGCGGTCAGGGCGCTCAGCACGTTGCCGGAATCGCTTTCGCTGCAATGGTCGACCACTTGTCGGCAAATGCCGAGCAGGGCTTCGGCGTTGGTCAGGTTCTTGTGTTCCTGTTCCAGCTCTTCCAGTTCGTTTTCGCCCAGCCCGAGGTTTTCCAGCTCTTCGAGCTGATAGCTGAGCAATTGGTGGCGTGCCCGCTGCTCGTCGCCGGAATTGGAGAGGCGCTCCAGTTCCTGGCGGGTCTGGCGCCAGCGCTGGGCGGCCAATTGCACCTGGCGGGCGAGGTCGGTGGCGCCGGCGTACTCGTCGAGCAGGCGCCGGTGGGTGTCGGTCTTGAGCAGCGATTGGTGCTCGTGCTGGCTGTGGATGTCGATCAGCAGTTCGCCGAGGGCCTTGAGGTCGCCGAGGGGGCAGGGGGTGCCGTTGATGTAGCCGCGTGAGCGGCCCTCGCTGGTGATGACCCGGCGCAGGATGCACGGGCCGTCGGTTTCCAGATCCCGTTCGGCCAGCCAGGCGCCGGCCTCTGGGATGTCGCCCAGGTCGAAGGTCGCCAGGATGTCGGCCTTGTCGGCGCCGGGGCGCACCACGCCGCTGTCGGCACGGTCGCCGAGGGTCAGGCCCAGGGCGTCGAGCATGATCGACTTGCCGGCGCCGGTTTCGCCGGTGATCACGCTCATCCCGCGATCCAGCTCGAGATCGAGGTGTTCGACGATGGCGTAGTTGTGTACGGACAGGTGCACCAGCATGTGGGCCGCTCCCAGGCTTGAGGTCTGGTTATTTATACAGTGTTTTGTTTTGGGCTGACAATGCCTTCCCTTAGCTCGATTGGCTTGGATGCGATCGGCGGTTATCGCGTGCGGGAATGACAATGCGGCACTTTTTTGTAGGGTTAATCGCGCCAGGCCCTTGAAGCCTGATTTTGCGGCCCCATATACCGGGGCAGAAGCGCGGGTAGAGCCCGCGGACGAAATTGAGAGGAGAATTCTATGGCTGACGAACAGACAGTGGATACGCAAAATCCAGAAGCCAATCAGGCGCCCGAGGCGTCGGGCGATGACCTGGCGACCCGTGTGCAAGTGCTCGAAGAGCAACTGGCCGCCGCGCAGGATCAATCTCTGCGCGTAGCCGCCGATCTGCAGAACGTCCGCCGCCGTGCCGAGCAGGACGTCGAGAAGGCGCACAAGTTCGCGCTGGAAAAATTCGCCGGCGACCTGCTGCCGATCGTCGACAGCCTGGAGCGCGGCCTCGAGCTGTCGAGCCCGGACGACGAAAGCATCCGTCCGATGCGCGAAGGCATCGAACTGACCCTGAAGATGTTCCACGACACCCTCAAGCGCTACCAGCTTGAAGCGATCGATCCTCACGGCGAACCGTTCAACGCCGTTCACCATCAGGCGATGGCCATGCAGGAAAGCGCCGATGTCGAGCCGAACAGCGTCCTGAAAGTGTTCCAGAAGGGCTACCAGCTCAACGGCCGCCTGCTGCGTCCGGCGATGGTCGTGGTCAGCAAGGCGCCGGCGCCGATTTCGCCTTCGATCGACGAGAAGGCTTGAAATCCGCCGTAAGGCCCCCATTTAGAAGTCAAGCGTTTAAGTGCTACCGCAGTTGGCCAAGACCGCTGCGGCAACCAAATCCAAAGTTTCGGGAGAGTGAACATGGGCAAAATTATCGGTATCGACCTGGGGACTACCAACTCCTGCGTCTCCGTGCTGGAAAACGGCAAGGCCAAAGTGATTGAGAACGCCGAAGGCGCGCGCACCACGCCTTCGATCATCGCTTACGCCAACGACGGCGAAATCCTGGTCGGCCAGTCCGCCAAGCGTCAGGCGGTGACCAACCCGCACAACACACTGTTCGCGGTGAAGCGTCTGATCGGTCGTCGTTTCGACGAAGACGTCGTGCAGAAAGACATCAAGCTGGTGCCTTACAAAATCGTCAAGGCCAGCAACGGTGATGCATGGGTCGAGGCCGCCGACAAGCAAATGGCTCCGCCGCAAATCAGCGCCGAAGTCCTGAAAAAGATGAAGAAGACCGCCGAAGACTATCTGGGCGAAGCGGTTACCGAAGCGGTCATCACCGTTCCGGCCTACTTCAACGACAGCCAGCGTCAGGCTACCAAGGACGCCGGTCGTATCGCCGGTCTGGACGTCAAGCGCATCATCAACGAACCGACTGCCGCTGCACTGGCCTACGGTATGGACAAGGCCAAGGGCGATCACACGGTCATCGTTTATGACCTGGGTGGCGGTACTTTCGACGTGTCGGTCATCGAGATCGCCGAAGTCGACGGTGAGCACCAGTTCGAAGTATTGGCCACCAACGGCGATACGTTCCTGGGTGGTGAAGACTTCGACATGCGCCTGATCGACTACCTCGTCGATGAGTTCAAGAAAGAGTCGGGCATGGATCTGAAGAACGATCCGCTGGCACTGCAGCGTCTGAAAGAAGCCGCCGAGAAGGCCAAGATCGAGCTGTCTTCTTCTCAGTCGACCGACGTCAACCTGCCGTACATCACTGCAGACGCGTCCGGTCCGAAGCACATGAACGTGAAGATCTCTCGCGCCAAGCTGGAATCGCTGGTCGAAGATCTGGTGAACCGTACCATCGAGCCATGCCGCATCGCCCTGAAAGACGCCGGCATCGACGCCAGCCAGATCAACGACGTGATCCTGGTCGGTGGTCAGACCCGTATGCCGCTGGTGCAGAAGGCAGTGACCGATTTCTTCGGTAAAGAAGCACGTAAAGACGTCAACCCTGACGAAGCTGTTGCCATGGGTGCTGCAATCCAGGGCGCCGTTCTGGCCGGTGACGTGAAAGACGTCCTGCTGCTCGACGTCAGCCCGCTGACCCTGGGCATCGAGACCATGGGCGGCGTGATGACCGCGCTGATCGAGAAGAACACCACGATTCCGACCAAGAAATCGCAAGTGTTCTCGACCGCCGACGACAACCAGGGCGCCGTGACCATTCACGTCCTGCAGGGCGAGCGCAAGCAAGCCGCACAGAACAAGTCCCTGGGCAAGTTCGACCTGGCCGACATTCCGCCGGCTCCGCGCGGCGTGCCTCAGATCGAAGTGACCTTCGACATCGACGCCAACGGCATCCTGCACGTCGGCGCGAAGGACAAGGCCACCGGCAAGACCCAGTCGATCGTGATCAAGGCCAACTCCGGCCTGTCCGACGAAGAGATCGAGCGCATGGTGCGTGACGCCGAGGCCAACGCCGAGGAAGACCGCAAGTTCGAAGAGCTGGCCGCTGCCCGTAACCAGGGTGACGCACTGGTTCACTCGACCCGCAAGATGATTGCCGACGCGGGTGACAAGGTCACCGCCGAAGAGAAGACTGCGATCGAAGCGGCTGTGGTTGCCCTGGAAGCCGCTGTGAAAGGCGACGACAAGGCTGCCATCGACGCGAAGGTTGAAGAACTGTCGAAGGTCTCCGCTCCGGTTGCCCAGAAGATGTACGCCGAACAGGCCCAGCCTGCCGAAGGCGCGGCACCGCACGACGAGAAGGCTGAAAAGGCTGACGACGTGGTCGATGCCGAGTTCGAAGAAGTCAAAGACCACAAGTAAGTTGTTGGTCGGCCGGTTGACTGCCGTTGGGCGGTGACTGGTAGGATGTCGCCGCGCGGGAGCTTGCTCCCGCGTTGGCGTATCTGGAATACGCGAATTTTTACAGCATGCGACAACGTTCGGATGCTGGTGGCATGGCCGGAAATGCTCCTGCTTTTCGCGCCGCAAGTGCCGCATCGGATCAAAGACCAGGATCGTTGAAATCGACGTGAGTTGGGTCCGGGCCTGTTTGGGGGCTCAACGAGTTCGGCGAAGCTCAGGAGGGGTTTGCCGAACGTCCTTAAGAGTGCGAAGACTTATGGCAAAGCGTGACTATTACGAAGTGTTGGGTGTTGAGCGTGGCTCAAGCGATGCCGAGCTGAAGAAGGCTTACCGCCGCCTGGCGATGAAGCATCACCCGGACCGTAATCCCGATGACAAGGCGTCGGAAGAACTGTTCAAGGAGGCCAACGAGGCCTACGAAGTGCTGTCCGACTCCAGCAAGCGCGCCGCCTACGACCAGTACGGCCATGCCGGCGTCGACCCGAGCATGGGCGGCGGCGGTGCCGGCTTCGGCGGCCAGAACTTCTCCGACATCTTCGGCGATGTGTTCAGCGACTTCTTCGGCGGCGGCCGCGGCGGTTCCCGCGGCGGCGCCCAGCGCGGCAGCGACCTGCGCTACACCCTGGAGCTGAACCTGGAAGAAGCGGTGCGCGGCACGACCGTGAACATCCGCGTCCCGACCCTGGTCAACTGCAAGCCGTGCGACGGTTCGGGCGCCAAGAAGGGCTCTTCGCCATCCACGTGCCCGACCTGCGGCGGCATCGGTCAGGTGCGCATGCAGCAGGGCTTCTTCTCGGTGCAGCAGACCTGCCCGCGCTGCCATGGCCAGGGCAAGATCATCACCGACCCGTGCGACTCCTGCCACGGCGAAGGCCGTGTCGAAGAGTACAAGACCCTGTCGGTGAAAGTGCCGGCCGGCGTCGACACCGGCGACCGCATCCGTCTGTCCGGCGAGGGCGAGGCGGGCACCCAGGGCGGGCCGACCGGCGATCTCTATGTGGTGATCAACGTGCGCGAGCACGCGATCTTCCAGCGCGACGGCAAGCACCTGTTCTGCGAAGTGCCGATCAGCTTCGTCGATGCGGCGCTGGGCGGCGAGCTGGAGATTCCGACCCTCGACGGCCGGGTCAAGCTGAAGATCCCGGAAGGCACCCAGACCGGCAAGCAGTTCCGCGTGCGCGGCAAGGGCGTGGCGCCGGTGCGCGGCGGCGGTGCGGGCGACCTGATGTGCCGTGTGGCGGTCGAGACGCCGGTCAACCTTGACCGTCGCCAGCGTGAGCTGCTGGAAGAGTTCCGTAGCTCGCTGGCGGGCGACAACAGCCATTCCCCGAAAACCGCCGGTTGGTTCGACGGCGTGAAACGCTTCTTCGGCGATCTGTAAGGAGTCGGCATGCGACGTATAGCTGTGATGGGCGCTGCCGGGCGCATGGGCAAGATCCTGGTCGAGGCGGTGCAGCAACGCGCACCGCTGACCGGCCTGACGGCCGCCATCGTCCGTCCCGGCAGCACGCTGATCGGGGTGGATGCCGGTGAGCTGGCTTCGCTGGGACGCATCGGCGTGCCGCTGTCCGGCAACCTGGAGTCGGTGGCGCAAGAGTTCGACGTGCTGATCGACTTCACGCTGCCCGAAGTGATGCTGAAGAACCTGGCGTTCTGCCGCAAGGCGGGCAAGGCCATGGTGATCGGCACCACCGGTCTGGATGCTGCCCAGAAGCAGATCCTGGCCGAGGCCGGCCGGGAAATTCCGATCGTGTTCGCCGCCAACTTCAGCGTCGGCGTCAACCTGTCCCTGAAGCTGCTCGATATGGCGGCGCGGGTGTTGGGCGACGATGCGGACATCGAGATCATCGAGGCTCACCACCGGCACAAGATCGACGCGCCGTCGGGCACCGCCCTGCGCATGGGCGAAGTGATCGCCGATGCGCTGGACCGCGATCTGCAGAAGGTGGCGGTGTACGGCCGTGAAGGCCATACCGGCGCCCGCGAGCGCGAGACGATCGGTTTCGCCACCGTGCGCGGCGGCGATGTGGTGGGCGATCACACCGTGCTGTTCGCCTGCGAGGGCGAGCGCCTGGAGATCACCCACAAGGCCTCGAGCCGCATGACGTTCGCCAAGGGCGCGGTGCGTGCCGCGCTCTGGCTGGATGCCCGCGAGCCCGGCCTGTACGACATGCAGGACGTGCTGGATCTGAAGTAAGGGATCGGCAGGCAAGAAAACAAAAGGCGCATCAGGCGCCTTTTGTTTTGCCCGGTGATGGGCTCGGGTCAGGCCAGTTCGAGGTTGAACTGGTGCTTTTGCTTCTGCTGTTCGAACAGGTTCAGCCACTCGGTGTGGGACGTGGCCTGGTAGCGCGAAAACGGAAAGTTCTGCGGAGGGACGCTGTCGGTGCCGGCCAGCAGTTGGCGGATCAGCCTGCCGACCGCATGGCCGAGGCTCACCGGCACGGCGTTGCCGACCTGCTTGTACTGCTCGATCAACGGGCCTGCCAGTTGCCAGTCGTCCGGAAACTCCTGGATGCGCTTGTACTCCTGGATCGACAGCGGTCGGTCTTCCTCGGGGTGGGCCAGGTCGGTGGCCGGCATGGCCGGGTGGGTCACCAGGGTCGGGGACGGCTTGTCCCAGTGCAGGCGCCGCAGGAAGCCGGTTTTGCCGCCGCCGGAAAAGTACGATTTGCCGAGGGCTTCTTGTTGCAGTTCCGGCGTCAGGCTGCGCCAGTTCTGCCCGGCCTTGAGCATGCGGTAGTACTTGAGGCGTTTTTCCGGGAAGTTCAGGTGCGTGTGCTGGCCGATGCCCTGCAAGGCGCCGCGCAGCTTGTTCCAGACCGGCAGGCCGTGGGAACCATCCTCGGAATGCGTAGGCGTCAGGAAGGGCGCTTCCTTGCCGTCGCGGGAGCAGATGATGATCACCCGCTCGCGGATCTGCGGCGTGCCGAAGTTGGCCGAGTTGTAGAGGTTGAACGTGCAGGTGTAGCCCGCCCGCTTGAGCACGCTGATGACGAAGTTGAGCGCGCCGCCCTTCATTTCGTCGAGGGACAGGTCCGGGAACTCGCTGCCGCGCTGGTTGTGCGGACGGTGATCCATCGGGCACGACAGCAGGCCGCGCACGTTCTCGATGACGATGAAGCGCGGGCGGATCTCCAGGGCGAGGTCGATGTACTTGAGGAAGGCATTGCCGCGGTCGTCATTGAACGCCTTGCGCTTGCCGGCGGTGCTGAAGGCCTGGCAGGGCGGGCCGCCGACGATCAGGTCGACGTCTTCGGCGCGCACCTGGGCGGCTTCCAGGACCCGCTCGGCGGTGCAGTCGTTGATGTCGCCGAGCAGGGCCGTGTTGGGGCGGTTCAGGGCGATGGTCTGACGGCAGTGCTTGTTCGATTCGCACGCCAGGCGGATGTCGAAGCCGGCCTTTTCCAGGCCCAGGTCCAGGCCCATGGCGCCGGAGAAGAAGCTCAGGGCGATCGGTTTGCGTGAGTCGGATGACGTCTGGACGGCGTAGGCGGGGTGGTCTTGTGCGATCATGTGTGCGGTTCGAAGGCCGTAGTTTTTCAGGCTGGCTTGCTCGACGATCCAGGCGTTGCCGATCTTCTCGGACTGGAGTTCGCCGCAGCGGCATAGAGTTCTGACCCGTTGCGTACTGACGTTCAGCAGTACGGCGGCGTCGGCGATGCTGATATGGGTACTCATTGCGGGTTTCATTCCCGAAACTTTACATGGGTACCCATTCTAGAGAGGGGCGAAGGGGTGTCAACCGCAGCGGCGGCTTAATCTCAATTTGCCCTGCCTGGATCCTGTCGAGTTTGTGCGTATCCTGCCCTTTCGATTTTGAAGGCATTCCTGTAAGCTACAGCTTTAGTGTGTCCACTAAAAGCGCGCAGAGTAATTCAGTGAAGAAGCGGGGTGACGTGTCCATACGTCACTCCGCTTTTTTACAACCTGCGATTGCCCCTTCATGCGTTATTTACGGGAGGTCTTCTTGACTAAGCCAGCCATACTCGCCCTTGCTGATGGCAGCATTTTTCGCGGCGAAGCCATTGGAGCCGACGGTCAGACCGTTGGTGAGGTGGTGTTCAACACCGCAATGACCGGCTATCAGGAAATCCTTACCGATCCTTCCTACGCCCAGCAGATCGTTACCCTGACCTACCCGCATATCGGCAACACCGGCACCACGCCGGAAGACGCCGAGTCCAACCGCGTGTGGTCGGCCGGCCTGGTCATCCGCGACCTGCCGCTGGTGGCGAGCAACTGGCGCAACACGATGTCCCTGTCCGACTACCTGAAGGCCAACAACGTCGTGGCCATCGCCGGCATCGACACCCGTCGCCTGACCCGCATCCTGCGCGAGAAAGGCGCGCAGAACGGCTGCATCATGGCCGGCGACAACATTTCCGAAGAAGCCGCCATCGCCGCCGCGCAAGGCTTCCCGGGCCTGAAGGGCATGGACCTGGCCAAGGTCGTCAGCACCAAGACCCAATACGAATGGCGCTCCACTGTCTGGGACCTGAAGACCGACAGCCACGCGACCCTCGAAGCCTCCGAGCTGCCTTACCACGTCGTCGCCTACGACTACGGCGTCAAGGTCAACATCCTGCGCATGCTGGTCGAGCGCGGCTGCCGCGTCACCGTGGTGCCGGCCCAGACCCCGGCCGCCGACGTGCTGGCCCTCAAGCCGGACGGCGTGTTCCTGTCCAACGGCCCTGGCGATCCAGAGCCTTGCGACTACGCGATCCAGGCGATCAAGGACGTGCTGGAAACCGAGATCCCGGTGTTCGGCATCTGCCTCGGCCACCAACTGCTGGCCCTGGCCTCCGGCGCCAAGACCCTGAAGATGGGCCACGGCCACCACGGCGCCAACCACCCGGTGCAGGACCTGGACACCGGTGTCGTGATGATCACCAGCCAGAACCACGGTTTCGCGGTGGATGAAGCGACCCTGCCGGCCAACGTCCGTGCGATCCACAAATCGCTGTTCGACGGCACCCTGCAAGGCATCGAGCGCACCGACAAGAGCGCGTTCAGCTTCCAGGGCCACCCTGAGGCGAGCCCGGGCCCGAACGACGTGGCGCCACTGTTCGACCGCTTCATCAACGAGATGGCCAAGCGACGCTGAGCGTTCGCCTGAGACTGTAGCGAGAAGCCCTTCGAGGGCGGCCCCGCAACTGGCGGCCCCCTCGATACTTCAGAAATCGATCAGGACGGCTTGCCGACTGACCTGCGGATTTGAGTGACAAACCCATGCCAAAACGTACAGACATTAAAAGCATCCTGATTCTCGGCGCCGGCCCGATCGTGATCGGCCAGGCCTGCGAATTCGACTACTCCGGCGCCCAGGCCTGCAAGGCCCTGCGCGAAGAGGGTTACCGCGTCATCCTGGTGAACTCCAACCCGGCCACCATCATGACCGACCCGGCCATGGCCGATGCCACCTACATCGAGCCGATCAAGTGGCAGACCGTCGCCAAGATCATCGAGAAGGAGCGTCCGGACGCGCTGCTGCCGACCATGGGCGGCCAGACCGCACTCAACTGCGCCCTGGACCTGGAACGCGAAGGCGTCCTGGAGAAGTTCGGCGTGGAAATGATCGGCGCCAACGCCGACACCATCGACAAGGCCGAAGACCGCTCGCGCTTCGACAAGGCCATGAAGGCCATCGGCCTGGAATGCCCGCGCTCCGGCATCGCCCACAGCATGGAAGAAGCCAACGCGGTGCTCGAGCGCCTGGGCTTCCCGTGCATCATCCGTCCGTCCTTCACCATGGGCGGCACCGGCGGCGGCATCGCCTACAACCGCGAAGAATTCGAAGAGATCTGCGCCCGCGGCCTGGACCTGTCGCCGACCAAGGAACTGCTGATCGACGAATCCCTGATCGGCTGGAAAGAATATGAAATGGAAGTTGTCCGCGACAAAAAGGACAACTGCATCATTGTCTGCTCGATCGAGAACTTCGACCCGATGGGCGTGCACACCGGCGACTCGATCACCGTGGCCCCGGCCCAGACCCTGACCGACAAGGAATACCAGATCCTGCGCAACGCCTCCCTGGCGGTGCTGCGTGAGATCGGCGTCGAGACCGGCGGCTCCAACGTGCAGTTCGGCATCTGCCCGAACACCGGCCGCATGGTCGTGATCGAAATGAACCCGCGGGTGTCCCGTTCGTCGGCCCTGGCCTCGAAGGCCACCGGTTTCCCGATCGCCAAGGTCGCCGCGAAACTGGCCGTCGGCTACACCCTCGACGAGCTGTCGAACGACATCACCGGCGGCAAGACCCCGGCGTCCTTCGAGCCGTCCATCGACTACGTCGTCACCAAGCTGCCGCGCTTCGCCTTCGAGAAGTTCGCCAAGGCCGACGCGCGCCTGACCACCCAGATGAAATCCGTGGGTGAAGTCATGGCCATCGGCCGTACCTTCCAGGAATCCCTGCAGAAAGCCCTGCGCGGCCTGGAAGTGGGCGTCTGCGGCCTGGACGAGAAGCTCGACCTGAGCAACCCGGAAAGCATGAGCGTCCTCAAGCGCGAACTGACCGTGCCGGGCGCCGAGCGCATCTGGTACGTGGCGGACGCGTTCCGCGCCGGCCTGACCGTCGAAGACATCTTCGGCATGAACATGATCGACCCGTGGTTCCTGGTGCAGATCGAGGATCTGGTCAAGGAAGAAGAGAAGGTCAAGACCCTCGGTCTGTCGGCCATCGACCGCGACCTGATGTTCCGCCTCAAGCGCAAGGGCTTCTCCGACCAGCGTCTGGCCAAGCTGCTGGGCGTCACCGAGAAGAACCTGCGCACCCACCGCCAGAAGCTGGAAGTGTTCCCGGTCTACAAGCGCGTCGACACCTGCGCCGCCGAGTTCGCCACCGACACCGCCTACCTGTACTCGACCTACGAGGAAGAGTGCGAAGCGGCGCCGTCCGGCCGCGACAAGATCATCATCCTCGGTGGCGGCCCGAACCGCATCGGCCAGGGCATCGAGTTCGACTACTGCTGCGTGCACGCGGCGCTGGCGCTGCGCGATGACGGCTACGAGACCATCATGGTCAACTGCAACCCGGAAACCGTCTCCACCGACTACGACACCTCCGACCGTCTGTACTTCGAGCCGGTGACCCTGGAAGACGTGCTGGAAATCGTCCGCGTCGAGAAGCCGAAAGGCGTGATCGTCCAGTACGGCGGCCAGACCCCGCTGAAACTGGCCCGTGCCCTCGAAGCGGCCGGCGTGCCGATCATCGGCACCAGCCCTGACGCCATCGACCGTGCCGAAGACCGCGAGCGCTTCCAGCAGATGGTCGAGCGCCTGAACCTGCGTCAGCCGCCGAACGCCACCGTGCGCAGCGAAGACGAAGCCGTCCGCGCCGCCGCCAAGATCGGCTACCCGCTGGTGGTGCGTCCGTCCTACGTGCTGGGCGGCCGGGCGATGGAAATCGTCTACAAGGAAGAAGAGCTCAAGCGTTACCTGCGCGAAGCGGTGCAGGTGTCCAACGACAGCCCGGTGCTGCTGGACCACTTCCTCAACTGCGCCATCGAGATGGACGTGGATGCGGTCAGCGACGGCAAGGACGTGGTGATCGGCGCGATCATGCAGCACATCGAGCAGGCCGGTGTCCACTCCGGTGACTCCGCATGCTCGCTGCCGCCGTACTCGCTGCCGGCGCACATCCAGGACGAGATGCGCGAGCAGGTCAAGAAAATGGCCCTGGAACTGGGCGTCGTCGGTCTGATGAACGTGCAGCTGGCGCTGCAGGGCGAAGACATCTACGTCATCGAAGTTAACCCGCGCGCGTCCCGTACCGTGCCGTTCGTGTCCAAGTGCATCGGTGTTTCCCTGGCGATGATCGCGGCCCGCGTAATGGCCGGCAAGACCCTGAAAGAGCTGGGTTTCACCCAGGAAATCATCCCGAACTTCTACAGCGTGAAAGAGGCGGTGTTCCCGTTCGCCAAGTTCCCTGGCGTCGACCCGATCCTCGGCCCGGAGATGAAGTCCACCGGTGAAGTGATGGGCGTCGGCGACACCTTCGGCGAAGCATTCGCCAAGGCCCAGATGGGCGCCAGTGAAGTGCTGCCGACCGGCGGCACCGCATTCATCAGCGTCCGCGACGACGACAAGCCGCTGGTGGCGGGCGTGGCCCGTGACCTGATCGGCCTGGGCTTCGAAGTGGTGGCCACCGCCGGCACCGCCAAGGTGATCGAGGCCGCAGGCCTGAAGGTGCGCCGCGTGAACAAGGTGACCGAAGGTCGTCCGCACGTGGTCGACATGATCAAGAATGACGAAGTCACCCTGATCATCAACACCACCGAAGGTCGCCAGTCGATCGCCGATTCCTACTCCATTCGCCGCAATGCCCTGCAGCACAAGATCTACTGCACCACCACCATCGCGGCGGGCGAAGCCATCTGTGAAGCGCTGAAGTTCGGTCCCGAGAAGACCGTGCGCCGCTTGCAGGATCTCCACGCAGGATTGAAGGCATGATCAAGTACCCAATGACCGTCCAGGGCGCCAAAGCCCTGGAGGAAGAACACACGTTTCTGAGCAAGGTCGAGCGTCCACGCCTGAGCCAGGCAATCGGCGAAGCGCGTGAACTCGGTGACCTCAAGGAAAACGCCGAATACCATGCCGCTCGCGAAGAGCAGGGCATGGTCGAGGCGCGGATCCGCGACATCGAAGGCCGTCTGCAAAATTCGGTGGTGATCGATGTCACCACCATCGCCCACACCGGCAAGGTGATCTTCGGCACCACCGTGGACCTGGAAAACACCGAAACCGGCGATCAGGTGACCTACCAGATCGTCGGCGAGGACGAAGCCGATATCAAAAAGGGCAAGCTCTCGGCGAATGCGCCGATTGCCCGGGCGATCATCGGCAAGGAAGAGGGTGATGCCGTCGTAATCAAAACCCCGAGCGGTACGGTCGAGTACGAGATTGTCGAAGTCAAGCACATCTGACGCGATGTTCCGGGCGCCCACCCTTGAGGCCATCCTCTGGCAGCTGTCCCAGGTCTTCTGGGTCGGCGGCCTGTGGGTGTTTCATGTCGGATTGATTCCGGCGCTGAAGGTCAGCGGGCTGGCGCCGTTGCTGATCGACGATGTCGCGACGCAGATCGACCGCTGGTTGATCGGTGTGGCGGCGGTGGGAATGCTGGTCCAGCTGACGCTGCTGGCGAGGGTTGCCGGTGTCTCGGCATGGTGGCGGGTGTTCAGTGGCCGGGTGCTGCTGGTCGGCCTGGCCGCCTGCTTCGGCTATTACACGCTGCGCTACGGCGTGTCGGTCGATCAGCGCTGGCAGATGTACTGTTTCGTGGTGCTGGGGATCAGCGGCATCGTGCTGGTGGCCCAGTCCGTGCCGGTCAGGGTGCGCAGGCCGCACCGCTGACCGGGGCCACCGTCATTTGTAGCGGTGGATGTTCGACAGCTGCTTGTTCGGCTGCGGGTTCTTGCGGTACAGCAGCACCATCTTGCCGATGACCTGCACCTGCTCGGCGCGGCCGGCCTTGGCCAGCTCGTCCATGACGGTGCGACGGTCGTCGCGGTCTTCGAGCTTGACCTGCACCTTGATCAGTTCATGATCGGTCAACGCACGCTCCAGCTCGGCGAGAACACCTTCGGTCAGGCCGTTGCCGGCCACCATCAGAACCGGCTTCAGGTCGTGACCAATGGATTTGAATTGTTTCTTCTGCTCGTTGCTGAGCGGCATAATCTGACCCTTTCGTCTGGATTCTGTAAAAATGGCGGCCATTTTACCCGAGGGCTCGTGGATCCGCCCGATAAATCACGACCCTTATCATCGAGGTGCCCAATGGCGCGTTCCAAGACAAGCCTTGGTTGGCTGAAACGACATGTCAACGATCCCTATGTGAAACAAGCGCAGAAGGATGGTTACCGCTCGCGCGCGAGCTACAAGCTCCTGGAGGTCCAGGAGAAGTACAAGCTGATCCGTCCAGGCATGAGCGTGGTCGACCTGGGCGCCGCGCCCGGCGGCTGGTCGCAGGTCACCAGCCGGCTGATCGGCGGCCAGGGCCGCCTGATCGCCTCGGACATCCTGGAGATGGACAGCATCCCGGACGTGACCTTCGTCCACGGTGACTTCACCCAGGACGAAGTGCTCGCCCGCATTCTTGAAGCCGTAGGCAATTCGCAGGTGGATCTTGTGATTTCCGATATGGCCCCCAATATGAGTGGTACGCCTGCCGTGGACATGCCCAAGGCCATGTTCCTCTGTGAGCTGGCCCTTGATCTGGCGGCCCGGATCCTCAAGCCTGGCGGCAATTTCCTGATCAAGATTTTCCAGGGAGAGGGGTTCGATGCCTATCTGAAGGACACTCGTCAGAAATTCGACAAGGTCCAGATGATCAAGCCGGACAGTTCCCGCGACAGTTCCCGCGAGCAATACCTGCTGGCATGGGGCTATCGCGGCGAGTGAAAGGCGTCAGGCCAGGGCTTTCAGGGGCGTTCCATAGTTTTTTGCAATGGGACACGGAACCTGGCCTGGAACAACATCGTGTAGTCTAGGTTTCACAAAGGGTTACAGACGGCGCCTGCAGTCGTGCGGGTAATGTAGTAAGTTAAGCCGGTGATTATCATGCGAGGCACGGCTGCGCCTGGCCTGCTTCAGAGGGTAACGAATTGAACGATATGGCAAAGAACCTGATTTTGTGGTTGATCATCGCGGCGGTCCTCGTGACTGTGATGAACAACTTCTCCAGTCCGAACGAGCCGCAGACCCTCAACTATTCCGACTTCATCCAGCAGGTCAAGGACGGCAAGGTCGAGCGCGTGGCCGTCGACGGCTATGTGATCACCGGCAAGCGCAATGACGGCGACAGCTTCAAGACCATTCGTCCGGCCATCCAGGACAACGGTCTGATCGGCGACCTGGTCGACAACCATGTCGTGATCGAGGGCAAGCAGCCGGAGCAGCAGAGCATCTGGACCCAGTTGCTGGTGGCCAGCTTCCCGATCCTGGTGATCATCGCGGTGTTCATGTTCTTCATGCGCCAGATGCAGGGCGGTGCCGGCGGCAAGGGCGGCCCGATGAGCTTCGGCAAGAGCAAGGCGCGCCTGCTGTCCGAGGATCAGGTGAAGACCACCCTGGCCGACGTCGCCGGCTGCGACGAAGCCAAGGAAGAAGTCGGCGAGCTCGTCGAATTCCTGCGCGATCCGGGCAAGTTCCAGCGTCTGGGCGGCCGCATTCCTCGCGGCGTCCTGATGGTCGGCCCTCCGGGTACCGGTAAGACCCTGCTGGCCAAGGCGATCGCCGGCGAAGCCAAGGTGCCGTTCTTCACCATCTCCGGTTCCGACTTCGTCGAGATGTTCGTCGGTGTCGGTGCCAGCCGTGTTCGCGACATGTTCGAACAGGCCAAGAAGCACGCGCCATGCATCATCTTCATCGACGAGATCGACGCCGTGGGTCGCCATCGTGGCGCCGGCATGGGCGGCGGTCACGACGAGCGCGAACAGACCCTCAACCAGTTGCTGGTCGAGATGGACGGCTTCGAGATGAATGACGGCATCATCGTCATCGCCGCGACCAACCGTCCTGACGTGCTTGACCCGGCGCTGCTGCGTCCGGGGCGTTTCGACCGTCAGGTGGTGGTCGGCCTGCCGGACATCCGCGGGCGTGAGCAGATCCTCAAGGTACACATGCGCAAAGTGCCGGTGGGCGACGATGTCGCTCCGGCCGTCATCGCCCGCGGGACTCCGGGCTTCTCCGGCGCCGACCTGGCCAACCTGGTCAACGAGGCTTCCCTGTTCGCCGCCCGCGCCGGCAAGCGCATCGTCGAGATGAAGGAGTTCGAGCTGGCGAAAGACAAGATCATGATGGGCGCCGAGCGCAAAACCATGGTCATGTCCGAGAAAGAGAAACAGAACACCGCTTACCACGAAGCCGGTCATGCCATCGTCGGCCGCGTCGTGCCCGAGCATGACCCGGTCTACAAGGTGTCGATCATTCCGCGTGGCCGTGCGCTGGGCGTGACCATGTTCCTGCCGGAAGAGGATCGCTACAGCCTGTCCAAGCGCGCGCTGATCAGCCAGATCTGCTCGCTGTACGGTGGTCGTATCGCCGAGGAGATGACCCTGGGCTTCGACGGCGTTACCACCGGTGCCTCCAACGACATCATGCGGGCAAGCCAGATCGCCCGGAACATGGTGACCAAGTGGGGCCTGTCGGAAAAACTCGGCCCGCTGATGTATGCCGAAGAAGAGGGCGAAGTGTTCCTCGGACGTGGCGGCAGCAGCCAGAACGCGAGCTTCTCCGGCGAGACGGCCAAGCTGATCGACTCCGAGGTGCGCAGCATCATCGACCAGTGCTACGGCACCGCCAAGCAGATCCTCACGGACAACCGTGACAAGCTCGATGCCATGGCCGATGCCCTGATGAAGTATGAAACGATCGATGCCGAGCAGATCGACGACATCATGGCCGGACGCGAACCGCGCGAGCCTCGCGACTGGTCGGGCGGCACCGGTACGCCTCCGCCCGTGGTGCGGGATGAGCGGCCGGAAACTCCGATCGGCGGTCCGGCAGCTGACGTTTAAGGTTTGAAATGACTTCTGCTCAGTCCCTGACCCGGTTGCCTTGCGGCAACCGGGTTCTTGATTTGGCCCGGACGCATGTCATGGGCATTCTCAATGTCACTCCCGATTCTTTCTCCGATGGCGGCCGGTACGGTCAGCTCGACGCTGCGTTGCGCCATGCCGAAGCGATGGTGCTGGCCGGTGCGACGTTGATCGATGTCGGTGGCGAATCGACCCGGCCCGGCGCACGGGCGGTTTCTCCGCTGGAGGAGCTCGAGCGTGTGGCCCCGGCCGTGGAGCGGATCGCCCGGGAGCTGGATGTGATCATTTCGGTCGATACCTCGACCCCGTCGGTGATGCGTGAGACGGCTCGGCTGGGCGCGGGGTTGATCAACGACGTCCGCTCGTTGCGCCGGGACGGTGCATTGGATGCGGCGGCGGCCACGGGTTTGCCGGTGTGCCTCATGCACATGCTGGGCGAGCCTGGCGACATGCAGGACAATCCGCAGTACCAGGACGTCACCCGTGAAGTAGGCGAGTTTCTGGCGCAGCGGATGTCGGCGTGCGCCGCGGCGGGCATTCCCGCCGAGCGGATCATTCTCGATCCCGGTTTCGGTTTCGCCAAAACCCTGCAGCACAATCTAAGCTTGTTCAGGCACATGGAATCCCTGCATGCGCTTGGACGGCCGCTGCTTGTGGGCGTTTCCCGCAAGAGCATGATCGGGCAGACCTTGAATCGCCCCGTGGATGAACGTTTGAGTGGTGGTCTGGCACTGGCGGCGCTGGCGTCGGTCAAAGGTGCGCGCATACTGCGCGTGCATGACGTGGCGCAAACGGTGGACGTCGTGCGGATGATCGAAGCCGTGGAATCGGCCGAATAGGAATATGGAGCACTTATGAGCAAGAAATACTTTGGCACTGACGGTATTCGCGGCCGGGTCGGTGAATATCCGATCACTCCAGACTTCATGCTCAAGCTCGGCTGGGCGGCCGGCATGGCATTCCGCAAGATGGGCGCCTGCAAGGTGCTGGTCGGCAAGGACACCCGGATTTCGGGGTACATGTTCGAGTCGGCGCTTGAGGCCGGCCTGACCTCCGCCGGGGCCGACGTGATGCTGCTCGGCCCTATGCCGACGCCGGCCATCGCCTACCTGTCGCGCACGTTCCAGGCCGAGGCCGGGATCGTGATCAGCGCTTCGCACAACCCGCACGACGACAACGGCATCAAGTTCTTCTCCGGCAAGGGCACCAAGCTTCCGGACGAGCTGGAGCTGATGATCGAAGAGCTTCTCGACACACCGATGACCGTGGTCGAGTCGAGCAAGATCGGCAAGGTCTCGCGGATCAACGATGCCTCGGGCCGTTACATCGAATTCTGCAAGAGCAGCGTGCCGTCCGGCACCAGCTTCTCGGGCCTCAAGATCGTGATCGACTGCGCTCACGGTGCGACCTACAAGGTGGCGCCGAGCGTGTTCCGCGAGCTGGGCGCCGAGGTCGTGGTGCTGTCGGCCCAGCCCAACGGCCTGAACATCAACGACAACTGCGGCTCGACTCACATGGGGCCGTTGCAGGCCGCGGTGCTGGCGGAGCACGCCGACCTGGGCATCGCCTTCGATGGTGACGGCGACCGGGTGCAGATGGTGGACCATACCGGCGCCGTGGTCGACGGCGACGAGCTGCTGTTCATCATCGCGCGGGATCTGCACGAGCGCGGCAAGCTTCAGGGCGGTGTGGTCGGCACCTTGATGAGCAATCTCGGGCTGGAACTGGCGCTGGCCGACCTGGGCATCCCGTTCGTTCGCGCCAACGTCGGCGACCGTTATGTCATCGCCGAGCTGCTGGAGCGCAACTGGCTGGTGGGCGGTGAGAACTCGGGGCATGTCGTGTGCTTCAACCACACCACCACCGGGGATGCGATCATCGCGGCGCTGCAGGTGCTGATGGCGCTGAAGACCCGCAACGAAGGGCTGGCCCAGACCCGCCAGGCGCTGCGCAAGTGTCCGCAGGTGCTGATCAACGTGCGTTTCGGCGGCGGCGAAAGTCCGCTCGAGCATCCTGCTGTCAAAGAAGCCAGTGCCCGTGTCACCCAGGCGATGGCTGGCCGTGGCCGCGTTCTGCTGCGCAAGTCCGGGACAGAGCCTTTGGTGCGTGTCATGGTCGAAGGCGAGGACGAGGCTCAGGTCCGCGGCTATGCCGAAGAGCTGGCAAAACTGGTGACTGAAGTTTCTGCATGATTCGGCTTGCCAGCCATGATTGTGTTGGGTAACATCTGCGCCCACTTTGACCGACGAGGTAAAGCATGCGTCGCCCTATGGTAGCTGGTAACTGGAAAATGCACGGTACCCGCGCCAGCGTCGCTGAGCTGATCAACGGCCTCCGTCATCTGGCATTGCCAAGCGGCATTGATGTCGCGGTATTCCCGCCTTGCCTGTTCATCAATCAAGTGATTGATGGCCTGAAAGGAAAGTCGATTTCGGTCGGCGCGCAGAATTCTGCGGTGGAATCCATGCAAGGCGCCTTGACGGGTGAGATCGCTCCGAGTCAGTTGGTGGATGCAGGTTGTTCCCTGGTGCTTGTCGGGCACTCCGAGCGTCGCCAGATCATGGGCGAGCGTGACGGGATGCTGAACCGCAAGTTCGCGGCGGCACAGGCCTGCGGTCTGGTTCCGGTGCTCTGCATAGGGGAAACCCTTGAGCAGCGCGAGGCCGGAAAGACCCTTGAGGTTGTCGGGCGTCAGCTGGGCAGCATCATCGAAGAATTGGGCGTGGGTGCCTTTGCGAAGGCAGTCATCGCTTATGAGCCGGTCTGGGCCATTGGCACCGGGCTGACTGCGACGCCGCAGCAGGCTCAGGATGTGCACAAGGCCATCCGTGAGCAATTGGCGGCAGAGAATCCTGAAGTGGCACGAGGTGTGCGGCTTCTGTACGGCGGCAGCGTGAAGGCGGCCAATGCGGCTGAACTGTTCGGCATGCCGGATATCGATGGGGGGCTCATTGGTGGAGCTTCCCTGAATGCAGATGAGTTCGGTGCGATTTGCCGCGCCGCGGGAAACTGAAAAAATGCTGGAAACAGTCGTAGTCGTTTTTCATCTGCTGGGTGCATTGGGCGTAGTTGCTCTGGTTTTGCTGCAGCAGGGTAAGGGAGCGGACGCTGGTGCGTCTTTCGGAGCAGGTGCTTCAAATACTGTGTTCGGAAGCCAAGGTTCCTCTACCTTTCTTAGTAAGTTTACTGCTATACTCGCCGCCGGTTTCTTCATAACCAGCTTAGGGTTAGGATACTTTGCTAAAGAGAAGGCTCATCAGCTGACTCAAGCAGGTCTGCCAGATCCAGCGGTGTTGGAAGTTCCAAAGCAACAACCGGCTTCTGATGATGTCCCGGTGCTTCAAGAGCAAAAGTCGGCCAGCTCGGCGACTGACGTACCTCCAGCTCAAGAGCAGAAGTAAGAAGGGTTTCAAACGTAGTTTTGCCGAGGTGGTGGAATTGGTAGACACGCAACCTTGAGGTGGTTGTGCCCATAGGGTGTAGGGGTTCGAGTCCCCTTCTCGGTACCAATTAGTCAGGAGAGCCCGCTGTTGCGGGCTTTCTTGCAGGTGGAAGGTTACATTGACCCTTGTTAGGGTTCGGTCGTATACTTTCGCCCCAGCTTTGTCGCGGGGTGGAGCAGTCTGGTAGCTCGTCGGGCTCATAACCCGAAGGTCGTCGGTTCAAATCCGGCCCCCGCAACCAGTTTAAGGAGCCCCTTCTTCAGGGGCTTTTTGTTAGCTGGACACTTTCAATGCCGCTGTCGCGCGGCAATCTCATGGTGGGCTTTTTGCCCATTTTTTATTTGCACAGCATGCACGAGGGGGTTCAGGTGTCGAGCAAGCTAGAACAGTTGCAGGCCTTGTTGGCCCCGGTGGTCGAGGCTCTTGGCTATCAATGCTGGGGGATCGAATTCATCTCTCAAGGCAAACATTCGGTTTTGCGGATCTACATCGATAAAGAGGGCGGCATCCTGATCGACGACTGCACGGCAGTCAGTCACCAGGCCAGCGCGGTTCTCGATGTGGAAGACCCGATCAGTTCCGAATACACCCTTGAGGTGTCCTCTCCTGGCATGGATCGCCCGCTGTTCACTCTGGAACAGTTTGCTTCGCATGCCGGCGAACAAGTGAAGATCAAATTGCGTTCGCCTTTTGAAGGCCGGCGCAACTTTCAGGGCCTTCTGCGCGGAGTGGAAGAGCAGGATGTCGTGGTGCAGGTGGATGACCATGAGTTCCTGTTGCCGATCGATATGATCGACAAGGCCAACATTATTCCCAGTTTTGACTGAGACCTGCCAGATACTGCGGATCCCGCGGATCCAATGGCTTGCGAAAGGCGAGGCGTACGATGAGCAAAGAAGTACTGCTGGTTGTTGAGTCGGTATCCAATGAAAAGGGTGTACCGGCAGGCGTGATTTTTGAAGCGCTGGAGCTGGCTCTGGCCACTGCAACCAAAAAACGTTTTGAAGACGAAGTGGACCTGCGTGTGGAAATCAACCGCCACACCGGTTCCTACGAGACTTTCCGTCGCTGGACGGTGGTCGAGGAAGCCGATCTGGACGATCCGGCCATCGAGACCTGGCCAAGCAAGGTTGCCGAAACGCATCCGGGCGCCAAGGTCGGCGACGTCGTCGAAGAGAAGATCGAGTCCATCGAGTTCGGCCGCATCGCGGCGCAGACCGCCAAGCAGGTCATCGTACAGAAGGTTCGTGAAGCCGAGCGCGCCCAGGTCGTGGACGCCTACCGCGAGCGCCTGGGAGAGATCATCTCCGGCACCGTGAAAAAAGTGACCCGCGACAACGTGATCGTCGACTTGGGCAACAACGCCGAAGCGTTGCTGGCCCGTGAAGACATCATCTCCCGCGAGACCTTCCGGGTCGGCGTGCGCCTGCGTGCGCTGCTCAAGGAAATCCGCACCGAGAACCGCGGCCCGCAGCTGATCCTGTCGCGCACCGCGCCGGAAATGCTGATCGAGCTGTTCCGCATCGAAGTGCCGGAAATCGCCGAAGGCCTGATCGAAGTGATGGCCGCTTCCCGGGATCCGGGTTCGCGCGCCAAGATCGCCGTCCGTTCCAAGGACAAGCGCATCGACCCGCAGGGCGCGTGCATCGGCATGCGCGGTTCGCGCGTCCAGGCCGTGTCGGGCGAGTTGGGTGGCGAGCGTGTGGACATCGTCCTGTGGGACGACAACCCGGCGCAGTTCGTGATCAATGCCATGTCGCCTGCCGAAGTGGCGGCGATCATCGTTGACGAAGACGCCCACGCCATGGACATCGCGGTGGGTGCCGACAACCTCGCTCAGGCCATCGGCCGCGGCGGCCAGAACGTGCGTCTGGCCAGTCAGCTGACCGGTTGGACCCTGAACGTGATGACCGAATCGGACATCCAGGCCAAGCAACAGGCGGAGACCGGCGACATCCTGCGCAACTTCATCGACGAGCTGGAAGTCGACGAAGAGCTGGCCCAGGTGCTGGTCGACGAAGGCTTCACCAGCCTGGAAGAGATTGCCTACGTACCGCTGGAAGAGATGCTCAACATCGACGGCTTCGACGAGGAAATCGTCAACGAGCTTCGTGCTCGCGCCAAGGACCGGTTGTTGACCAAGGCCATCGCTACTGAGGAAAAACTGGCAGACGCCCATCCGGCCGAAGACCTGCTCTCGCTTGAGGGCATGGACAAGGATCTGGCGGCGGAACTGGCGGTGCGCGGCGTAGTTAACCGCGAAGACCTGGCCGAGCAGTCGATTGACGACCTGCTCGACATCGACGGTATCGACGAAGAGCGTGCCGGCAAGTTGATCATGGCCGCCCGAGCCCACTGGTTCGAGTAATTAGGCGCGGCCTGAGGAGAGAAGTGCATGACGCAAGTCACGGTGAAACAACTGGCCGATGAGGTCAAAACACCGGTAGAGCGCCTGTTGCAGCAGATGCGTGAGGCAGGTCTGCCGCACACCGCCGCCGAAGAACATGTGACTGACAGTGAAAAGCAGTCCCTGCTGACTCACTTGAAGAGCAGCCACAAGGCGAAAGTGGAAGAACCACGCAAGATCACGCTGCAGCGTAAAACCACCAGCACCCTGCGGGTGGCCGGCAGCAAGAGCATCAGCGTAGAAGTGCGCAAGAAAAAGGTTTTCGTGCAGCGCAGCCCCGAAGAAATCGAGGCCGAGCGTCAGCGTGAGCTGGACGAGCGCCGCGCCGTGGAAAACGCTGCCCGTCAAAAGGCAGAAGAGGAAGCCCGCCTGCGCGCCGAAGAAGAAGCGCGCCGTCAGCCTCCTGCTGCCCCGGCCGCTGCGGCCGAGCCTGTGGCCGCTCCGGCTCCGGTGGCCGAGCCTGTGCGCGAAGCGGTATCCGCCGCGCCGGCCGCCCCGGTCGTCGAAGTGCGCAAGCGTGACGACCAGCGTCGTCCGGACAAGCCACGCGCCGACGAGAACAGCCGTCGCGGCGGCGGTGACGGCGAGCGCAAGAACGCTCCGCACCGCGCATCGGTCAAGGAAAAGGCACCCGCCCCTCGCGTGGCGCCCCGCACCACCGACGAAGAAAGCGATGGCTTCCGCCGCGGCGGTCGCAGCAGCAAGTCCAAGCTGAAGAAACGCAACGCCCACGGTTTCCAGAGCCCTACCGGGCCGGTGGTGCGTGACGTGAAGATCGGCGAGACCATCACCGTGGGCGATCTGGCCCAGCAGATGTCGGTCAAGGCTGCTGAAATCATCAAGTTCATGTTCAAGCTGGGCACCCCGGCCACCATCAACCAGGTACTGGACCAGGAAACTGCCCAGCTGGTCGCCGAAGAACTGGGCCACAAAGTGACCCTGATCAGCGACACCGCCCTGGAAGATTCCCTGGCCGAGTCCCTGAAGTTCGAAGGCGAGGCGGTGCCTCGTGCTCCGGTCGTGACCGTCATGGGCCACGTTGACCACGGCAAGACCTCGCTGCTCGACTACATCCGTCGCGCCAAGGTCGCTGCGGGCGAAGCCGGCGGCATCACCCAGCACATCGGTGCGTACCACGTCGAAACCGAACGCGGCATGGTCACCTTCCTCGACACCCCGGGTCACGCGGCGTTCACCGCGATGCGTGCCCGTGGCGCCAAGGCGACCGACATCGTGATCCTGGTGGTCGCGGCCGACGACGGCGTGATGCCGCAAACCATCGAAGCCGTTCAGCACGCCCAGGCTGCTGGCGTGCCGCTGGTGGTGGCGGTGAACAAGATCGACAAGCCGGGTGCCGACCTCGACCGCATCCGCAGCGAACTGGCGACCCACGGCGTGACGCCGGAAGACTGGGGTGGCGACACGCCGTTCGTTCCGGTTTCGGCGAAGATGGGTACCGGCGTCGACGAGCTGCTCGAAGCCGTGCTGCTGCAGGCCGAAGTGCTTGAGCTCACCGCCACTCCGTCGGCCCCAGGCCGTGGTGTCGTGGTCGAGTCGCGTCTGGACAAGGGCCGCGGCCCGGTGGCCACCGTGCTGGTTCAGGACGGTACCCTGCGTCAAGGCGACATGGTGCTGGTCGGTTCGAACTATGGCCGCGTGCGCGCCATGCTCGACGAGAACGGCAAGCCGATCAAGGAAGCGGGCCCGGCCATTCCGGTCGAGATCCTCGGCCTGGACGGCACGCCTGACGCCGGTGACGAGATGAGCGTGGTGGCCGACGAGAAGAAGGCCCGTGAAGTGGCCCTGTTCCGTCAAGGCAAGTTCCGCGAAGTCAAGCTGGCCCGCGCCCACGCCGGCAAGCTGGAAAACATCTTCGAAAGCATGGGCCAGGAAGAGAAGAAGACGCTCAACATCGTCCTCAAGTCCGACGTCCGCGGTTCGCTGGAGGCCCTGCAAGGCGCCCTCAACGGCCTGGGCAACGACGAAGTGCAAGTGCGCGTGGTCGGCGGCGGCGTCGGTGGCATCACCGAATCCGACGCCAACCTGGCACTGGCTTCCAACGCCGTGCTGTTCGGCTTCAACGTGCGTGCCGATGCGGGCGCACGGAAGATCGTCGAGCAGGAAGGTCTGGACATGCGTTACTACAACGTGATCTACGACATCATCGAAGACGTCAAGAAGGCCCTGACCGGCATGCTCGGCAGCGATGTCCGCGAGAACATCCTGGGCATCGCCGAAGTGCGTGACGTGTTCCGTTCGCCGAAGTTCGGCGCGATCGCCGGCTGCATGGTGGTCGAAGGTGTCGTGCACCGTAACCGTCCGATCCGCGTACTGCGTGAAGACATCGTGATCTTCGAAGGCGAGCTGGAATCCCTGCGCCGCTTCAAGGATGACGCTTCCGAAGTCCGTGCCGGCATGGAATGCGGCATCGGCGTGAAGAGCTACAACGACGTCAAGGTCGGCGACAAGATCGAAGTCTTCGAGAAGGTTCAGGTTGCTCGCAGCCTCTGACTCGCGCACTTCAGGAGCCGCAACGGGCCGCCGCAGCGATCTGCGCAGCCCGTCCGGCGGACTCTAAACGCAACGCCCGGTCTGGCCTCCGCCAGGCCGGGCGTTTGCCGCTTTCAGACCTCACGGGTTTCGCCGTGGGGCAGTTACAGGTAACAAACCATGGCAAAAGAATACAGCCGTACCCAACGTATCGGCGATCAGATGCAGCGCGAGCTGGCCCAACTGATCCGTCGTGAAGTCAAAGACCCGCGCGTCGGCCTGGTCACCATCACTGCGGTGGATGTCAGCCGTGACGTCGGTCACGCCAAGATCTTCATCACCGTGATGGGGCAGGACAACGCCGCCGACATCGCGCAGAGCATCAAGGTGCTGAACGCCGCCGCCGGTTTCCTGCGCATGCAGCTGGCCCGCGAAATGAAGCTGCGCAGCGTGCCGCAACTGCATTTCCACTACGACGAAAGCGTCGCCCGCGGCGCGCACCTGTCGGCCCTGATCGACCGTGCGGTGGCTGAAGACAGCCTGCACGAGACGTCGGCCGAACCCGAAGACACCAAGGAGTAATCCGGTGGCCCAGGTCAAACGTATCCGTCGTAACGTCAGCGGCATCATCCTGCTCGACAAGCCGTTGGGGTTCACCTCCAACGCGGCGCTGCAAAAGGTCCGCTGGCTGCTCAACGCCGAGAAGGCCGGGCACACGGGCAGCCTCGACCCGCTGGCCACCGGCGTGCTGCCGCTGTGCTTCGGCGAGGCGACCAAGTTCTCGCAATACCTGCTCGATTCCGACAAGGGCTATGAGACCCTGGCGCAACTGGGCAAGACCACCACCACGGCCGATGCCGAGGGCGAGGTTCTGCAGGAGCGTCCGGTGACCGTCGGTCGCGCCGAAATCGAAGCGGTCTTGCCGCAATTTCGTGGCCAAATCAATCAGATACCGCCGATGTACTCGGCGCTCAAGCGTGATGGCCAGCCGCTTTACAAGTTGGCCCGTGCAGGTGAAGTAGTGGAGCGCGAACCGCGTTCTGTTACTATTGCGCGCTTGGAATTGCTGGCCTTCGAAGGCGATACTGCGCGACTGGCGGTGGAATGCAGCAAGGGCACCTATATCCGCACCCTGGTGGAGGATATCGGTGAGCAGCTCGGTTGCGGTGCGTACGTCGCTGAATTGCGGCGTACCCAGGCCGGGCCTTTCACCCTGGCGCAGACCGTGACCCTCGAAGAGCTCGAAGCGGCCCATGCCGAAGGCGGCAACGAAGCGCTCGACCGCTTCCTGATGCCGGCGGACAGCGGCCTGCAGGATTGGCCGCTGCTGAAGTTCTCGGAGCACAGCGCGTTCTACTGGCTCAACGGCCAGCCGGTGCGGGCTCCGGATGCGCCGAAGTTCGGCATGGTGCGGGTACAGGATCACAACGGTCGCTTCATCGGCATCGGTGAAGTGAGCGAAGACGGGCGCATTGCGCCGCGTCGCTTGATTCGGTCGGAATGACCGGAACCGGTTCGCGTAACAGCGGGCCGGCGAGGGTGGCTGTCAACAGGCACGGTCACTGCTCTTTTATTGATACAGGGATTTGTCCCTGGCCTGTTGAAACCGTCCCTGGACGGTTTCCTGATAAAAGGATTGCCTCATGGCTCTCAGCGCAGCAGAAAAAGCTCAAATCGTTACCGACTACCAGCAAGCCGTTGGTGATACCGGCTCGCCAGAAGTGCAAGTTGCACTGCTGACCGCCAACATCAACAAGCTGCAAGGTCACTTCAAGGCCAACGGCAAAGACCACCACTCCCGTCGTGGTCTGATCCGCATGGTTAACCAGCGTCGCAAGCTGCTGGACTACCTGAAAGGCAAAGATCTGAGCCGCTACAGCGCTCTGATCGGCCGCCTGGGCCTGCGTCGCTAATCAGCGATCGCGCTATGAGGTTGGTTGCCTGTCGGCTGTCTGCGGTTTTCCGCCGGCAGGCGGCAGGCTCCCAGCCTCAAGTTTTATCTGAGGCACCTGATTCATCCCGGCAGCACCCCGGACAATCCGCATCGGGCCGATTCCCGACATTGCCCAAGAATTTCGCAAGAAACCAGTTCCCCCAAGAGCCACAAAGAAGGTAGGACACCGTGAACCCGGTAATCAAGAAGTTCCAGTTCGGTCAGTCGACCGTCACCCTCGAGACAGGCCGCATCGCCCGTCAGGCCACCGGCGCAGTGCTGGTCACCGTTGACGACGACGTCAGCGTACTGGTGACCGTGGTCGGCGCCAAGCAAGCCGATCCGGGCAAGGGTTTCTTCCCCCTGTCCGTTCACTACCAGGAAAAGACCTACGCCGCAGGCAAGATCCCTGGCGGTTTCTTCAAGCGCGAAGGCCGTCCTTCCGAGAAGGAAACCCTGACTTCCCGACTGATCGACCGTCCGATCCGTCCGCTGTTCCCTGAAGGCTTCATGAACGAAGTGCAGGTCGTCTGCACCGTCGTTTCCACCAGCAAGAAGACCGATCCGGACATCGCTGCGATGATCGGTACCTCGGCTGCCCTGGCCATCTCCGGCATTCCGTTCGACGGCCCGATCGGCGCCGCCCGCGTCGCTTTCCACGAAAGCACCGGCTACCTGCTGAACCCGACCTACGAGCAACTGGCCGCTTCGAGCCTGGACATGGTCGTGGCCGGTACCGAAGAGGCCGTGCTGATGGTCGAATCGGAAGCCAAGGAGCTGACCGAAGACCAGATGCTGGGCGCCGTGCTGTTCGCCCACGACGAATTCCAGTCGGTCATCAAGGCCGTCAAGGAACTGGCCGCCGAAGCCGCCAAGCCGACCTGGGACTGGGCGCCTGCCGCCGAGGCCACCGAACTGCTGGGCGCGATCCGTGCCGAGTTCGGCGAAGCGATTTCCCAGGGCTACACCATCACCGTCAAGGCCGACCGCTACGCCCGTCTGGGCGAGCTGCGCGACCAGGCGGTCGCCAAGCTGTCCGGTGAAGAAGGCCAGCCTTCGGCCGGCGAAGTGAAAGCCGCTTTCGGCGAAATCGAATACCGCACCGTTCGCGAGAACATCGTCAACGGCAAGCCACGCATCGACGGCCGCGACACCCGCACCGTGCGTCCGCTGAACATCGAAGTCGGCGTGCTGCCGAAGACCCACGGTTCGGCGCTGTTCACCCGTGGCGAAACCCAGGCCCTGGTGGTCGCGACCCTGGGCACCGCCCGTGACGCGCAACTGCTGGACACCCTGGAAGGCGAGAAGAAAGACTCGTTCATGCTGCACTACAACTTCCCTCCGTTCTCGGTGGGCGAGTGCGGTCGCATGGGCGGCGCCGGCCGTCGCGAAATCGGCCACGGCCGTCTGGCCCGCCGTTCGGTCCAGGCCATGCTGCCTGCCGCCGACGAATTCCCGTACACCGTTCGCGTGGTGTCGGAAATCACCGAATCCAACGGCTCCAGCTCGATGGCTTCCGTGTGCGGCGCTTCCCTGGCGCTGATGGACGCCGGTGTGCCGATGAAGGCGCCGGTGGCCGGTATCGCCATGGGCCTGGTGAAGGAAGGCGAGAAGTTCGCCGTCCTGACCGACATCCTGGGTGACGAAGACCACCTGGGCGACATGGACTTCAAAGTGGCCGGTACCGCCAAAGGCGTCACCGCACTGCAGATGGACATCAAGATCAAGGGCATCACCGAAGAGATCATGGAGATCGCCCTGGGCCAGGCCCTGGAAGCGCGCCTGAACATCCTCGGTCAGATGAACCAGGTCATCGGCCAGTCGCGTACCGAACTGTCGGCCAACGCACCGACCATGATCGCGATGAAGATCGACACCGACAAGATCCGCGACGTGATCGGCAAGGGCGGCGCGACCATCCGTGCCATCTGCGAAGAGACCAAGGCGTCGATCGACATCGAAGACGACGGCTCGATCAAGATCTTCGGCGAAACCAAGGAAGCCGCAGAAGCTGCCCGTCAGCGCGTTCTGGGCATCACCGCCGAAGCCGAGATCGGCAAGATCTACGTGGGCAAGGTTGAGCGCATCGTCGACTTCGGCGCGTTCGTCAACATCCTGCCGGGCAAGGACGGTCTGGTGCACATCTCGATGCTGAGCGACGCTCGCGTAGAGAAAGTCACCGACATCCTGAAGGAAGGCCAGGAAGTGGAAGTGCTGGTGCTGGACGTGGACAACCGCGGCCGCATCAAGCTGTCCATCAAAGACGTGGCGGCTGCCAAGGCTTCGGGCGTTTAATCGACCCCAGGCTTTCGCGCAATGAAAATGCCCCGCCGTGAAAACGGCGGGGCATTTTTTTTCCTGTCAAAAATGATTGCGGCGCGAGATGGGTTGCCGGGCGCCGAGACCGATGCTAGGTTTAGCCCACCGCCCGTGTAGCTCAGCCGGTAGAGCAGCGCACTCGTAACGCGAAGGTCGCAGGTTCGATTCCTGTCTCGGGCACCATTCCCCTCATTTCACCTTGCGGCTCAGCTCCTCCACGGTGCGTTTGAGCTGATCCATCGCGCGATCCTGATCGCTGATGTCCCGCTTGAGGCTCGACAGTTCGCTTGAGCTTGAGCTTGAGCTGGAGCTTGAGCTGGAACCGCTGCTGCGTTTGAGTTCTTCTACCTGGCGGCGCAGGTTGTCCAGTTCCCGATCCTGCTCCTTGACCTTGTTCCTGAGTTCGTCGGTGTCGCGGCTGCCGGCGCTTGAGCTGGAACCGCTGCTGCGCTTGAGTTCCTCCAACTGCCGGCGCAGGGTGTCCAGTTCGCCATCCTGTTTCTTGACCTGATCCTTGAGCTGGTCGGTCTCCCGGCTGCCGGCGCTGGCGCTGGAGCCGCTGCTGCGTTTGAGCTCTTCGAGCTGGCGCGTCTGGTCGGCGAGGGTTTCGCGCATCTTCTTCAGTTCATCGATGCTGATGTCGGTTCTGACGATCACGGTCTTGCCGCTGTCGTTGTGGATGGCGGGAACCGAGTCGCCGTAGCTGGGGAATCGGTCGCTCAGCTCGATGGCCATTGCATTGCCCGGCAGGGCCAGTGCCCCGAGCAGCGCGGTCATGGCGGTGGTGGACACAACAGACGACATCTTCGAAAGGCTGCGCATCACTGGGTTTCCTTGTGGACAGCGGAGGGGTGTGCCGACATGGCACATCGCTATGACTCGGAATCCGGATTTATGTTCCCCCGGTCAGCTTTTTGTGCGAGAGATGTAAAGACCCGTGTCATTCGTCATCCAAACGTCCTATATTCGGCGCCAGCACAAGCATCGCCCTGCAGTGTTCAGATGATCCCGAATGGTTCCGAGGCCGGACAATCCGCGGCAGAGAGATCCCAGAAGATCCAGATCCATCACCCATTCCCCTGATCAGCGAGAACGCCATGATCCCAAAAGAACAACGAATCGATGTAGCGCTGGAGAAGTACCTGGCGGCGACGCCTTCCCTTCAGGAAGAGATCAGCGCCCTGGACGCCACCGAGCAAAAGCAGCAGGCGCAGTGGGCGTTCGAGGACGAAGCCGAGTCCCGCGGGCTGGAGCCTTGGGAACTGGTGCTGGAGCTGGTGGCCGAGACGCCGCAGGAGCTCAAGGCCATGCGCCTGGAAGTGCATCAGGAAGTGGCCGAGGCCTTGGGCATGGAGCTGCAGGACTATCTTGAGCTCAACGAAATCGACGATTGAAACAAAAACGCCAGCCCCGACGGAGCTGGCGTTTTTCGTTGCGCGGCGGCTTCAGAGGCTCAGGCGCATCGACAGGTCCACCGCCTTCACGTCCTTGGTCATGGCGCCGATGGAAATGTAGTCCACCCCGGTGCGGGCGATCGGCAGCAGCGTGCTTTCGTTGATGCCGCCGCTGGCCTCCAGCTTCGCCTTGCCGCCGTTCAGGCGCACGGCTTCGCGCATGTCGTCCAGGCTCAGCTCGTCGAGCATGATGATGTCGGCGCCGGCGCCCAGCGCCTCTTTCAGTTCATCCAGGCTTTCCACTTCGATCTCCACCGGCTTGCCCGGCGCGATCCGGTGCGCGGCGGCGATGGCCTGGGGGATGCCGCCGCTGGCGGCGATGTGGTTTTCCTTGATCAGGAACGCGTCGTACAGGCCGATGCGGTGATTGTGGCAGCCGCCGCAGGTCACCGCGTACTTCTGCGCCAGGCGCAGGCCCGGCAGGGTCTTGCGGGTGTCGAGCAGCTTCACGCCGGTCTCGGCGACGAAATCGGCCAGCTGTCGGGCGCGGGTCGCGACACCGGACAGCATCTGCAGGAAGTTCAGCGCGCTGCGCTCGCCGGTCAGCAGCGAACGGGCCGGGCCTTCCAGGTGGAACAGCGGCTGGTTCGGGCTGACCCGGTCGCCGTCGCGCACCTGCCAGTGCACCGCCACCCGCGGGTCGAGCTGACGGAACACGGCGTCGACCCAGGCGGTGCCGCAGATGACGGCGGCGTCGCGGGTGATGATGGTCGCCTTGGCCAGGCGTTCGGCCGGGATCAGTTGTGCGGTGATGTCGCCGCTGCCGATGTCTTCGCGCAACGCACGGCGGACGTTGGCTTCGATTTCGGCGGTCAAATCGGCGAGACGTAGGTTCGGCATAACGGGCTCCACAGACAAAGTGGCCCGATTATAGGGGCATGGCAGGGCCCAACCCAAGGCGGGTGCGCAGGGACTTGAGCGCAGCCGGTCGATTTCCTTGAGCAAATGCGCGCCGGGTGCGGTCACTGAAGCAGCGCCGGGGCCTAGGGGAATCCCTGAGGGCTCTGGCGCCGGGGACATTTTTTGCAAGATAATCCGCCTTGCATTTGACGTCATGGCTTTGACGTTTGTCTTGAAGTCCGTTTTCCGGCCGCTCCCGACAGGGGGCCGCAGGCCCGCGCACTTGAAGAATCACCGTTTCAGGAGGCTTGGATGCACAACGACGGGAATGTGGTGCCTTTGCGCAAGGCCGCTACCGATCCGGCGAACCCTTCGCCGCTCGCCCGCCTGCCTGTGATTCTGCTTCAGGTCCGCGACAAGGCCACCCAGCAACTGCGCCACGGCCTGCAGGCGCTGTTCGACAATGCCGACGACACCCTGTTCGAAATGGCCGACCGGGCCCGCAGCGACGTCGAGCAGAATCTCTTTTTCGAGGCCATGCGCGACCTGCGCCTGAAGCGCAAGAACATCGAGCGCGGCTTTCTCGAACATCTCTTCGAGGCGTTCGTCGGCCTCACCCAATACGATCCCGCGCAAAACGCCTTGCCGTCCTCGTTGCTGCCGCACGAAGCCTGCGAGCGCACCGACGACCGGGAACGCAGCGTCGCCATCGAGACCATGGTCGGCCGGGTGCTGAGCCGCGACGGCTTCGCCCTCGACCAATTGACGGCGCGGCTCAATGCCCTGCTCGGCAAGGCCCTGGAGGACCGGCACAACCCGTTGGGCCCTTCGATGCTGTGCGAATACTTTCTGCTGGCCGGGCGCAACCTGGGAGTGGGGATCAAGGTCAAGCTGATCCTGCTCAAGCTGTTCGAGCGCTACGTGCTGGCCGACACCGATCAGCTCTATGCCGAAGCCAATCAGTTGCTGGCCGCCACCGGCGTGCTGCCCGAGCTGAAACCGGCGCCCGTGCGCCGTGCCATCGACCAGGCCGTTGCCCATGCCCGCAGTGAGCCTGCGCACAGCGAACCGCCTGCGCTGGAGGACGGCGTGCAGGAAGTCTTCTCGGCGTTGCAGGCGCTGCTGTCGCACCTGCGCGGCAGCGTGGCGCCGATCCTGGAGCCCAGTTCGGCGGTCCAGCCGATCTCCACCCGCGACCTGCTGCGCCTGCTTTCGCACTTGCAGCAATACGTGCCGACGCTGGCGGCGCTGGACGACTTCGACCTGCGCAACCAGCTCGAGCAATTGCTGACCCAGGTGAGCGTGCGCAGCGGCAAGTCGCGCATCGTCGGCGGCGCCGATGAGGATGTGATCAACCTGATCGCCATGCTGTTCGAGTGCATCCTCGACGACCGCAACCTGCCGGACTCGCTCAAGGCGCTGATCGCCCGGCTGCAGATCCCGATGCTCAAGGTCGCGGTGCTCGACAAGAGTTTCTTCAGCCGCAGCAGTCACCCGGCGCGGCGCCTGCTCAACGAAATCGCGGACGCCGCCATGGGCTGGGGCGAGTGCGACGGCCATGCGCGGGACAGCCTGTACCTGCGCATTGAGCAGGTGGTGCAGCGTTTGCTGAGCGATTTCAATGACGATCCGGCGATCTTCTCCGAGCTGCTGGCGGATTTCCTGGCCTTCACCGGCGACGAGCGCCGCCGCAGCGAATTGCTCGAGCAGCGCCTGCGCGATGCCGAAGAGGGGCGGGCGAGGACCGAACTGGCTCGCCGCCGGGTGGAGCAGGCGCTCAACCAGGCGTTGCCGGGCAAGGTGCTGCCGCCCAAAGTGGTGGCGTTCGTCCAGGACGCCTGGAGCAAGGTACTGCTGCTGACCTGCCTGAAGCACGGCGACCAGAGCGCCGAATGGCGGGCGGATGTGCAGACCATGGAGCAATTGGTCTGGAGCGTGCAGCGGCACGACGGGCCGGAGTCCGGCATGCGCCTGTTGGCGATGGTGCCGGGGCTGCTCAAGTCGTTGCGCGACGGCCTGAACAGTTCGGCGTTCGACCCGTTCGCCACCAGCGAGTTTTTCAGCGAGCTGGAAGCGCTGCACGTGCGCCTGTTCGAGCGCACCGATGAATCCGGGCCCGCCGAGGCGCTGGTCTTGGTCGAGGTGGCGCTGCCGGTGGCCCTGCGCGCGGCGGACGAGGGCATGCCTTTGCGCCTGCCGCAGGACGATGCCGGCCTGCGGCAGGTCGAGCAACTGCGGCTGGGCAGTTGGGTGGTGTTTCGCGAAGACGAAGAGCACACCTTGCGCTGCAAGCTGGCGGCCATCAACGAGACCACCGGCAAGTTCGTGTTCGTCGACCGCACCGGCATGAAAGTGCTGGAGCGCGACCGCACCGGACTTGCCCTGGAGCTGCGGCGCGGTGCGGCGTGGCGGCTGGACGACACCTTGCTGTTCGACCGCGCGCTGGAGTCGGTGCTGGGCAATCTGCGGCGGCGCAATCGCGCCAAGTGATCGCGTCCGGTACGCCGATCACGGCATACTGGGCGCCAACACAGTCGGCGTTGAAGGAATCGGTATGCAGTTGGATCCCGCAAGCGGGTGGTGTCACGGGGTGCAGGTCTGTCCGTCGCCCAACTTCAATGAACGCCCGACGGGCGAAGTCTCCCTGCTGGTCATCCACAACATCAGCCTGCCGCCGGCGCAGTTCGCCACCGGCAAGGTGCAGGAATTTTTCCAGAACCGTCTGGATGTCACCGAACATCCCTACTTTGCGGGGATCGCCGACCTGCGGGTGTCCGCGCACTTTCTGATCGAGCGTGACGGCAAGGTCACTCAGTTTGTCTCCTGTCTGGAGCGCGCCTGGCATGCCGGTGTCTCCAGCTTCGGGGGGCGCGAGACCTGCAACGATTTTTCCGTGGGCATCGAGCTGGAAGGCACCGATGATCTACCGTTCACCGACGCGCAGTACCTGGCGCTGACCGCGCTGACCCGGCAGTTGCAGGCGAGGTTCCCGGCCATCACCGGGCAACGCATCTGCGGGCACAGCGACATCGCCCCCGGCCGCAAGACCGACCCGGGGCCGGCATTCGACTGGGCACGCTACCGGGCGGCCCTGGCACAAGAGGAAGGACAATGAGTTTTCTGGTGTTGCTGTTGGCGGTCTGGATCGAGAAGTTCTCGGCCCTGCGCCATCGGGTCCAACGCGACGGCGGATGGATCCGCGAACTGCACAAGCTCGAAAGCGGCGGCCTGGCCAAGCGCCCTTGGCTGGTGCTGACGGTGCTGGTGCTGCTGCCGGTGGCGCTGCTGGCGTTGCTGCTGGTGGTGCTGGAACCGGTGGCCTACGGCCTGCTGGCCCTGCCGGTGCATCTGCTGGTGGTGATCTACAGTCTGGGGCGCAACGACCTGCTCGGCGGCCTGGGGCCGTTCCGCGACGCCTGGCGCCGGGAAGACCTGCAAGCGGCGGCCCACGTGGCCAAGCGCGACCTGGGCATCTGCGCCGACCGTGGCGAGCAATTGCTGGCGCGGGTGCAGGGGCATCTGCTGTGGCAGGCCTACCAGAGCTTCTTTGCGGTGATCTTCTGGTACTTCCTGCTCGGCCCGGTGGCGGCCTTGAGTTACCGGTTGCTGGCGCTGGCCGAGGAGAACGCCGCGAACCCGGCGGTGGCCGAACGGGCGGCGCAGCTGCGGCACGCATTCGATTGGGTGCCGGTGCGCCTGCTGGCGGCGAGCCTGGCCCTGGTGGGCAACTTCGTCGCGGTCAGCCGGGTGATGCTGCACGAGCTGCTGAACTGGCACATCAGCGCTGCCCGTCTGATCGACAAAGCGGGCCTGGCCGCCGGAGAGATCCCGCCGCCGACGGTCGGTCCGGAAGGCATCAACACCCTCGACTGCCTGTGGGAACTGCTGCTGCGCGCCGCCGTGCTGTGGTACGCCGGGTTTGCCTTGTGGACCGTCCTGGTTCACTGACCCGTATACCCTGTGGTGAGGGCGCAAGTGTCCTCACCACAGTCGTTAACCTTAAGTTACAAAACCTCCCTCCGATTTGAGCTATACAGAGATGGCGCTCGATAGTGGCTATCTGCTGTCGCCCTGCGCCTGCCAATAAAAACAAGAACAAACCGAGGGAGACTTCCAGTGAAGAGCTTGCTCTATCCCGCCGTCTCGCTGATGAACCGCCTGAGCTTCGGCATGAAGTTCAGCCTGATCAGCGTCCTGTTCCTGGTGCCGATGCTGGTGACCAACTTCTATCTGGTGCGCGATTCGTACCGCGAGTTCCAGGGCACCCGGGTGGAACTGCAAAGCCTCGACCTGCTGGGCAGCAGCCTGAGCCTGCGACGGGACCTGGAAACCCTCAACAACCTGGTGCAGATCAACGTGACCCTCGGCCAGTCCGGCAAGGCGGGCAATGTCGAAGCGAACATCACCACCCTCGAGCAGAACGTGCTGGCGCGCCTGCAAGGGCTGAAGGCGATGACCGACGATCCGGAGCAGACCGCGGTGTTCGACGCCAAGCGCGACGAGATGATCGCCGCGTTCAAGGCCCAGCAAGCGGAAAACTCCCTGCAAAGCAAAAGCGCACTGATCGGCAAGCTGCTGGGCAGCGCGCAGATCTTCAGCCAGATCATCGCGAGCCAGGCCGGCCTGAGCCGCGACGGCCAAAGCGACATGCGCCAGCTCAGCGAGCTGGTCACCGCCATCACCCCGGCCATCACCCAGACCCTCGGCGAAGGCCGGGCCATGGGCTCGTACTCGTTGGGCCAAGGTTTTCTCAACAGTTCATCCAGCACCCGCTTCGACGAACTGCTGGCGCAGATCGAAAAACTCCAGGCCGAGTACGGCCTGAAACTGCAGGACGCCCTCGGTTCGAGCAAGGCGGCGCGTGAGTTCCTCAGCGCCCCGGCGGACGCCAGCAAGGCGTCGCTCAAGCAGGCCAGCGAGCTGTTCGAGGAGCAGGTGGTGATGGCCGACACCCTCGATGCGCCGTGGCAGGCGTTCTACGATCAGGTCACCGGGCTGATGGAGCGCACTTACCAGCTCAACGAAGCGACCCTGAAATTCCTCGACAGCCAGTTGCAGCAGCGTCTGGCCCAGAACCGCACGCACATGGTGCTGCAGGCGGTGGCGCTGGCGGTGGTGTTCGTGCTGATCTTCTACCTCTACGGCGGTTTCTACGCCTCGACCCGCACCACCCTGAAACGCCTGGGCGCCATGATGGACAAAGTGGCGGCCGGCGACATGACGGTGAATTTCCGCGCCAACAGCCGGGATGAGTTGGGCGAGCTGGGCGAAGTGTTCAACGGCACCGTGAAGAAGATCCACGACCTGATCGAGCGCGTCGGGCAGACCGTCAGCGAGGTCGAGCGCCAGGCCGGGCAAGTGCAGAGCGTGTCGGCCCAGAGCAACCAGGCGGTGGCCGGCCAGCGTACCCAGATCGAGCAGGTGGCGACGGCCATGAACCAGATGTCCGCCACCTCCCAGGAAGTGGCGCGCAGCGCCGCGGCGGCGGTCAGCAGCGCCCACAGCGTGAACGACGAGACCGTCAGCGGGCGCGGCCTGGTGGAGTCCCAGCAGGGCAGCATCGCGGCGTTGGCCAGCGAGATCGATCAGTCGGTGCTGGTGATCAACCAGTTGGCCAGCGACAGCCAGTCGATCAGCAGCGTGCTGGAAGTGATCAAAAGCATCGCCGAGCAGACCAACCTGCTGGCGCTCAACGCCGCCATCGAAGCGGCGCGGGCGGGCGAGCAGGGGCGGGGTTTTGCGGTGGTGGCGGACGAAGTGCGCACGCTGGCCAAGCGCACCCAGCAATCGACCGAGGAAATCGAGCAGATGATCGCCAAGCTACACGGCGGCGTGGGCGCGGCGGTGAAGGCCATGGGCGTCAGCCACCAGATGGCCAACGGCACCGTGGGGCAGTCGGAAAAAGTACAGCAGGCGCTGGAAAACATCCTCGGCGCGGTCGGCATGATCGTCGACCAGAACCAGCAGATCGCCGCCGCCGTGGAGCAGCAGACCGCCGTGGCCCACGACATCGATCAGAACATCGTCGAGATCAACCGCGCCGGCGAACGCACGGCGCAAGGCGCGCACCAGACCGAGAACGCCAGCCGCGCCCTGTCGGCGCAGGTGGTGGAGCTCAAGCAGCTGATCAACGCGTTCCGGGTCTGACGGCGGGTTCGCTCCGGCCTTTGTGGGAGCGGTCTTGCTCCCACGGCTGAGGTTGTGGAATTTTTTGTAGTACTTTTTTGCTTACATTTGTAAGCCAAATCCTGTTTTTCTCCGCGCTCTGGTTTTTCGTCTTCAATCATTCAAGATCACTCGACTTGACCGCTTGGAGGAGCCCGTTAATGTCCGTTGCCACCTTGGGAGTCCGAGGCCGTTGCGCCCATTGTCAGACCACCCTGGTGCTGAAGCCCTGGCAGCTCAACGCCCTTTCGATCAATGAAGCCTTCACCTGCCCCCATTGCGAGCAACGGCTGGAGCTGCGTTGCCCGCAGCAGATCAAACGGTTCAAGTCGCTCGACTCGCTGGGCCTGTTGCGCGCCAGCGCGCAGGTGACGGTGTGCACCGCGCTGCTGGTGGCGCTGGTGATGGAATGGGTGGGGCTGCTCAGCGTCACCGAACAGTTGAATGCCTCGTTGATTGCGGTTTTCGTGTACTTCGCCGTGACCCGCTACTTCCGCCACCGGCAGCGCCTGACGCTGATCCTCGACGCCGCAAGGGCCCACGGCGACTGAACTACCAGCCGAACACTTCGCAGGCATTGGCCGTGCTGGCGGCGGCCAGTTGTTCCGGGTTGACGGCCATCAGGGTGGCCAGCGCCGCGCAGATCGCCGGCAAATGCGCCGGGGTGTTGCGCACGCCGGGGAACATGGCGGGGGCCATGTCCGGCGAGTCGGTCTCCAGCACCACCGAACCGAGCGGCAGGTCCGCCAGCACCCGGTGCAGGCGCAGCGCCTGGGGCCAGGTCGGCGCGCCGCCCAGGCCCAGCCGGAACCCCAGCTTGATGTACTCCCGCGCCTCTTCGCGGCTGCCGGCGAAGGCGTGGATGATGCCGGCGCGTTTGAGCCTGAACCGCTTGAGCGTGGCGATCACCGCCGCATGGCTGCGCCGCACGTGGATCAGCGCGGGCAGCCCGAAGTCCGCCGCCAGTTGCAGCTGAGCCTCGAACAGCGCCTGCTGGCGCTCGCGGTCGAGGGTTTCGATGAAGTAGTCCAGGCCGATCTCGCCCACCGCGCACAGTTGCCGATGGCCGCGCAGCCGGGTCAGCCAGTCGCCGAGGGCCTGCACGTCCTGCGGGCGGTGTTGCTCGAGATACACCGGATGCAGGCCGAACGCCGCGTACAGGTCGGCGTCGCCTTGCACCAGGTCCCACACCCGTTGCCAGTTGCCTTCATGAACCCCCAGCACCACCATCCGCCGCACCCCGAGGGCGCGGCTCTCGGCCATCAGCGCCGTACGGTCGGCGTCGAAGTCGGGAAAGTCCAGATGGGTGTGGCTGTCGATCAGCTCCACGGTTCAGTCCCGGCGGATGCGCTGCTTGAAGGTTCGGGCGATGGCCTGCACGCCGGGCTCGTAGTCCGACTGCTCGACGGCGGCCAGGGCCAGCGCCAGCGCCTTGTCGGCGATCAACTGGTGCTGCTGGGCCATGGCGTTGACCGGCAGCGGCAGGAAGTCCAGCAATTGCGTGTCGCCGAAGGTGCCCAGGCGCAGCGGGCGGTTCTTGAGCGGGAAGTCGTGCAGCGCATCGAACACACCCTGCAGCAGCACGTAGGAGGTGGTCACCAGTGCGTCCGGCAAATGCCCCAGCCGTTGCAGGAGTTCTTCCATCAGTTGCTTGCCGCAGTCGCGGCTGAACGATTCGGCGTGCTCGATGAGGACGTCGCCCTTGAACCCGGTCAGCGCCTGCCTGAACCCGGCGGCCCGCTCCTGGCTGATGCTCAGTTCGGGACGGGCGCCCAGCAGGACGATTTGCCTGGGTTGCGGGTCGAGCAGGCTCTGGGTCAGGTGCAGGCTGGCTTCGCGGTCATCGCTGATCACCGAGCAGAAGTGCGCAGGATCCATCACCCGGTCGATGGCGATGATCGGCAGGCCCTTGGCCTGCAATTGGCGATAGCTGTCGTCGCCGGCCGGCAGGCAACTGGCGACGATCAGCGCATCGCAGCGACGGGCGCGGAACAGTTGCAGCAGTTGCCGTTCGCTGTCCGGCGCATCGTCGGAGCTGGCGATCAGCAATTGGTAGCCCCGGGCCCGGGCGCCTTGCTCCAGCAGCTTGGCGATCCGCGCGTAGCTGGGGTTTTCCAGGTCCGGCAGGATGAAGCCCAAGGTGCGGGTGTGCCGGCTGCGCAGTCCGGCCGCCTGGGGGTTGGGGGTAAAGCCGTGCTGATCGACCACCGCCCGCACCCGCTCGACGGTGGCGTTGCTGATGCGTTGCTGTTCGGCCTTGCCGTTGATGACGTAGCTGGCGGTGGTCACGGACACTCCGGCCAGCCGCGCGATATCACTGAGTTTCACCCGGGATTTCCTTGTTTTTTCCAGCGTGCCCCGACATTTTCGCCAATCCTACCCGATTCGGGGAGGCGACCATTGTCGCAGCGCAGCCGACGGTTGGCCTTCAAGGATGGGACATTATCGAGTAACGTGCCGATCAATCTAGATTAAACGTTTCAGCAGGCGTATTTTCTGCACTTTAGTCGCCTTTGGCCGGACCTGCCGCGAATCCGCCAAAACTGCCCCTGAAAAGTGCAGGCGCTAAGCTGAAACTATCCACAACAATACCTGGCACCTCCCGATGCCAAAAAGGAGAACGCATGCTCGAGCTCACTGTAGAGCAGATTTCCATGGGCCGGTCGGCTGTGGATAAGTCCGCCGCCCTGCAAATGCTGGCTGACCGCCTGGTGGCCGACGGGTTGGTGGCCGACGGTTACCTGGCCGGGCTCCAGGCGCGGGAGGCCCAGGGCTCGACCTTTCTCGGGCAAGGCATCGCCATTCCCCACGGCACCCCGGAAACCCGCGACCAGGTGTTCGCCACCGGCGTGCGGCTGATGCAGTTCCCCGACGGCGTGGACTGGGGCGACGGCCAGATCGTCTACCTGGCCATCGGCATCGCGGCCAAATCCGATGAGCACCTGCGTCTGCTGCAACTGTTGACCCGCGCCTTGGGCGAGACTGACCTGGGCCAGGCGCTGCGCCGCGCCGGCTCGCCCGAAGCGTTGCTGAAGCTGCTGCAGGGCGCGCCCCAGGAGTTGGCGCTGGATGCGCAGATGATCGGCCTTAGCGTCTCCGCCGACGACTTCGAAGAACTGGTCTGGCGCGGCGCGCGCCTGCTGCGCCAGGCCGACTGCGTGAGCAACGGCTTCGCCGGCGTGCTGCAGCAGGTCGAAGCGCTACCGCTGGGCGACGGCCTGTGGTGGCTGCACAGCGAACAGACCGTGAAGCGTCCGGGCCTGTCCTTCGTCACCCCGGACAAGCCGATGCGCTACCTCGGCCAGCCCCTCAACGGCCTGTTCTGCCTGGCCAGCCTGGGCGAGGCCCATCAGGCGCTGCTCGAACGCCTGTGCGCGCTGCTGATCGAGGGGCGCGGCCATGAACTGGGCCGCGCCACGAGCCGCCGCAAGGTACTCGAAGTGCTGGGCGGTGAACTGCCGGCCGACTGGCCGAGCGCGCGCATCGCCCTGGCCAATGCCCACGGCTTGCATGCGCGGCCGGCGAAGGTGCTGGCGCAACTGGCGAAAAGTTTTGAAGGCGAGATCCGCATCCGTATCGTCGACGGCCAGGACAGCGCCGTATCGGTGAAAAGCCTGAGCAAGCTGCTCAGCCTCGGCGCCCGTCGCGGGCAGGTGCTGGAACTGATCGCCGAACCGGCCATCGCCGCCGATGCCTTGCCGGCGTTGCTGGCGGCCATCGAAGAAGGGCTGGGCGAAGAGGTCGAGCCGCTGCCGGCGGTCTCCCCTGCGCAGGAGGCGCTCGCCGAGGTGGCCGAGGTGCTTGTCGCGCCGGCCTCCGGCAGCCTGCTGCAAGCCATCGCGGCCGCCCCCGGCATCGCCATGGGGCCGGCGCACATTCAGGTGCAACAGGCCATCGATTACCCGCTGCGCGGCGAGTCCGCCGCCGTCGAGCGCGAGCGCCTCAAGCAAGCGCTGATCGACGTGCGGCGCGACATCCAGGGCTTGATCGGGCGCAGCCAGGCCAAGGCCATCCGCGAGATTTTCATCACCCACCTGGAAATGCTCGACGACCCGGAGCTCACCGACGAAGTCGACACCCGCCTCAAGCAGGGCGAAAGCGCCGAGGCGGCGTGGATGGCGGTGATCGAGGCGGCGGCGAAGCAGCAGGAATCGCTGCAGGACGCCTTGCTTGCCGAACGCGCCGCCGACCTGCGCGACATCGGCCGGCGGGTGCTGGCGCAGCTGTGCGGCGTGCAGACCCTGAGCGAGCCCGCGCAACCTTACATTCTGGTGATGGATGAAGTCGGCCCGTCCGATGTGGCGCGGCTCGATCCGACGCGGGTGGCGGGGATCCTCACCGCCCGCGGCGGGGCCACCGCCCACAGCGCCATCGTGGCCCGGGCGCTGGGCATTCCGGCGCTGGTGGGGGCCGGCGCGGCGGTGCTGCTGCTGGCGCCGGGCACGCCGCTGCTGCTCGACGGGCAGCGCGGCCGCCTGCACGTGGACGCCGACGCCGCGACCCTGCAACGGGCCGCCGACGAGCGCGACAGCCGCGAGCAACGCCTGAAGGCTGCCGCCGAACAACGCCATCAACCGGCGCTCACCGCCGACGGCCACGCGGTGGAGGTGTTCGCCAACATCGGCGAAAGCGCCGGTGTCGCCAGCGCGGTGGAGCAGGGCGCAGAAGGCATCGGCCTGCTGCGCACCGAACTGATTTTCATGGCCCACCCGCAAGCGCCGGACGAGGCCACTCAAGAAGCCGAATACCGCCGCGTCCTCGACGGCCTCGCCGGGCGGCCGCTGGTGGTGCGCACCCTGGACGTCGGCGGCGACAAGCCGTTGCCCTATTGGCCGATCGCCAAAGAAGAAAACCCGTTCCTCGGCGTGCGCGGCATCCGCCTGACCCTGCAGCGTCCGCAGATCATGGAGGCGCAGTTGCGCGCCTTGCTGCGTTCGGCCGACAACCGTCCGCTGCGGATCATGTTCCCCATGGTCGGCAGCGTCGAGGAGTGGCGCCAGGCCCGGGACATGACCGAGCGCCTGCGCCGGGAAATTCCGGTGGCCGACCTGCAACTGGGGATCATGATCGAAGTGCCGTCCGCCGCGCTGCTGGCGCCGGTGCTGGCCAAGGAGGTGGATTTCTTCAGCGTCGGCACCAACGACCTGACCCAGTACACCCTGGCCATCGACCGTGGCCATCCGACCCTTTCGGCCCAGGCCGACGGCTTGCACCCGGCGGTGCTGCACCTGATCGACATCACCGTGCGCGCCGCCCATGCCCACGGCAAATGGGTCGGCGTGTGCGGCGAGCTGGCGGCCGATCCGCTGGCGGTGCCGGTGCTGGTCGGCCTCGGCGTGGATGAACTGAGCGTGGCCGGCCGCAGCGTCGCCGAAGTCAAGGCGCGCATCCGTGAACTGACCCTGACCCAGGCGCAAGCCCTTGCCCGGCAGGCGCTTGCCGTGGGCAGCGCACAGGATGTGCGCGCATTAGTGGAGGCTTTGTAAATGGCCAAGATCCTGACCCTGACCCTCAATCCGGCCCTCGACCTGACGGTGCGCCTGCCGCGCCTCGAGGCCGGCCAAGTCAACCGCAGCGACGAGATGCACAGCCACGCCGCCGGCAAAGGGGTGAACGTCGCCCAGGTGCTGGCCGACCTGGGGCATCAGCTGACGGTCAGCGGGTTTCTCGGCGAAGAGAACCTGCAAGCGTTCGAGAACCTGTTCGCCCGGCGCGGGTTCGTCGACGCCTTCATCCGCGTGCCGGGCGAGACCCGCAGCAACATCAAACTGGCCGAGCACGACGGCCGCATCACGGACATCAACGGGCCGGGCCCGGTGGTCGGTGCCGTGGCGCAGCAAGCCTTGCTCGACCGCCTGGTGCAGATCGCGCCGGGCCACGATGCGGTGGTGGTGGCCGGCAGCCTGCCGCGCGGGGTGAGCGCACAGTGGCTGCGCGAGCTGATCGAGCGCCTCAACGGTTTGGGCCTGAAGGTCGCGCTGGACACCAGCGGCGAAGCGCTGCGTACGGCGATCAAGGCCAACCCGTGGCTGATCAAGCCCAACGCCGAAGAGCTGGCGGATGCGCTGGGTTGCGATGTGCTGTCACACGAGGCTCAGGCGCAGGCGGCCAGCCGTCTGCATGCCCAGGGCGTCGAGCATGTGGTGATTTCCCACGGGGCCGAAGGGGTGAGCTGGTTCGCGGTCGGTGCGGCCCTGCATGCCACGCCGCCGAAGGTCAGCGTGGCCAGCACGGTGGGGGCGGGCGACTCGCTGCTGGCCGGCATGCTTCACGGCCTGCTCAGCGCCGATACGCCCGAGCAGACCCTGCGCACCGCCACGGCGATCGCCGCGCTGGCGGTGACCCAGATCGGTTTCGGCATCCACGATGCGGCGCGCCTGGCGCCGCTCGAACAGGGCGTGCGCGTGCGTCCCCTGACAGAACAATAAGAGGGTTTGTCATGAAGTTAGCCATTGTCACGGCCTGCCCGAACGGCATGGTCACCAGCGTGCTGTGCGCCCGCCTGCTGGAGGCGGCGGCCCAGCGCCAGGGCTGGAGCACCAGTGTCGAGGTGGTGGATGCCGCGCACCCGGAGCGCCGGATGTCGGCCGCCACCCTTGAGGCGGCCGAGTGGGTGCTGCTGGTCGCCACGGGGCCGGTGGACATGACCCGGTTCATCGGCAAGCGGGTGTTCCGGATCGCGCCGGCGCAGGCGTTGCAGGATGTCGAAGCGGTGCTGCGGCGCGGGGCCGCCGAGGCCGCCGTGCACGTCGCCGATCGCGCAGAAGCCGTGCCTGCGGCATCGGGCGCCCCGCGCCTGGTGGCCGTGACGGCGTGCCCCACCGGCGTCGCCCACACGTTCATGGCCGCCGAAGCCTTGCAGCAAGCGGCCAAGCGCCTGGGCTATGAGCTGCAGGTCGAAACCCAGGGCTCGGTCGGCGCCCGCAATCCGCTCAGCGCAGCGGCCATCGCCGAGGCGGACGTGGTGCTGCTGGCGGCGGACATCGAAGTCGCCACCGAGCGTTTCGCCGGCAAACGGATCTACCGCTGCGGCACCGGCATCGCCCTCAAGCAGTCCGACGCCACGCTGAAGAAGGCCCTGGCCGAGGGCAAGCCGGAAAGCGCCGCAGGCGACGCAAAGGCTGCGCCGAAACAAGAGAAGACCGGCGTCTACAAGCACCTGCTGACCGGTGTGTCGTTCATGCTGCCGATGGTGGTGGCGGGGGGGCTGATGATCGCGCTGTCGTTCGTGTTCGGCATCACCGCGTTCAAGGAAGAGGGCACGCTGGCGGCGGCGCTGATGCAGATCGGCGGCGAGACTGCGTTCAAGCTGATGGTGCCGTTGCTGGCCGGCTACATCGCCTATTCCATCGCCGACCGCCCGGGCCTGGCGCCGGGGATGATCGGTGGCCTGCTGGCTAGCACCCTCGGCGCCGGGTTCATCGGCGGGATCGTCGCGGGGTTCATCGCCGGCTACACGGCCAAGGCCATCAGCCGCTATGTGGCCTTGCCGCAAAGCCTTGAGGCGTTGAAGCCGATCCTGATCATCCCGTTGTTCGCCAGCCTGTTCACCGGGCTGGTGATGATCTACGTGGTCGGCAAACCGGTGGCGGGCATGCTCGCGGCGCTCACGCATTTTCTCGACAGCATGGGCACCACCAACGCGATCCTGCTCGGCGTGCTGCTGGGCGGCATGATGTGCGTCGACCTCGGCGGGCCGATCAACAAGGCCGCGTACGCGTTTTCGGTGGGGTTGCTGGCATCGCAGAGCTACGCGCCGATGGCAGCGACCATGGCCGCCGGCATGGTGCCGCCGATCGGCCTCGGCCTCGCCACGTTCCTCGCCCGGCGCAAGTTCGCCCAGACCGAGCGCGAGGCCGGCAAGGCGGCGCTGGTGCTGGGGCTGTGCTTCATCTCTGAAGGCGCGATCCCGTTCGCCGCCAAGGATCCGCTGCGGGTGATCCCGGCGAGCATCGCCGGCGGCGCGCTGACCGGTGCGTTGTCGATGTACTTCGGCTGCAAGCTGATGGCGCCCCATGGCGGGCTGTTCGTGATGGCGATTCCGAACGCGATCAACCATGCGTTGCTGTACCTGCTGGCGATTGTCGCGGGGAGTCTGCTGACGGCGGTGGCGTATGCGGTGGTCAAGCGGCCGGAATCGGTGGAGCTGGCCGTGGAGCCCAGCGCGGCTTGAGCGCCAGTCTGTGGCGGGACGGCTGTGGCCTTGGACGGGTGTCACTCCGAGGTCATGAAGCCGTGCTTTAGTTTTCCTTTTTCAGGGAGAACACCATGAGCGAATTCGACCTCGGTCGCCGACGGGTCATGCAGGTCGTCGGCGCCGGATTGCTGGTGCCGGGCATGGCGCCGGCCGTGATCGCCTCGGTCAAGGACCGGCCGAAACTCACCGACGGCGTGCAGTCCGGCGACCTGCTGGGCGACCGCGCCATGATCTGGAGCCGCACCGACCGCCCGGCGAAGATGGTGGTGGAGTGGGACACCCGCAGCCGCTTCGGCAATCCGCGTCGCGTCGTCTCGGCGCTGGCCGATGCCGGCACCGACTTCACCGCCCGGGTCGAGCTCACCGGCCTGCCCGCCAACCAGGCGATCTTTTATCGCGTGCACTTCGAAGACGCCCGCACCGGCGTCGCCAGCGAGCCGTGGCTGGGCCACCTGCGCAGCGCACCGCAGGCTGCGCGCGACATCCGTTTCGTCTGGAGCGGCGACACGGTCGGCCAGGGCTTCGGCATCAATCCGGACATCGGCGGCATGCGCATCTACGAAGCCATGCGCCTGCGCCTGCCGGACTTCTTCATCCACAGCGGCGACACCATCTACGCCGACGGCCCGGTGCCGGCGCAACTGACCGTGGAAGGCGGCCGCATCTGGCGCAACCTCACCAGCGAAGCCAAGAGCAAGGTCGCCGAAACCCTCGACGAGTACCGCGGCAACTACCGTTACAACCTGATGGACGAGAACGTCCGCCGGTTCAACGCCGAGGTGCCGCAGATCTGGCAGTGGGACGACCATGAAGTGGTGAACAACTGGTCGCCGGGCAAGCAGCTCGACGAGCGCTACCAAGGGAAGGACATCCACACCCTGGTGGGCCGCGCCCGCCGTGCCTGGCTCGAATACGCGCCGATGCGCCGGCAGGCCGCCGACGGCGGCGGGCGGATCTACCGTCGGCTGAAATACGGGCCGATGCTGGAAGTGTTCGTGCTCGACATGCGCAGCTACCGCGGGGCCAACGACGACAACCTCGGCGCGGCCAAGCCTTTCCTCGGGCGCGAGCAACTGGACTGGCTCAAGCGCGGGCTCAAGAGTTCCAAGGCCCAGTGGAAGGTGATCGCTGCCGACATGCCCATCGGCCTCGGTGTGCCCGACGGTGAAGTCAGCCCCGGCGTGCCGCGCTGGGAAGCGGTGGCCAACGGCGCCCCCGGCCCGGCCCAGGGGCGCGAACTGGAGATCGCCGAACTGCTGGGCTTCCTGCGGGCGCAGCAGGTGCGCAACTTCGTGTTCCTGACGGCGGACGTGCATTACTGCGCAGCCCATCACTACCACCCCGACCGCGCCGCCTTCCAGGACTTCGAGCCGTTCTGGGAGTTTGTCGCGGGGCCGTTGAACGCCGGCAGCTTCGGGCCCAATGCGCTGGACAAGACCTTCGGTCCCGAGGTGGTGTTCCAGAAGGCGCCGCCGACGCAGAACGCCTCGCCGCTCGCCGGGTTCCAGTTTTTCGGCGAGGTGAACATCGACGGACGCAGCGGCGAGATGAGCGTGGTGCTGCGGGACCTGAACGGGGTGACGGTGTTCGAGCAGAAGCTGCAGCCGGCCTGAACCCTGCGGCACCTGTAGGAGCGAGCCTGCTCGCGATGGCGGTGGGTCAGTCAACGATCAGTCGACAGGCCCGGCGCCATCGCCGGCAGGCTGGCTCCCGCCGTGGGGATGTGTCAGTAGACGTCGCGGCGGTAGCGGCCCTGTTCGATCAGGCGCTCGACTTCGGCGGCGCCGAGGATGTCGTTGAGCGCCTCGTCGACACCCGAGGCCATGCCCTTGAGGCTGCCGCAGATGTAGATCGCGGCGCCGTCCGCCAGCCACCGTTTCAGTTCCTCGGCGGATTCGCGCAAGCGGTCCTGCACGTAGACTTTCTCGGCCTGATCCCGCGAGAAGGCCAGATCCAGCCGTGCCAGATCGCCGTTGACCAACCACTCCTCCAGCTCCGCGCGGCAGAGGAAGTCGTGCGCGCGGTTGCGTTCGCCGAACAGCAGCCACTGACGTTGCTGGCCATCGGCGATCCTGGCCTTGAGCAGGCTGCGCAGTCCGGCGAGCCCGGTGCCGTTGCCCAGCAGAATCATCGGCACCGGCGCGTTGGGCAGGTGGAAACCGCTGTTGCGCCGAACCCGCAGGCTGATGCTGCCGCCCACCGGGGCGTGCTCGGTCAGCCAGCCGGAGCCGATGCCCAGGCTGCCGTCGCTGCGCAGTTCCTGGCGCACGATCAGTTCCAGCACGCCGTCGGCGGCGATCGAGGCGATGGAGTACTCGCGCATCGGCAGCGGCACCGTCGCATCGACCAGCGCCTGGGCGTGCAGGCCCACCAGGTGGGCCCGGTGTTCGGGCAACTGGCGGCTGGCCAGGGCCAGCTCCAGCGGCTCTTCGAGGCCGTTGACCTTGACCGTGGTTTCGCCGCGGATGCCGAGGCCGTCGAGGAAGTGCTCGATGGCCCACGGGCAGTTGCGCGGCAGCACTTCCACCAGGTCGCCGGCCAGCCAGCTGCCGATGCCGGGTGCCGTCAGGCCCAGCAGGAAGACCGGAGCGCCACTGCTGTCGGCGTTCATCAGCTCGCGGCGCGCCAGCGTCCAGTTCTCATAGTCCGGGGCCTGCCAGGTGTCGACCGGGGCCTGCCCAGTGATCAGGCCCAGTTGCGTCTGCCAGTGGCGCAGGGCGTAAGGGTCGCCGCCGTCGACTTCCACCGGGGCGAACAGGGTCTTGCCGCCGTGCTCGCCCAGCCAGCGGTGCAGGCGCCGGGCGAAGCCGCAGAAGTGTTCGTACTGGCGGTCGCCGAGGCCGAGCACGGCGTAGTTCAGGCGGTCGAGGGCCGGGGCGTTGCCCAGCACCTTGCGCTCGAAGCCCCGGGCGCTGTCCGGTGCCTGACCGTCGCCGAAGGTGCTGACCACGAACAGGGCGTTGTCCGATTCGCGCAGGTCCTGTTCGCTGACGTCGGCCAGCGGTTGCACCTTCACCGGCAGCCCGGCGGCCTGCAACTGGCCGGCGGTCTGCCAGGCCAGTTGTTCGGCGAATCCGCTCTGGCTGGCGAAGCCGATCAGCCATGCCGGCGCATCACCGGTCGGTTGTCCGATGCCTCGGCGGGCGTCCCTGACCTGTTTTTTCTTGCGGCGGCGGTCCAGGTACAGCAGCCAGCCGGTGATGAAGAACAGCGGCATGAGCACGGCGGCGACGGTCACGATGATCCGCCCGGCCAGGCCAAAGTAGCTGCCCACGTGCAGGGCGTAGATGCTGGTCAGCAGTTGCGCCTTGAAGCTCTTGTCCGCGTAGCGGTCGACCCGTTTGACGATGCCGGTGGCCGGATCGAGGGTGATCTGGTTGAGGGCGCGCTCATGGGGCGAGCTCTCCAGCAGGTAGAACACGGTGGCCGGTTGGCCGGCCACCGGCGGCATGCGGATGTTGTAGGCGGCGAGGCCGGGGCCGGCGGCGCTGTAGATGCTGCTCCACATCGCCGCGTAGTCGGCGGTCGGCGCCGGGCCTTCGGGGGCCGGGCCGCGGCCGCCGCGCACGCGCTCGTTTTGCGGGGCGTCCGACAGCAGCCTGGTCAGGCCTTTGTTGTACCACTCGTAGGACCAGGACAGCCCGGTCAGCGCCAGCAGCAGGTACACCAGCAGGCACCAGGTGCCGGCCACCGAGTGCAGGTCCCAGTTGAAGCTGCGGCCTTTTTTGTTCCAGTCCAGGGTCAGCCACACGCGCCAGCTGTTCCACTGGCGCGGCCAGCGCAGGTACAGGCCTGACAGGCAGAAGAACACCAGGATCAAGGTGCAGGCGCCGGTGATGTTGCGGCCGGTGTCGCCCATGGCCAGGAAACGGTGCAGTTGCAGCATCAGGCCGAAGAAGTCCTGGCCGACGGCATCGCCCATGAACTCGGCCGTGTAGGGGTTGAAGTAGCGCATTTCGCCGCGGCGCTCGCCCTTGGGCGGGGTGAAGTACACGCGGGCGGCGGTGCCGCTGTCGGTTTCGACCCAGAGCATCGAGACCTTCTTGCCCGACGCGCCCTCGATGCGCTCCACCAGTTCGGCGGGCGGAAGGACGCCGGCCACCTGTTTTTCCACCTGCAGCACCGAGGGGTTCAGCGCCCGCAGGATTTCGTCCTGAAAGGAATAGGCCGCACCGGTGATGCCCATCAGGGCCAGCACCAGGCCTGCGCTGATGCCAAAAAACCAGTGCAGCTGGAACAGGGTCTTCTTCAACACGTCATTCGCCTTGTCCGTTCGAAAATGTCGTCACGGCGCGCATTATGCCGTGGCCTTTGAGAAGCGTTCTTTGATTACGCACAAATGCCCCGTTCAATCGAATGAACGGGGCATTTGCGTTTCCACGACTTCCTTGCGGGAGCGAGCCTGCCCGCGAAAGCGGTGGGCCAGTCAGCATCGATGTCGCTGATCGATCGCCATCGCGAACAGGCTCGCTCCTGCAGGTCTTGCCGACGTCAGAAGTGGAAGTTGGTGCTCAACAGTGCCGTACGGCCCGCCGCCTGGTTGGCGAAGTGGGTCGAGAAGGCCTTGTCGTAGTAGGTTTCGTTGGTCAGGTTCTGCACGTTCAGCTGCAGGTCGACGTTCTTGCTCAGCTTGTAGGCGGCCATCGCGTCGTAGCGGACGTACGAGTCGACCATGGTGGTGTTGGCCACGCTGCCGAACACGTCGTCCACATAGAATGCCCCGCCGCCGACGGTCAGCTTCGGCGTGAGCTGGTAGGTGGTCCACAGGCTGGCGCTGTTTTTCGGGGTATTGGGCAGTTCGTTGCCGTTGTTGGCTTTGTTGGCCGGCAGGTCGCCGCCGTCCACTTGCTCGCTGTCCATGTAGGCGTAGCCGGCGAACACTTGCCACTTGTCGGTGATCTTGCCGCTGGCCGACAGCTCGATACCTTGCACGCGAGTCTTGCCGACGTTTTCGTACGAGGTGGTGTCGACCTGGACGCGGGCGTTTTCCTTCTCGGTGCGGAAGATGTCGGCGGTCAGCGACAGGCGATCGTTCAGCAGGTCCCACTTGGTGCCGATTTCGTAGTTCTTGGTGGTTTCCGGCTCCATGTCGCTCTTGAGCAGGTTGCCGTTGCGGTCCGGCGTGCCGCCCAGCGGGTTGCCTTCCATGCCTTCGCCCAGGGTGTTGCCCGGCGGCGTGGCGGAGGTGGCGAAGGACGCATAGATGCTGCCGTTCTCGGCCGGCTTGTAGACGACGCCGAACTGGCCGGTGACGAACTCGCTGGTGTCGGAACCCTTGGCGGTGGTGGTGCCCGCGTTGGTGTAGGTCTTGTAGCCGGTCTCGAAGTGGTCGTAGCGCAGGCCCATGTTCACCAGCCACTGCTCGGTCAGCTCCAGGGTGTCGAACACGTACAGCGCGTAGGTGTCGGACTGGGTGTCGGTGCCGGCGTAGTTGCGCGAGATCGCGCCGTTCCACGGATCGTTCGGGTTCGGGTTGGACAGCGAGGTGCAGTTGTAGCCGCTCGGTGCGCCGATCATCGCCGGGGTGCAGTTGGTGCTGGACGGCACGTTGGTGGTGCGCGGCGTGGTGTCGGTGTTGACGTTGTACGAGGACTTGCTGCTTTCCTCGCGGGTGTACTCGACGCCGGTGGAGAAGCTGTTCTTGAAGCCGCCCAGGTAGAACGTGCCGAACAGGTCGGTCTGGTTGGTGGTGGTCTCGGTGTTGCTCACGCGGGTGTTGGCGCGGCGCCAGAGGCTGCCGTTGTTGACGTTGCCCTTGCTGTCGTCCGGCTGGGTCAGGATGTAGTCCTGCATGCTGGTGCCGTGGCGCAGGGTGTTCTTGATCGTCAGCGAGTCGTTCAGGTCATGCTCGATGGCGAAGGTCGCGGTGTCGGTGCGGCCCTTGCGGAAGTCGCGGTCAAGACCGTAGAAGTTGCTGTGGTCGCCGCCGGCGTAGGGCTTGTCCGGATCGGACTTGGTGCGTGCGGCGGAACCGGCTTTCGGGATGGTGTAGGGGATGCCCGAATCCGGGGTGTCGTTGCTCTCGAGGTGGTAGTAGTCGAGGTTGACGCGGGTGTCGGTGCCCAGGCCGAAGGCCAGGGACGGCGCGATGCCCCAGCGGTCGTAGTCGACCTTGTCGCGGCCGGCGACGTTGCTTTCGTGGCTCATCAGGTTCAGGCGGCCGGCGGCGGTGTCGCTGAACTGGTAGTTGCCGTCCAGGGTGTAGCGCTGGGTCTGGTCGGAGCCCCAGGTGAAGCCGCCGTCGAACGAGTTGCCCAGGTGCGCCTTCTTGCTCACCAGGTTGATGCTGCCTCCGGCGGCGCCACGGCCGCCGATGGCCGAGTTCGGGCCCTTGCTGACTTCGATGTTTTCCACGGCGAAGATTTCGCGGCTCTGGGAGCCGGTGTCGCGCACGCCGTCCAGGTAGGTGTCGCCCTGGGCGTCGAAGCCGCGGATGAACGGACGGTCGCCCTGAGGGTTGCCGCCTTCACCGGCGCCGAAGGTGATGCCCGGCACGGTGCGCAGCGCGTCCTGCATGTTCAGGGCGCCGGTGTCCTTGAGGACTTGTTGCGGAATCACGGTCACCGAGCGCGGCGTGTCGACCAGCGGCGCGGTGTACTTGGGCGAGGAGGCTTTCTCGACCTGGTAGGAGGTCGAACTCTGGTTTTCGCCGGTGATGGACGTGGCGTCCAGGGCGATGGCATTGCCGGAAGGCTTGCTGTCGGTCTTTTCGGCGGCGAATACCACGTGGCCAGCGGAGCTGGCGGTGATCGCCACGCCAATGGCAGAAGCGAGCAAACGAGGTGAGCTGACCGGCATTTGTACTTGTCGACGTGACATTGAAGATTCCCCTCCCCAAGGATTTGAGGTCGCGGAATATAGGGTAAACAAGTATTCGTATCAATTGCGAAACATTGCCATTCGCACTGAATTTACATTCTTTACAATTTAACCTTACGGTTTTGCCGGTTCGTTCGTCACGCGGGTTTTACACAGCCAATAAGAATCAATACCATTGCCGCCTCTTTGCCATCAGGTGACACCGCCATGCTGCTGCACATCCCCGGGCTGTTCGAAAAGGACGAAGTGCAGCGCATCCGCGAGGCGCTGGAGCAGGCCGACTGGGCCGACGGCAAGATCACCGCCGGCTACCAATCGGCCAAGGCCAAGCACAATCTGCAATTGCCCGAAGGCCATCCGCTGGCCAAGGAAATCGGCGCGGCCATGCTCGACCGGCTGTGGAAAAACCCGCTGTTCATGTCCGCTGCGCTGCCGCACAAGGTGTTCCCGCCGCTGTTCAACTGCTACACCGCCGGCGGCAGCTTCGGCTTCCACATCGACAATGCGGTGCGCCAGCCCAAGGGCAGCATCGAGCGGGTGCGCACGGACCTGTCGGCCACGCTGTTCTTCAGCGAGCCTGAGGACTACGACGGCGGCGAACTGGAGATCCACGACACCTACGGCACCCAGCGGGTCAAGCTGCCCGCCGGCGACATGGTGCTGTACCCCGGCACCAGCCTGCACAAGGTCAACGCCGTCACCCGCGGCGCGCGCTACGCGTCGTTCTTCTGGACGCAGAGCCTGGTGCGCGAAGACAGCCAGCGCGCCTTGCTGTTCGAGATGGACGGCGCGATCCGTCAGCTCACCCAGGACATGCCTGACCACCCTTCGCTGATCCGCCTCACCGGCACCTACCACAACCTGCTGCGTCGCTGGGTCGAGGTGTAAGTGACGGACTTCCGCTTGCGCCGTGAGGAAGTCCTCGACGGCGACCGGCTCAACGCCATGCTCGAAGAAAGCCCGGCCCGCGCGGCCCAGGCGATCCTGTTGGCGGCAAGCGAAGGCGTGCTCGAGGCGCAGGCATTGCTGGGGCAGATCCTGCTCGATGGTCATGGCATCGCCCAGGACCTGCCGCTCGCCCAGCGTTGGTTCGGGATCGCGGCAGGGCAAGGCCATGCGATGGCGCGCAACATGCTCGGCCGCTGCCATGAGCACGGCTGGGGATGTGCGGCGGACGCTTCGCTTGCCGCGCAGCATTATCGAATCGCGGCGCAGGCCGGCTTGGACTGGGCGATGTACAACCTCGCCAATCTGCTCGCCACCGGGCGCGGCGTGGACGAGGACCAGCGGCAAGCGCTGGATCTGTATCGATGCGCCGCTGAGCAGGGGCATGCCAAGTCCATGAACCTGTTGGGGCGCTATCTGGAGCAAGGGCGGGCGTGTGCGCAGGATGTGGCGGCGGCGCATGAGTGGTATCGCCGCTCGGCCGAGGCCGGGGACTTTCGTGGGCAGTTCAGTCATGCAGCAGTGCTGGCGGATCAGGGGCGAGTCGATGAGGCACTGGTCTGGCTGGAAAAGGCGCGGGTCGGCGGCAATCTGAAATTTTTGCGGGTGGCGAGCGAAGCGCTGGCCGGGGCGAGTGATCCCCGGATACAGGCCATCGCAGAAACCTACCGGACGCGCCAAGACGAGCTGACTGCCTGACCCTGTGGGAGCGAGCCGGCTCGCGAAAACGGTGGGCCATTGCAGATGCCGGAGCCTGACACGACGCCATCGCGAGCAGGCGCGCTCCTGCAGGCGAGGTGCCAAACAAAAAAGCCCATGACGTGTCATGGGCTTTCGCTTGGCGCTTGAAACTGACCGCTGCCTTTATACGTAGTACGACTTCAGCGGCGGAAAGCCGTTGAACTCCACTGCGCTGTAGCTGGTGGTGTACGCGCCGGTCGACAGCCAGTACAGGCGGTCGCCGATGGCCAGGTTCAGCGGCAGGCCGTACTTGTAGTTCTCGTACATGATGTCGGCGCTGTCGCAAGTGGGACCTGCGATGACCACTTCTTCCATCTCGCCTTTCTTCTCGGTCCAGATCGGGAACTTGATGGCTTCGTCCATGGTTTCGATCAGGCCGGAGAACTTGCCCACGTCGGTGTACACCCAGCGCTCGACGGCGGTGCGCGACTTGCGCGCCACCAGCACCACTTCACTGACCAGGATGCCGGCGTTGGCGATCAGCGAGCGGCCCGGCTCCAGGATGATTTCCGGCAGGTCGTCGCCGAAGTCTTCTTTCAGGAAACGGATGATTTCTTCCGCGTAGGTTTCCAGGCTGTTGGTGCGGGTGATGTAGTTGGCCGGGAAGCCGCCGCCCATGTTGATCAGCTTCAGGTGGATGCCGTCTTCTTCCTTCAGGCGTTCGAAGATCACCTTGACCTTGGCGATGGCCGCGTCCCAGACGCTGATGTCGCGCTGCTGCGAGCCGACGTGGAACGAGATGCCGTAAGGCACCAGGCCCAGGTCGCGGGCGAGGATCAGCAGGTCCATGGCCATGTCGGTCTGGCAGCCGAACTTGCGCGACAGCGGCCAGTCGGCGGTGGTCGAGCCTTCGGTCAGGATGCGCACGTAGACTTTGGCGCCCGGGGCGGCCTTGGCGATGTTGCGCAGGTCGGCTTCCGAGTCGGTGGCGAACAGACGCACGCCCTTCTCATAGAAGTAGCGGATGTCCTTGGACTTCTTGATGGTGTTGCCGTAGCTGATCTGGTCCGGGCGCACGCCGCGGCCCAGCACTTTGTCCAGCTCGTAGATGGAGGCGATGTCGAAGCTCGAACCCTTTTCCTTGAGCACGTCGATGATCTCGACGGCCGGGTTGGCCTTGACCGCGTAGTAGACCTTGGCGAATTCGAAACCGGCGCGCAGGTCATCGTAGGCCTGGGCGATCATCGCGGTGTCGATCACCACGAACGGGGTTTCCTGCTTGTCGGCGAACGCCTTCATCTTCTGAAAGGTTTCGCGCGCGAAATAGTCTTCGACCTGGATCGACATACCTGGGAGCTCCTATGGGCAAACTCGTGAAAACAATGGGTGCAATGAACGTCCTCCGTATCCCCACTTTGGTTCGCCTACTTCCCAAGGCATGTCGCCGAAAGCAAAAAGGCCATGGGAAATGCAGCTTTCTTTCCCTTGGCCTTGCTGTCTCGTCGTCAGTACTTGAGCCGGATGGATCGTTTCCAGCATGGACGTTCGGCGCGAACTTTAGGGCGTGGGGGGCCTGAGATCAACTAAAAATGTCGCGTTTTTGCACGCTTCTGACGTACGTCGTCCGCGTCTCTCCTTGTAGCGGACAGAGATGACGGGCTGATGTTCCCCGAGAATTTTGAAGTGTTAAGAATAGCTGCACGTTCGCGGTTTTTACCGGCTAAGTCATAGCCAAGTGCGATCGACGCAACATCGGCGACGTTGGCCGCGAGAGAGGTGGCTGAGGAGGATTTTCGTTGTTTGCAGGGGGCGCTTTGCAGAGATTCTGCTGGCGTGGCTGTTGAGATTCTTTTCCGCCTTGCGCATGAAGAAAAAATCACCTCGTTCCTGCAGGAGTGAGCCTGCTCGCGATGACTTTTTTCCAGTCGACATCTTTGTTGACGGATATTGCGCTATCGCGAGCAGGCTCACTCCTGCAAGGGTCGTGTCTTTACCGGGCCAGATGAGTGATCAAGCCACTGCGGCCTCGGCCGGCGACACGATATGGGTCTTCATCCCCCGCGAACGGCCCGAGCTCAGGTACGCCGCAATCGATTCCTGGGTGACCTCGCCGAGGAACACCCGCTCGGCGTCCAGCACAGGCAGCCACGCGCGGTTGAACTCGTACATGCGCGACAACAGGATCCGCAGGTGCTCGTCATACGCCGCCGTGGCGTTGAATTCGCGCAGGAATTGCCCGCAGGCGCCGGTCTGGCGGTGCAGGTCGCGGCGGCGCACATAGCCCAGCGCCTTGTTCTCGGCGCAGGTGACCACGACGTAGCGGCGGTCGAGTTCGTCCATCAGTTCCAGCGCCTCGGCCACCGGGGTGTCCGGGCTCACCGACGGCGCGTTGTCCGCGGCGTCTTCGGCCTTCACCAGCAGCAGGCGTTTGAGGGTGCTGTCCTGGCCGACGAAGTGGCTGACGAAGTCGTCCGCCGGGTGCGCGAGCAAGGTGTCCGGATGGTCGATCTGCAACAGCTTGCCGGCGCGGAAGATCGCGATCTTGTCGCCGAGCTTGATCGCTTCGTCGATGTCGTGGCTGACCATGATCACCGTCTTGTTCAGCGCCCGCTGCATCTCGAAGAACTCGTTCTGGATCATCTCGCGGTTGATCGGATCGACCGCGCCGAACGGCTCGTCCATCAGCAACAGCGGCGCATCCGCCGCCAATGCGCGGATCACACCGATCCGTTGTTGCTGGCCGCCGGACAGTTCACGCGGGTAACGATGCAGATATTGCTTGGGCTCAAGCTTGATCATGCTCATCAGTTCGCGGGCGCGGTCGTGGCATTTCTGTTTGTCCCAGCCGAGCAGTTTCGGCACGACGACAATGTTTTCTTCGATGGTCATGTTGGGGAACAGCCCGATCTGCTGGATCACATAGCCGATGTTGCGGCGCAGGGTCACTTCGTCGAGGTCGGTAGTGTCTTCGCCGTTGATCAGGATCTTGCCCGAGGTCGGTTTGATCAGGCGGTTGATCATTTTCAGTGTGGTGCTTTTGCCGCAACCCGATGGCCCGAGGAACACGCAAATTTCACCTTCATTGACGGTCAGGCTTACCGAGTCCACGGCTTTCACGTCTTTGCCGTTGCTTTGGAAGGTCTTGCTGAGGTTTTGAAGTTCGATCATTTGAGTAATCCTTTTGGAGTCAAAGAGCGTTGCAGCCACTGCAAAAACAGATCGGCGAAGATCGCCAGAAGACTGACCAGCAGCGCGCCGACGATCAGCATCGACATGTCACTGCGGCTGATGGAGGCCAGGATCAGCACGCCGAGGCCGCCGGCGCCGATGGTGGCGGCGATGGTCATCACGCCGATGTTCATCACCACGGCGGTGCGCACGCCGGCGAGGATCACCGGCACCGCGATCGGCAGCTCGACCATGCGCAGGCGCTGGCCGAAGGTCATGCCGATGCCCCTTGCGGCTTCGCGGATGCCGGGCTCCACGCCGGTCAGGGCCAGGTAGGTGTTGCGCATGATCGGCAGCAGCGAATAAAGGAACACGGCGGTGATGGCGGGCAGCGGCCCGAGGCCCTGGCCGAACTTCGAATAGAACGGCAGCAGCAAGCCGAACAGCGCAATCGACGGCACGGTCAGCAGCACCGTGGCGCTGGCCTGCAAGGGGCCGGCGAGGGGCGGGAAGCGGGTCATCAGAATGCCCAGCGGCACGCCGATGAGAATCGCCAGGCTGACGGCGATGCCGACCAGGGTGATGTGCTGCCAGGTCAGGTGCATCACCTGCTGCCAGTCGAGGTGGGAAAAGGCGTTCAGCAATTCCATGGCTTTTCCTCCTTTAGTTCAGTGGATGCCGGCGCAGAAAATCGGCAGCGACTTTGGAAGGGCTTTCGTGATCGACGTCGACCCGCGTGTTGAGCTGGCGCATGGTTTCGTCGTCGAACAGTTCGGCCAGCGGCTTGAGTTGCCCGGCCAGTTGCGGGTGGGCGTCGAGGAAGGCCTGACGCACGACAGGCGCGGCGGTGTAGTCCGGAAAGTAATGCTTGTCGTCTTCCAGCAGCTTCAGCCCGAACGCGTTGAGGCGACCGTCGGTGGTGTAGACCAGGCCGGCAAACACCTGCCCGTTGCGCAGGGCGGTGTAGACAAGCCCCGCGTCCATCTGCCGGATGTTCTGGCGGGTCAGGTTCATGTCGTAGAGCTTGACCATGCCGTCCAGACCGTCGGAGCGGTTGGCGAACTCTGTGTCCAGCGCCACCAGGCGATGGGGCTTGGCCTCGCTGCGCAGCACTTCGTTCAACTGACTGATGTTGCTGATCTGCGGATATTCCTCGGCTACCTTTTCCGGCAGGGCGAGGGCGTAGGTGTTGCTGAACTTCGACGGTGCGAGCCAGACCAGTCCTTTTTTCGCGTCGAGTTCTTTCACCCGTGCGTAGGACTGTCCGCTGTCGAGCTTTTCGGTGACATGGTTGTAGGCCACCAGCGACACGCCGGTGTACTCCCAGAGCAGGTCCAGTTGCCCGCTTTCGTGGGCGCTGCGGGCGAGGTTGCTGCCCAGACCGCCGGTGATCTGCGCGTCGTAGCCTTTGCTGCGCAGGTATTGCGAAGTGATTTCCGCCAGCAGGGTCTGTTCGGTGAACACCCGGGCGCCGATGCGGATCACCGGTGTGTCGGCGGCTTGGGCGAATCCTGCGAACAGCAGGGCGCAGCCCAGGAAAAAGCTAAGTCGTTTCATGGGGTTTCCTTCCGGGAGCCTTAGGACGGGCGCAGACCGCGTTCCAGCCAGAGGCGGCTGGCGAGGGTGACCGCGCCGTCGAGCAGCAGGGCCAGCAGCGCGGTGCACGCGGCGCCGAGCAGCAGTTGCGGCTGGTTGTTCAGGGCGATGCCGGGGAAGATCAGGCTGCCGAGGCTGTTGGCGCCGATCAGGAACGCCAGCGGCGCGGTGCCGACGTTGATCGCCAGCGCCACCCTTACGCCGCCGACGATGATCGGCACGGCGTTGGGCAGTTCGACCTGCCACAGCACCTGGCGCGGGGTCATGCCGATGCCGACCGCCGCTTCTTTCAATGAGCCCTGGACGTTTTTCAGGCCTTCGTAGGTGTTGCGCACGATGGGCAGCAGGGAGGCCAGGAACAGGGCGAAGATCGCCGGGCCGCTGCCGATGCCCAGGATGCCCAGGGCGATGGCGAGCACCGCCAGCGGCGGCACGGTGTTGCCGATGTTGAAGCACTGCATGAAGCGTTCGGCGCGGCCGAGCATCGCCGGGCGGCTGAGGAGGATGCCGGAGGGGATGCCCACGGCCAGGGCGGCCAGCATGGACGCGAGGACAAGCACCAGGTGGGCTTGCAGGTAGAACAGCAGATCGTCGCGGTAGCGTTGGATCGTGTCGGTGCCGATCCAGTGGATCAGCAGGGCCAGGAGGGCGATCACCACCGCACCTCCCGTCAGCCCTTTGCCATAGCGGATAGCCACAGGCGGACTCCTTTTCCGGTCGGCGACCGCAGTCCCGTTCGGCAACGCCATGCCTGGCTGCCGGAGCGGCGGTCGCGAGAAGCGGCTGTTTTGCGCAACGTCAAGACGTGCCGCAAGCGAGCCATGAGCGCGGCCCCGCAGGGCCGACTTGCCGGTTTCCCGGGCCCTTGCGAAAGGGCGTGACGCAGGAGTGGACGCCCGTGCGCTTTGAAAGGTTCCCCGCCGGGACGGCCTTTGGCCATTTCGGATGCGCTCAACGGTTCGGATATTGCGTCGAGTTGGGCTATAATCGCCGCCCTTTTTGAATCCCCGCCAGGCGATTTCCCATGACCAGACAGGCCGCCGAAGTCGCGAAACGCCGCACTTTCGCCATTATTTCCCACCCCGATGCCGGTAAAACCACCATCACCGAAAAGCTCTTGCTGATGGGCAAGGCGATTGCGGTGGCCGGTACGGTGAAGTCCCGCAAATCCGATCGCCATGCGACATCCGACTGGATGGAGATGGAGAAGCAGCGGGGCATTTCCATCACCACGTCGGTCATGCAGTTCCCGTACCGCGAACACATGATCAACCTGCTCGACACCCCGGGCCACGAAGACTTCTCCGAAGACACCTACCGCACCCTGACCGCGGTGGACTCGGCGCTGATGGTGCTCGACGGCGGTAAAGGCGTGGAGCCACGCACCATCGCCCTGATGGACGTCTGCCGTCTGCGCGACACGCCGATCGTCAGCTTCATCAACAAACTCGACCGTGACATCCGCGACCCGATCGAACTGCTCGACGAGATCGAAGCCGTCCTCAAGATCAAGGCCGCGCCGATCACCTGGCCGATCGGCTGCTACCGCGACTTCAAGGGCGTGTACCACCTGGCCGGCGACTACATCATCGTCTACACCCCGGGCCACGGCCACGAGCGCACCGAAACCAAGATCATCGAAAAGCTCGACTCGCCAGAAGCCCGCGCGCACCTGGGCGACGAGTACGACCGTTTCCTGGAGCAGCTCGAGCTGGTGCAGGGCGCCTGCCACGAGTTCGACCAGCAGGAGTTCCTCGACGGCCAGCTGACCCCGGTGTTCTTCGGTACGGCCCTGGGCAACTTCGGCGTCGACCATGTCCTCGACGCTGTGGTCGACTGGGCGCCGCGTCCGCTGGCCCGGGTCGCCAACGAGCGCACCGTGGAGCCGGTCGAAGAGAAGTTCTCCGGCTTCATCTTCAAGATCCAGGCGAACATGGATCCCAAGCACCGCGACCGCATCGCCTTCATGCGCATCTGCTCCGGCAAGTACGAAAAAGGCATGAAGATGCGCCACGTGCGCACCGGCAAGGACGTGCGCATCGGCGACGCCTTGACGTTCTTCTCCTCCGAGCGCGAGCAACTGGAAGAGGCCTACGCCGGCGACATCATCGGCCTGCACAACCACGGCACCATCCAGATCGGCGACACCTTCAGCGAAGGCGAAGCGCTGGGTTTCACCGGCATCCCGCACTTCGCCCCGGAACTGTTCCGCCGCGTGCGCCTGCGCGATCCGCTGAAGTCCAAGCAGCTGCGCCAAGGCCTGCAGCAACTGGCCGAGGAGGGCGCGACCCAGGTGTTCTTCCCCGAGCGCAGCAACGACATCATCCTCGGCGCCGTCGGGGTGCTGCAGTTCGATGTGGTGGCCAGCCGCCTGAAAGAGGAATACAAGGTCGAGTGCTCCTACGAGCAGATCTCCGTGTACTCCGCGCGCTGGATCGAATGCGGCGACAAGAAGAAGCTGGAAGAGTTTTCCAACAAGGCCGTGGAAAACCTGGCGCTGGACGGCGGCGGTCACCTGACCTACCTCGCCCCGACCCGGGTCAACCTGGCGCTGATGGAAGAGCGCTGGCCGGACGTGAAGTTCCGCGCGACCCGTGAGCATCACTAAGCGCTGATTCACCTCACTGACTTCCTCTGCTGGATGGCGGGAGTCAGCGAGATTTTTCGGCCACACCAAAAAGCCCTGTAAGTTTGCGCTTGCAGGGCTTTTTCGTTTTGCCTTACAGGCCGTCAGCCAGATACAGCCGGTGAGTGCGCTCAATCTCTTCGATCAGCTGTTCATTCTCGATGTCGGCGGCGGTGGCGAATTCGCGCCATCGACGAACCGATTCGGCGACTTCCTTGATGATTTTGCGCCCGTTCAACCGGGGGATCTGTCTGGCCAGTGTGAGCAGGTCTTCGACCGTGAAGCCGTCTCTCTTGCCATTGATGGTCATCTGATGAGTGGACACCCACGGTGAGTCGACGCGATAAGCCCAGCACATGTCGTAGGCCGGCGTCAGGCGCCAGATGCCGTCTCTCCAGACCTGAAAGGCGATATTGCGCGTGTGGTCGTCCTGGTTGCGTGCAATCACATTGAATACGGCGCGACGGAACAGCTCGACGTGATCCTCTCTGGGCAGGCCCAGATCCCTCGCCACGAGCAGCGCTTGTTCGTAAGAGTACGCGCCGGGCTGGGTGTAGTCGGCAATGTCCATGGCGCAAAGTGTCTGCACATGGATCTTGTCGCCGTCGTCCATCCGGTCAAACCGGCGAGTCATGAAGTGAGCGCGAGGGCCGTCAGGGTGCAGGCGGCACTCGGTCATGCTGATTCCCGCAGCGACCGTCATCAGGTGGTAGGCGTACTCTACCCGGCCAAAACCAGCCGGGTCACCCAATGCGTTTGCTCCCTTTGGCACATCGAACTTGAACAGCCAATAACTGTAACCTTCTGGCGCCGTGAGCTGGCCGGAGCAGAGTTCTCCGGTTTTTTCGTTGATGGCAATGATTGCCTTGGGACGCTGACCGCCAGCCGATGACCCCACCTGGAACATGTGCTTGAGCGCTTCTTCATCCTGCTTACCGTCATGGCCCAACTGCAGGCCGGCGAACTGCTGCTGGCGCTGTTCAAGAATCTGCCCGGCGAGCTCGACCAAGGAGTCGAGTTCCAGCTTTTCGATTCGGGTCCTCACCCTGTCCACGGCAGGACGGAACTCCAGCGCCCCCATGCCCCGGGCGCCGATGTACAGCAATCGTTCAACGGGGGTGAAGCTTTTGGGGTCGCGCCCCTCCCTGGCCAGCCAGGCGTCGATCACGGCATTACCGAAGTCGTCGGGGAGTGAGTCCGAAAGGCACGGCGGGAGGGATTTGAAGGCCTGGGGGTTCAGCGAGGGGAAGGCATACACTTCACCGGCGACGGCTCGCATGGTCAGGGGGGCGATCTCGAGCCCGATTTCGGTAAACGCGGGGTCGAATTCAAACGTCGCCGTTGCCGGGGCCTGGCTGTCATCCCAAAGCACCGCGCCGACCTTGGTATCCCACATCCACACTTCTGCGGTTATCGCCACGTCATTTCTTCCTGGGTATCAGCAGAGGTTTCGCAGTGCCCTGCTTTTTGTTTTTTGGCAACGCTTCGGGTTGGGTGCTGTGGAAAACCTGTACGCGACCATCGCTGGTGCGAACGGCACCCAGTGCACGGGTGCGGCCTGTCTTGCCTGTCGTGGCCGCCGTCAGCGGGCTCGCACGCGCAGGCTCGATCAAGCTTGAGAGAAGATCCAGCGCATCAAACTCCCTCAGGACTGCGATCAGCAGTTGCAAGGTGCCCCTGCCTTTTTCCAGCTTCTGAATCGTGGGGGTGCTGACCCCGACCCGTTCTGCGAGCTGATCTTGTGTGATGTCTTTGCGCAGGCGGCGTTCGCGCAGCGACTCACCTAATTGGGCAGCAATGGCCTCATCACTTTTACGTTGTATTCGCATAAAGCAAAGTTTCCTTTGTTTTATTGGCTGGTTTTGCCATCAAGGAAAACAATTTTTTGTGTTGTGGGGAATTCTAATTGCGTTCGTTCAAATCGCTAAAGAAAAACTTTATGGGTGTTAGACGAAAAACTCGCAGCGAATACCAATATTTCTTTGTTTTATAGCTCATCCGGGCGTTCGCGTTGATCTGCGTTGGGAGAGGCGCGAAGGGCTTAGCTGGTCCGGCTATGGAGATTATTCCAAACCCGTCTGTGCGCGCAGGGCATTTCTTTGAGCTCGTTAGCGTCCTATCTGGTGAAGCCGGCTATTCGGAACTAGATTCACAGAGCGCCAGCCAGGCACATGTGTTTCTCCCGCTAGAGGATGGAATCAGCCATGAAGAACAGGTTGCTACGCGTTTTACTGCTGTTGAAAGTGATGGTCATGCTGTCCCTCGGCACCGCGACGGCCTGGGCCGAATGCGAGGATCACGATTCCCAGGCGTTCAGCGGGCAGGCGGGGCACAGCGGCCTGATGCTCGCCAAGTCCGAGTCCGAACCGGGCGACCAGGGCCAGGGCGGCAGCGCCGACGATGACGATTCGACCACCGACGAGCCGGACAGCGACGATCCGGACGAAGGCGACAGCCAGACGTAGGTCGCGGGCAAAAGAAAACCCCTTCTCCCCCGACTGATGCGCAATCGGGGGGTAAGGGGGTTGTTGAACGCTTTGTGTAACTCGATCCCTTTGTAGGAGTGAGCCTGCTCGCGATTGCGAAGCGTCAGTCACATAGGGGGCGACTGATGCACTGCTATCGCGGGCAGGCTCGTTCCTACAGTTCGCGAAAGCGGTGTGTCAGCCGGTCAATCAGCTGACTGACGCACCGCAATCGCGGGCAAGCCCGCTCCCGCAAGGGTTTTGCAGTCTTTTCTCGCTTATGCCGCGCCGTCGAGGAACTGCTCGGCGTAGTGGCACGCCACCTGCCGGGTGTCGAGCTGGCGCAGGGCCGGCTCTTCGCTGCTGCAACGCTCGGTGGCGTACGGGCAGCGCTTGTGGAAGGCGCAGCCGGGCGGCGGGTTCAGCGGGTTGGGCAGTTCGCCGGCGATCTTGATCTTCGGCTTGTCCGGATCCGGGTGGATGGCCGGGGTCGCCGACAGCAGCGCCTGGGTGTACGGGTGCAGGGGACGGGTGTAGATGTCCTCTTTCGGGCCCATTTCCACCGGACGGCCGAGGTACATCACCAGCACCTGGTCGGCGACGTGACGCACCACCGCCAGGTTGTGGGAGATGAACACGTAGGCGGTGTTGAACTCCTGCTGCAGGTCCATGAACAGGTTCAGCACCTGGGCCTGGATCGACACGTCCAGCGCCGACGTCGGTTCGTCCGCCACCAGCACCTTCGGTTGCAGCATCATCGCCCGGGCGAGGGCGATCCGCTGGCGCTGGCCGCCGGAGAACATGTGCGGATAGCGCTGGTAGTGCTCGGGGCGCAGGCCGACCTGTTTCATCATCGCCTGGACTTTCTCGCGACGCTCGGTGGCCGACAGGCTGGTGTTGATCAGCAGCGGCTCGGCCAGCTGGTCGCCGATCTTCTGGCGCGGGTTCAGCGACGCGTAAGGGCTCTGGAACACCATCTGCACGTCTTTGCGCAGTTGCTTGCGCTGGGCCTTGTCGGCGCCGGCGACTTCCTGGCCGGCGATCTTCAGGGAACCGGACGACGGCTCTTCGATCAGGGTCAGGGCGCGGGCCAGGGTGGATTTGCCGCAGCCCGACTCGCCCACCACGGCGAGGGTCTTGCCGGCCTCCAGCTCGAACGACACGCCGTTGAGGGCGCGCACGGTCGCATGGCCCTTGAACAGGCCGCGGGAGACCTCGTAGTGACGGGTCAGGTCACGGGCGGTAAGTACGACGGCCATTACGCCACCTCCTGGTTCAGCGGGTAGAAGCAGCGGGCGAGGCTGTGGGTTTTCGGGTCAAGGGCTGGGCGCTGCGCACGGCAGCTCTCTTGCACGTACGGGCAGCGCGGCGACAGCAGGCAGCCCTGCGGACGGTCGTAGCGGCCCGGCACGATGCCCGGCAGGGTCGCCAGGCGCTCGGCGCCCAGGCTGTGCTCCGGGATCGCCTTGAGCAGCGCTTCGCTGTACGGGTGCGCCGGGATGTCGAACAGTTGCGGCACCTGGCCGACCTCCACCGCTTGCCCGGCGTACATCACGCACACGCGCTGGGCGGTTTCGGCCACGACGGCGAGGTCGTGGGTGATCAGCACCAGGCCCATGTTCTGCTCTTTCTGCAAGGCCAGCAGCAGGTCCATGATCTGCGCCTGGATCGTCACGTCCAGCGCGGTGGTCGGTTCGTCGGCGATCAGCAGCTTGGGCTCGCCGGCGATCGCCATGGCGATGGCCACCCGCTGGCTCATGCCGCCGGACAGCTGGTGCGGGTAGGCGTCCATGCGGCTGGCGGCGGCCGGGATCTCGACCTTCTCCAGCAGTTCGATGGCGCGCTTGCGGGCGGCCTTGCCGGACATCTTCAGGTGCAGGCGCAGCACTTCCTCGATCTGGAAACCGACGGTGTAGCTCGGGTTGAGCGCGGTCATCGGATCCTGGAAGACCATCGACAGGTCCTTGCCGACGATCTGCCGGCGCTGGCGGTTGCTCAGCTTGAGCATGTCCTTGCCGTCGAAGCTCAGGGCGTCGGCGGTGACGATGCCCGGGTGCTCGATCAGGCCCATCAGCGCCATCATGGTCACGGACTTGCCGGAACCGGACTCGCCGACGATGGCCAGCACTTCGCCCTTGTCCACCTTAAGGTCCAGGCCGTCGACCACCGGGGTGGCGTTCTTGTCGCCGAAACGGACGTTGAGATTCTTGATTTCTAACAGTGACATGGGAATCTCCTCAGGCGGCGTTCTTGAGTTTCGGGTCCAGCGCGTCGCGCAGGCCGTCGCCCATCAGGTTGATTGCCAGCACGCTGAGCAAAATGGTCAGGCCGGGCAGGCTCACCACCCACCAGGCGCGTTCGATGTAGTCACGGGCCGAGGCCAGCATGGTGCCCCACTCCGGGGTCGGCGGCTGTACGCCCAGGCCCAGGAAGCCCAGGGCGGCGGCGTCGAGGATCGCCGAGGAGAAGCTCAGGGTCGCCTGGACGATCAGCGGCGCCATGCAGTTGGGCAGCACGGTGATGAACATCAGGCGCGGCAGGCCGGCGCCGGCCAGGCGCGCGGCGGTCACGTAGTCGCGGTTCAGCTCGCCCATCACGGCGGCGCGGGTCAGGCGCACGTAGGACGGCAGGGACACCACGGCGATGGCGATCACGGTGTTGATCAGGCCTGGGCCGAGGATGGCGACGATGGCCACGGCCAGCAGCAGCGACGGCAGGGCCAGCATGATGTCCATCAGGCGCATGATGGTCGGGCCGAGGATCTTGGGGAAGAAACCGGCCAGCAGCCCCATGAGGATGCCCGGGATCAGCGACATCACCACCGAGGACAGGCCGATCAGCAGCGACAGGCGCGAGCCCTGGATCAGGCGCGAGAGCAGGTCGCGGCCCAGCTCGTCGGTGCCGAGCAGGAATTGCCATTGCCCGCCTTCGAGCCAGACCGGCGGGGTCAGCAGGAAGTCGCGGTACTGCTCGCTCGGGTTGTGCGGCGCCACCCACGGGGCAAAGATCGCGCAGAACACGATCAGGGCGAAGAACATCAGGCCGGCGACCGCGCCCTTGTTCTTGGCGAACGCTTGCCAGAATTCCTTGTAGGGCGACGGGTACAGCAGGCTTTGGTCCACGGCGGAAGCCGCGGTGGCGACTGAGGAAGTTTGAGTGCTCATGGGTATTGACCTCAGCGCTGGTGACGAATGCGTGGGTTGGCGAAGCCGTAGAGGATGTCCACCACGAAGTTGACCAGAATCACAATGCAGGCAATCAGCAGGATGCCGTTCTGCACGACCGGGTAGTCCCGGGCGCCGATGGCTTCGATCAGCCATTTGCCGATGCCGGGCCAGGAGAAGATCGTTTCGGTCAGCACGGCGCCGGCCAGCAGGGTGCCGACTTGCAGGCCGACCACGGTCAGCACCGGGATCAGCGCGTTGCGCAGGCCGTGGACGAACACCACGCGCGCCGGCGACAGGCCCTTGGCCTTGGCGGTGCGGATGTAGTCTTCGCGCAGCACTTCGAGCATCGACGAACGGGTCATCCGGGCGATCACCGCCAGCGGAATGGTGCCCAGCACGATGGCGGGCAGGATCAGGTGATGCAGGTAGTCGAGCAGGGCGCCCGGTTCATCGCTGAGCCAGGTGTCGATCAGCATGAAGTGGGTCTTGCGCTCCACGTCGATCAGCAGGTCGTTCTGGCCGGAGACCGGTGTCCAGCCCAGGCTGACCGAGAAGAACATGATGAGGATCAGGCCCCACCAGAAGATGGGCATCGAGTAACCCGTCAGGGAGATGCCCATTACGCCGTGGTCGAACAGGGATCCTCGCTTGAGCGCGGCGATCACGCCGGCCAGCAGGCCGAAGACGCCGGCGAAGAGCAGGGCCGCCATCGACAGTTCGAAGGTGGCCGGAAACAGCTGCGTGAACTCGGACCAGACGCTCTCCCGGGTGCGCAGGGATTCACCGAGGTCGCCGTGGGCGAGCTTGCCGACGTAGTCCAGGTACTGGACGTACAGCGGCTTGTTCAGACCGAGGCGTTCCATTGCCTGAGCGTGCATTTCGGGGTCGACCCGACGTTCGCCCATCATCACTTCCACGGGGTCGCCGGGAATCATGCGGATCAACGCGAACGTCAGTAAGGTGATGCCGAAAAACGTGGGGATCAGCAATCCCAGTCGGCGGGCAATAAAACTAAACATCTTGTGTGGTACCTCATCAGCCGGTTAGGCGTGCCCGGCGACCCTGGGTGCAGGGAGGCCGGGAGTCTCTTATCTACTTCACCTGGGTGGTGGCGAAGTTATTGGTGGTCAGAGGGCTGATGTGGTAGCCCTCTACGTTGTTGCGCATCGCCGTGAACATCCGTGTGTGGGCCATGTTGATCCAGGGTTGATCCTGGTTGAACAGCACCTGGGCCTGTTCGTACAGCTTGGCACGTTCGGCCGGATCTACTTTAGCCCGTGCTTCGTCCAGTAGCGCCTGGAATTTTTCGTTGCACCAGCGCGAGTAGTTTTCGCCGTTCTTGGCGGCCTCGCAACTGAGCAAAGGCGTCAGGAAGTTGTCCGGGTCGCCGTTGTCGCCCGCCCATCCGGCGGAGACCATGTCGTGCTCGCCGCTTTTGGCGCGTTTGAGCATTTCGCCCCATTCCATCACGCGGATGTCGATCTTGAGGCCGATCTTGGCGAGGTCAGCCTGCATCATCTGCGCGCCGAGCATCGGGTTCGGGTTGGTCGGGCCGCCGCCGTTGCGGGTGAACAGGGTGAACACGGTGCCTTCCGGCACGCCGGCCTCCTTGAGCAGGGCGCGGGCCTTGTCGAGGTCGAGGGGCGGGTTCTTCAGTTCATGGTTGTAGCCCAGCAGGGTCGACGGGTAGGGGTTGACCGCCACGGTCGCGTTGCCCTTGCCGAACAGTGCATCGACGTAGGCTTCCTTGTCGAAGGCGAGGTCGATCGCTTTGCGCACCCGCACGTCGCTCATGTATTTGTGCTGGGTGTTCAAGGCGATGTACGACACGGTCATGGCATCCAGTTCGGAGACTTTCAGCTTGTCGTCCTTCTTGATGCTCGGAATGTCATCGGGCTTGGGATACAGCGCGATCTGGCATTCGTTGGCCTTGAGCTTCTGCAGGCGCACGTTGTTGTCGGTGGTGACGGCCAGGATCAGGGCGTCGGCCGGCGGCTTGCCGCGGAAGTAGTCCGGGTTGGCCTTGAACCGCACCTGCGCGTCCTTGTTGTAGCGCTGGAAGACGAACGGGCCGGTGCCGATCGGTTTGCTGTTCAGGTCGCCGGTCTTGCCGGACTTGAGCAACTGGTCGGCGTATTCGGCCGGGTAGATCGAGGCGAACGCCATGGCCAGGTCGGCCAGGAACGGCGCTTCGCGGCGGGTCAGGGTGAACTTGACCGTGTTGTCGTCGACTTTCTCGACGCTTTTGAGCAGTTCTTTGAAGCCCATGCTTTCAAAGTACGGGAAGCCCACGCTCGACAGTTTGTGCCACGGGTGGTTCGGATCCAGCTGACGCTGGAAGCTCCAGATCACATCGTCGGCGTTCATGTCGCGGGTCGGCTTGAAGTATTCGGTGGTGTGGAACTTGACGCCTTTGCGCAGGTGGAACGTGTAGGTCAGGCCGTCCTCGCTGATGTCCCAGGATTCGGCCAGCGCCGGCACCACCTCGGTGGTGCCCGGCGTGAAGTCCGCCAGCCGGTTGAAGACGGTCTCGGCCCCCGCGTCGGCGGTGACTGCAGTCGTGTACTGAACCACATCGAAGCCTTCCGGACTGGCTTCGGTGCAGACCACCAAGGGTTTGGCCGACACGCCGACGGCGACGCTCAGCAACGCGGCCGCGACGGCCGCACGTAGGGGAAGCATTTTCATCAAGAACCCTCTGCAATCGGTTGAAGACAAAAAGCCGGACGGCCGACTCTCCATGAGTCAGCCGTCGGCGTGCGGTTTTACAGGATGTTGAACGGAACGGTGGTCACCAGGCGGAACTCGTTGATGCTGCCGTCCAGTTGGTTGTCGCTGGCGCGGTGGGCGGTGTAGGTCGCGCGGACGGTGGTCGCCTTCAGCGGGCCGCTCTGCACGGCGTAGGTGCCGCCGATGCCGTATTCGTAATGGGTCTCGCCGTTCATGGCCAGAACGCTGTCGTAGGCGCCGCCCTTGTAGTGGGTGCCGTCGATGTCCCAGCCGCGGGCGCTGTAGATGTTGAACTTCAGGCCCGGTACGCCGTACTCCGCCATGTTCAGGCCGTAGGCGACCTGGAACGATTTTTCGTTCGGGCCGTTGAAGTCCGAGAGCAGGGAGTTGGCCAGGTAGATGCCGTTGGTTTCGTGCAGGTAGTCGAAGTACTCGTTGCCGTTCACTTGCTGGTAGGAGAACGTCAGGCTGTGGGCCTGGTGGGTCAGCCCCAGGGACAGGGAGTAGGTGTCGTTGTCGATCTCGCCCAGCTTGGCTTTGCCTTCGTCCACGGTCTTGTAGTAGTTCAGGCCGGTGGTCAGGGCCAGGATGGAACTGTCGCCCAGCTCGTGGGTGGCGCCGAAGTAGTACTGTTTCCAGATGTCTTCAGCCTGGGTCGCCCAGAGGCTGGTCTTCAGGCTGGCGAATGGCTGGTAGGACACGCCCAGGGTGTTGACGTGATCGATCTCGACCAGGGTATCGGCGTATTCGGTGCGGAACTTGCTCAGGCTCTGTTCGCTACGCGGCGATACGCGGTCGAAGGTCGCCGCGTCGAAGGTCAGGTTGTTCAGTTCTTCGCTGTGGATCGACACGCCCTGGAAGCTGGAAGGCAGCGGACGGTTGCCGATGACATCGACCTGCGGGCTGCTGAAGTTCTGGCGACCGGCGGTCAGGGTGGTGTTGGAGATGCGAGCCTTGACGTTGGCCAGGCCCAGCTTGCTCCACTGGCCTTCGGCGTCGCCGCCGTCCTTGGTCAGGGTACGGTTGTTGCCGCGGCCGCCGACGCCCGGGATCGGAGTGCCGCCGTTGGCGGAGGCGAGATCCTTGCGGTCACGTTCCAGGGCAATGGCGTTGTAGGCGGCGAGCTCGGTGCTGAAGCCCACGGTGCCTTCGGTGAAGCCGGAGTTGTACTTGACGATGGTGCCTTGAACCCAGTTGATGCGGCGGTCGGTCTCTTGCAGCGAGCCGTCCTTGTTGTAGCGGAATTTCGCGCCGCGCTTGAGTTGCTCGTTGGCGTACCAGTTGCGGGTCGTGCCGCTGATCGACTGGCCTTCGAGGAAGCCGGTGGCTTCGGCCTGGGCGCTCTTCTCGTTGACGGTCACCGGGGTGAACGCCTGGCTCTGGGTTTCCGCATAAGCCGTGGCGGTGATGCTGCTGATGGCCAAGGCCAGAATCGCGGTGCTGCTCAGTTTCATGGGTGAAGCTCCTTTACTTTCTTTTTATGCCGGCCTTTTTGGTTTGGCCGGTTATTGGTTTAGAACTCATTCACACATCGCAAACGTTTGCAGAAGGCCTGTACGGCGAATTTCGGCAAAGCGCTTGCGTGAGGGGGTAGACGGCCCCCCCAGCGTTGCGGCTAGTCGGTTTTGTGTTTAATCGATGCTGACACCCGAGAACACGTTGCGGCCGAAGGGGCTGACCTTGAACCCTTCGACTTTGGCGCTCAACGGCTGGTTGACCGTCGAGTGGGCGACAGGCGTGATCGGCACTTGCTGCTTGAGCAGTTGCTGGGCCTGTTTGTAGAGCACGGTGCGCTGGTCGCGGTCGGTGACGACCTTGGCTTCCTTGATCAGCTTGTCGTAGGCCGGATCGCACCACATGGAGTAGTTGTTGCCGCCGATGGCGTCGCAGCTGTACAGCGTGCCGAGCCAGTTGTCGGGATCGCCGTTGTCGCCGGTCCAGCCGATCAGGCTGATGTCGTGCTCGCCGTTCTTGGTGCGCTTGATGTACTCGCCCCATTCGTAGCTGACGATCTTGACCTTCAGGCCGATCTTCGCCCAGTCGGCCTGGAGCATCTCGGCCATCAGCTTGGCGTTCGGGTTGTAGGGGCGCTGCACCGGCATCGCCCACAGGGTGATTTCGGTGCCTTCCTTGACGCCGGCGGCCTTGAGCAGCGCCTTGGCCTTTTCCGGGTCGTAGGCGGCGTCCTTGATCGAATCGTCGTAGGACCACTGGGTCGGCGGCATGGCGTTGACCGCCAGTTGGCCGGCGCCCTGGTACACGGCGTTGAGGATCGCCGGCTTGTTCACCGCCATGTCCAGCGCCTGGCGCACTTCGAGCTGGTCGAACGGCTTGTGGCGGGTGTTGTAGGCGATGTAGCCGAGGTTGAAGCCCGGCTTGGTGATCAGCTGCAGCTTGGGATCGTTCTTCAGCGCTTCGACGTCGGCCGGGCGGGGATGCAGGGTGACCTGGCATTCGTTGGCCTTGAGCTTCTGCACCCGCACCGAGGCATCGGTGTTGATCGCGAAGATCAGGTTGTCGAGCTTGACCCGGCTCGGATCCCAATAGTGCTTGTTGCCGGTGTAGCGGATGTTCGAGTCTTTCTGGTAGCTCTTGAACACGTACGGCCCGGTGCCGACCGGCTTCTGGTTGATGTCGCTCGGCTTGCCTTCGGCCAGCAGCTTGTCGGCGTACTCGGCCGACAGGATGGAGGCGAAGCTCATGGCGATGTTCTGGATGAACGCGGCGTCGACGCTGTTGAGCGTCATCACCACGGTCAGCGGCCCGGTCTTCTCGACCTTGGCGATGTTCTTGTTCAGGCTCATCCCGTTGAAGTACGGGAACTCGGTGGGGTAGGCCTTGCGGAAGGGCTGTTGCGGATCGAGCATGCGGTTGAAGGTGAACAGCACGTCGTCGGCGTTGAAGTCGCGGGTGGGCTTGAAGTAAGGCGTTGTATGAAATTTCACGCCTTCACGCAGGTGGAAGGTGTACTTCAGGCCATCTTCGGAGATTTCCCAACGGGTCGCCAAGCCAGGTACGACGTTGGTCGCGCCTTTCTCGAATTCGGCGAGGCGGTTGTACAGCGGTTCGGCGGCGTCGTTGTCGGTGGCCGTCGTGTACTGCGCGGTGTCGAAACCGGCCGGGCTGCCTTCGGAGCAGAACACCAGGCTGTTGCCGGCGGCGAGGCTGGCGGACGTGGCGGCCAACAGGCCGGCGCCCAGCAATGCGGAAAAAACCAAGGAATGGCGCATGACGCTCCCTCTTATTGTCGTGTGTTCCGATGCGCGCGATCCCGTCCGGGGATCTGGCGGCCGCATCGGGCTCAAACCAGTACGGGCAACAATCCGATGGCCCGCGCGATGACTGGTCAGCACCCGACGGTAGGGGCCGCGGGGCTGGCAGTAAATGCGCTGAGTCCTAAAGACTCGTAGGAAAAGGCAACGCGTCCTAAACCACTATGGTCAGACCCAGTGGAAATGGATGTAGGCAAATTCCTGGCTTCTCGGCAGAAAAAAGCAGCGGCGACGCTGAATACGTCGCCGCTGCCGTTTCTTACTTGCTGACGCTGACGCCGTAGAAGGAGTTCAAGCCGAATGGGCTGATCTTGAAGTCCTGCACGTTGGCGCGCATGGGTTGATACACCGTCGAGTGAGCGATAGGTGTCATTGGCACAGCATCTTTGAGGACGTGTTGCGCCTGTTTGTACAGTTCGGTGCGCTTGGCCTGGTCGGTGGTGCGCTTGGCTTCCTTCACGAGGCCGTCGAACTTCTTGTCGCACCATTTGGAGAAGTTGTTGCCGCTGAGCGAGTCGCAGCCGAACAGCACGTTCAGCCAGTTGTCGGGGTCACCGTTGTCGCCGCTCCAGCCGATGATCATCGCCTGGTTCTCGCCGCCCTTGGAGCGCTTGATGTACTCGCCCCACTCGTAGCTGACGATCTTCACGTTCAGGCCGATCTTCTTCCAGTCGGACTGGAGCATTTCGGCCATCAGCTTGGCGTTCGGGTTGTACGGACGCTGTACCGGCATCGCCCACAGGACGATCTCGGTGCCTTCCTTGACGCCGGCTTCCTTGAGCAGCTCCTTGGCTTTCTCAGGATCGTACTTGGCGTCCTTGATGGTGGTGTCGTAGGACCACTGGGTCGGCGGCATGGCGTTGACGGCCAGTTGGCCGGCGCCCTGGTACACGGAGTCGATGATCTGCGGCTTGTTGACCGCCATGTCCAGCGCCTGACGGACTTTCAGGTTGGCCAGCGGGTTCGCGTCGTTGCTGCCCTTGACCTTGTCCATGACGTTGTAGGCGATGTAGCCCAGGTTGAAGCCGGCCTGGTCAGGCATCTTCAGCGCCGGATCGGCCTTCAGCGCGGCCAGGTCGGCCGGACGCGGGAAGAGGGTGATCTGGCACTCGTTCTTCTTCAGCTTCTGGATGCGCACCGACGGGTCGGTGGTGATGGCGAAGATCAGGTTGTCGATCTTCACGTCATCCGGCTTCCAGTAGTCCTTGTTGCCGGTGTAGCGGATGTTCGAGTCTTTCTGGTAGCTCTTGAACACGAACGGGCCGGTGCCGACCGGTTTCTGGTTGATGTCGGCGGCCTTGCCTTCCTTGAGCAGTTGGGCGGCGTATTCGCCGGACTGGATCGAGGCGAAGCTCATCGCCAGGTTCTGGATGAACGCGGCGTCCACTTCCTTGAGGGTGAACTTGACGGTGTGGTCGTCGACTTTCTCGACCTTGGTGATGTTGGTGTCCATCCCCATGTCGGTGAAGTACGGGAATTCGGTCGGGTACGCCTTACGGAAAGGGTCGTCCTTGTTGATCATGCGGTTGAAGGTGAACAGCACGTCGTCCGCGTTGAACTCACGAGTCGGCTTGAAATACGGGGTGGTGTGGAACTTGACGCCTTCACGCAGGTGGAAGGTGTAGGTCAGGCCGTCGTCGGAGATGTCCCATTTGGTCGCCAGGCCAGGAATCACGGCGGTGCCGCCGCGCTCGAACTGGGTCAGGCGGTTGAACATGGTCTCGGCCGAGGCGTCGAAGTCGGTTCCGGTGGTGTATTGGCCTGGGTCGAAACCGGCCGGGCTGCCTTCGGAGCAGAACACCAGGTTAGTCGCAGCGGAAGCGAAAGGTGCGGAGGCAAGCATGCCTGCGCCGACTAAAAACGGAATGACCGCGTGTTTAAGCATGTTGGCCTCATGATTTGTTGTCATTTTTTGATATTGAGGTACGACCTCGTGAGTCGTGCCTGCGGATACTTATGCAGGCCCCATACCCAATGCAAGATGCAGAGCGACGGCAGGCGTCAAACGGTGGCACGAACGTACCTTAATGTCGCATTGGTGTAAGTTTTGACGCATTTGACCGTTTGCGGGTGGTTTTTACGGTGCACGGGGCGCTCTAAAACGGTGCATTGAGGGGTGCAGCCGCTCCGCAATGGGGCCGGGTGTTACCTATTTATACCGGCGGTTTGCGGGACGCTTCGGGGCTGGCCGGCGCCCATCGGACGCAAGGCGTCTGGATCGCAGGGAAGGGCGGAGTCTCACCAGGTGCAACTGGTGCTTCTTTTGGTAGCGCCAGATGTCTGCGGCGCATCGGGCATCGGGCACCCTCAAGGGTACCCTCGCCAGCAGGCTGGCTTCCACAGGATCGGCGCTGGCGTTGAGGCTGTTTCCTGCTTCATTCATGGGGTGGCCAGGCGGGCGCCTTCGCGGGCAAGCCCGCTCCCGCAGGGTTCTGTGGAGCCCAGTCTGCTGGCGATAGCGTCCATGAAAGTACCCCAAGGCAGCCTCAAGACAGTTGCCTTCATACAGGATCCGCAGATGTCGCATTCCCTGTGGGAGCAGGCTTGCCTGCGAAGGCGGCAGGCCGATCGCCTTCGGGCCGTCGTTCATGAACGCTTGGCGCAGGCACAAAAAAACCGGCGGTCGCTGCCGACCGCCGGTTTCCGTTCACGGATCAGATCACTGCATCAGCACTTCGATCGAGCCGTCCGCCGTCATGCCGACCTGGCTGGTGCCGGCTTCGACTTCCGGGGTCACCGGCGCTGCGTCCATGCCCGCCGCCTTCATCATCATCGGGGCGCGCAGGTACGGCTGCGGGTAGCCGTTGCTGTTGAGGTTCAGGTTGACGATCTTGTAGCCCTTGCCGCCCAGTGCGTCGGTGGCCAGTTGGGCGCGGGCCTTGAATGCGCTCACGGCTTCCTTGAGCAGCTTGTCTTCGCTGGCCTTGCGGGTGGCGTCGGCGATGGCGAAGTCCATGCCGCCCATCTTCAGCTCGCCCAGCAGTTCGCCGGTGAGCTTGGACAGGGCGGCGAAATCGGCGCTTTCCAGACGCAGTTCGGCGCGTTCGCGCCAGCCGGTGATCTTCTGGCCCTTGGTGTCGTAGATCGGGTAGCTGTTGCGGCTGCCCTGGCGCAGGGTGACCTCCTTGACCTGCTTGGTCTGGGCCAGCGCCTTGTTCATGGTGGTGCTGACATCGGCAGCGAGCTTGGCCGGGTCGGTGTTCTGCTCTTCGGTGTAGAGCGTCACGATCATCAGGTCGCGGGCCACTTCCTGGCTGACTTCGGCGCGCAGGGAAATCTGGTTGTAGTGCAGCTCGTCGGCGGCCAGGGCCGGAAGGCTGGCGACGCTGCCGACGGTCAGGGCGAGAAGGGCGGCGCTGCGGCGGAATGTGTGCATGAAGGCTCCTTGATGGGGGCGCAGGCGATGGTTCGGGGGCCTGCGTGAAACCATCAGACTCTAGCCTTTGGCAATGGGTTCGCCCAGTTACAACTTCCATACAGATGACAAGGCTAGCGACGAGCCGCAAGCCGCAAGCTTTTGCCTGTAGCTTGAAGCCAGCAACTTGCAACTGCTTTCTGGTGTGGTCGTTTGCCGCACTTTCGACTCTCAGGCGCGCCGCTTCGGTATACTCCGTGCGATCCGCCTGGAGCGCTCATCAGGAGAGCTCATGCTCGCCCCCGTACAACTGACTTCCGCCACCCGCCAGAACCTCTGGCGCCTGACGTTCATCCGCATTCTGGTGCTCGCCGCCCAGGCCGGTTCCGTAGGCCTGGCCTACTGGCTGCAACTGTTGCCGTTGCCGTGGGTGCAACTGGTGATGACCCTGGGCTGCTCGATCCTGCTGTGCACGTTCACCGCCGTGCGCCTGCGCACCTCGTGGCCGGTCACCGAGCTTGAGTACGCGCTGCAGCTGGCCTGCGATCTTTTTATCCACAGCGCCCTGCTGTATTTCTCCGGCGGTTCGACCAATCCGTTCGTGTCCTATTACCTGGTGCCGCTGACCATCGCGGCGGTGACGCTGCCGTGGCGTTACTCGGTGATCCTGTCCGGCATCGCCCTGGCCCTGTACACCTTGATGCTGACGCATTTCTATCCGCTGGAGACCCTGCCGGTCGCCCGGGAGAACCTGCAGATCTACGGCATGTGGCTGAGCTTTGCCCTGGCCGCCGCCGTCATCACGTTCTTTGCCGCGCGGATGGCCGAAGAGCTGCGTCGCCAGGAAGAGCTGCGCGCGATCCGCCGCGAAGAAGGGCTGCGCGATCAGCAGTTGCTGGCCGTCGCCACCCAGGCGGCCGGCGCGGCCCACGAGCTGGGCACGCCGCTGGCGACCATGAGCGTGCTGCTCAACGAGATGCAGCAGGACCATCACGACCCGATGCTTCAGGACGACCTGAAAGTGCTCAAGGATCAGGTCAAGCTGTGCAAGGAAACCCTGCAGCAACTGGTGCGCGCCGCCGAGGCCAACCGGCGGATGGCGGTGCAGATGCAGGACGTCACCGACTGGCTGGACGAAGCCCTGAACCGCTGGCACCTGATGCGCCCCGAAGCCAGCTACCGCTTCCAGCGTTTGGGCCAGGGCACGCTGCCGCGCATCGCGCCGCCGCCGGACCTGACCCAGGCGCTGCTGAATCTGCTCAACAACGCCGCCGACGCCTGTCCGGAAAACCTTCAGGTGACCCTGGACTGGACCGCCGAAGACCTGACCATCAGCATCCGCGACCACGGCGCCGGCGTGCCGCTGGCCATCGCCGAGCAGATCGGCAAACCGTTTTTTACCACCAAGGGCAAGGGCTTCGGCCTGGGCCTGTTCTTGAGCAAGGCCAGCGTGACCCGCGCCGGCGGCTCCGTGAAACTCTATAGTCATGAGGAAGGCGGCACGCTCACCGAGCTGCGCTTGCCCCACGGCGCCCGAGGAGACCAACTATGAGTGACGAAGAAATCCAAGTCGAAGGCGAAGAGCTGCCGCATCTGCTGCTGGTCGACGACGACGCGACCTTCACCCGGGTGATGGCCCGCGCCATGGCCCGCCGCGGCTTTCGCGTCAGCACCGCCGGCTCCGCCGAAGAGGGCCTGGCCCTCGCCCAGCAGGACGTGCCGGACTACGCCGCGTTGGACCTGAAGATGGACGGCGACTCCGGCCTGGTGCTGCTGCCCAAGCTGCTGGAGCTGGACCCGGAGATGCGCGTGGTGATCCTCACCGGCTATTCGAGCATCGCCACGGCGGTCGAGGCGATCAAGCGCGGCGCCTGCAACTACCTGTGCAAGCCGGCGGACGCCGATGACGTGCTGGCGGCGCTGCTGTCCGAGCACGCCGACCTCGACAGCCTGGTGCCGGAAAACCCGATGTCGGTGGATCGCCTGCAATGGGAGCACATCCAGCGCGTGCTGACCGAGCACGAAGGCAACATCTCCGCCACCGCCCGCGCCCTGGGCATGCACCGCCGCACCTTGCAGCGCAAGCTGCAGAAGCGCCCGGTGCGTCGCTGAACCTGCGCTGAACGGCCATCGCCGCCGCTCGCGATGAAACGCACCGATCTACTATGATCGGTGCGTGTCTGTTCTTTTCTCTATCGAGCCTTATCCATGAATCAGAACGCTGAATATTCCGCGGTCAACGATGCCGTGCGCGGGCAGTTTTTCCGCAAAGTGTGGGCGATGACCACGCCTTACTGGCGCAGCGAAGAGAAGGGCAAGGCCTGGACGCTGCTGATCGCCGTGATCGCGCTGTCGCTGTTCAGCGTGGCGATTTCGGTGTGGATCAACAGTTGGTACAAGGATTTCTACAACGCCCTGCAGAAAAAGGATGAGGCGGCGTTCTGGCAACTGATCCTGTATTTCTGCGGGATCGCCACGGTGGCCATCCTCGGCGCCGTGTATCGGCTGTACCTGACGCAGATGCTGACCATCCGCTGGCGGGCCTGGCTGACCGAACACCACTTCAAGCGCTGGCTCGGCCACAAGAACTATTACCAGCTGGAGCAGGGCGGCTACACCGACAACCCTGACCAACGGATCTCCGAAGACCTCAATACCTTCACCGCCAACACCCTGAGCCTGGGCCTGGGGCTGATCCGCACGGTGGTCAGCCTGGTGTCGTTCTCGATCATTTTGTGGGGGGTGTCCGGCAGCATCGAAGTGTTCGGCATCGAGATCCCCGGCTACATGTTCTGGTGCGCGCTGCTGTACGCCGCCGTCGGCAGTTGGCTGACGCACCTGATCGGCCGTCGCCTGATCGGCCTGAACAACCAACAACAACGTTTCGAGGCCGATCTGCGTTTCTCCATGGTGCGGGTGCGCGAGAACGCCGAGAGCATCGCCCTGTACAACGGCGAGCCCAATGAAAACCGTCGGCTGAGCAACCGCTTCGGTCTGGTCTGGCACAACTTCTGGGACATCATGCGGGTGTCCAAACGCCTGACGTTCTTCACCTCCGGCTACGGCCAGATCGCGATCATCTTCCCGTTCATCGTCGCCGCGCCGCGTTATCTGGCCGGCAAGATCGAGCTGGGCGAGCTGATGCAGATCAACTCGGCCTTCGGCAACGTGCAGGAGAACTTCAGTTGGTTCATCAGCGCGTACGCGGATCTGGCCGCCTGGCGCGCCACCTGCGACCGTCTGCTGAGCTTCCGTCAGGCGATGACCGACAACGAAGAGCGAGCGCCGGCCATCGACGTGCAGAACCAGGGCGGCGAACTGAAAGTGCACAACCTCGGGCTGGACCTGGCCGACGGTCGCCACCTGCTGACCAGCGCCGACATGACGGTGGACGCCGGCGACCGGGTGATGCTCAGCGGTCGCTCCGGCAGCGGCAAGTCCACGCTGTTGCGGGCGATGGGGCACCTTTGGCCGGCGGGGCACGGCAGTATCCGTCTGCCGGCGGCGCGCTATCTGTTCCTGCCGCAGAAACCCTATCTGCCGATCGGCACCCTGCGCGATGCGCTGAGCTATCCGCAACCGGGCGACACCTATGCGCCGGAGCGTTATCAAGAGGTGCTGGAAATCTGCCGCCTGCCGCACCTGATGGCGCGGCTGGACGAGGCCAACCACTGGCAGCGCATGCTGTCGCCGGGCGAGCAGCAACGCCTGGCCTTCGCCCGGGCGCTGCTGTACGCGCCGCAGTGGCTGTACATGGACGAGGCCACGTCGGCGATGGATGAAGAAGACGAAGCGAACCTGTACCAGGCGCTGATCGACCGCTTGCCGGGGCTGAGCATCGTCAGCGTCGGCCACCGCAGCAGCCTCAAGCGCTTCCACCCAAGGCATGTGCGGATCGACAGCGGCCATCTCGTTGAACAGACCGTCACCGCCTAGACAGCGCAGACCCCGTGGGAGCGGCCGACGCCATCCGGCAAGCCGGCTCCCGCAGGGGCAATGCGTGCCAGCAGTGATCGTACAACCCGCTTGCGCTATGATGCCCGCCAAGCCGACCTTCGAGACCAGACGCAGACCATGCAAACCCCGATCGACACCCCGCGCCTTCCGCGCAAGCGCCGCAGCCTGGCCCAGGAACTGGTGACGGTGCTGACCGAGCAGATCCGCGACGGCCTGCTCAAGCGCGGCGACAAGCTACCCACCGAGTCGGCGATCATGGAAGCCCATGGCGTCAGCCGCACGGTGGTGCGCGAGGCGATTTCCCGGCTGCAGGCAGCCGGCCAGGTGGAGACCCGCCACGGCATCGGCACCTTCGTCCTCGACACGCCGAGCCCGAGCGGCTTTCGCATCGACCCGGCCACGGTGGTCACCCTGCGCGACGTGCTGGCGATCCTGGAGTTTCGCATCAGCCTGGAAGTCGAATCCGCCGGCCTGGCCGCCCAGCGCCGCAACCCCGAGCAACTGGCGGCCATGCGCGCCGCCCTCGATGCCCTGAACGAAAGCGTGGCCCACGCCAGCGATGCGGTGGCCTCGGATTTCCAGTTCCATCTGCAGATCGCACTGGCCACCGGCAACCGCTATTTCACCGACATCATGACCCACCTGGGCACCAGCATCATTCCGCGCACCCGCCTGAACTCCGCGCGCCTGGCCCATGACGATCAGCAGCACTACATGAATCGCCTGAGCCGCGAGCACGAGGAAATCTACGAAGCGATCGCCCGCCAGGACGCCGACGCGGCCCGGGCGGCCATGCGCCTGCACCTGACCAACAGCCGCGAGCGACTGCGCCAGGCCCACGAAGAGGCGCAGGCGCAGGGGAACTGAAGGGACAGCACCACCGCCATCGCCAGCAGACGGGCTCCCACAGTGAAGCTTGGGTGGATGCAGAATCTGTGGTCACTGCAGAACCCTGTGGGAGCAAGCTTGCTTGCGATGACGGCAGCCCATCCGACCTCGATGTGCCAGACAGACCGCTATCGCCAGCAGGCCGGCTCCTACCGTTTTTGGATGCACACCGACCCCTGTGGGAGCGGGCTTGCCCGCGAGAGGCCTGTGCCTTCAGCGCAACGGCATCAGCCTGCCGGCAGGATCGAACGGTCCACCCGAACCGCCAATGCCCCTTTCACAGGCCCGGTCTCGAACACCGCATACCCCTGTTTATCCACAACCCCCCGGGCCACCGGCCGTCCATCGGCCAGCAGTTCCAGCGGCGCCCCTTGCATCGGTTGGCCCGAAGCCAGTTCCAGTTTCAATCTGATCGTCATCGCAGCGTTCCTCAATTCGTGTTGCCGGTCGGTTGATAGTTCTTGAGCAGCAGGTAGGTGCTCCAGCCCCACCAGTCGTCGACGGTGGCGGTGTCGTTGAGGTTGTTCACGTCCTTGCGCCGCAGCACCTTGCCGTTCTCCAGGCGGAACAGCGGCGAATAGTTGCCCTTCGGATCCAGCACCGCCGTCAGGTCGGGGAGCCGTTGCAGCGCGGCGAAACCGGACGCGGGCGGCACGCTGCCGCTGACGTAGGCGGCGAAGACCTCGTCCGCCGACGCCTGCACCGCCTGGTTGACCTGTTGGCGGTTGTCGTTGTCGGCGGCCTCGAAGTAGCGCTTGTCGCCGAATGCGCGCCATTGCTCGCCGCGGCCGTTGCGCACCTTGAGGCCGAACCGGCTGTCCTCGTCGTGCATGAAGCGGCTGACCAGCGAGCCCAGGTCGCTGGGCGTCACCACGGCGGCCATGGCCTTGCGGGGCACCCGCAGGTGACCGGCGGAGAACAGGTCGGTGAGGTAATGGTCGGCGAACGCGTTCATGGCGTAGGCCCGTTCCAGCTGCCGTTCGTCCTGGCCTGCGTGAGCCGCCGCAGCGGTCTGCAGCGCGACGGTGTGTCCGGCGACGTAGGCGGCTTTGGCCCATTCGGCGAAGTGGTCGGCGTTGTTCGCCGCCAGTTTCAGGTAGCGCCCCAGCGGAATCAGCGCCGAAATGAAGCTGCCGCCGCCGGTGATCTTGTTCCACTCTTCCGACAACGTATCTCCTAACGCGTCGTAGGCTTCGTGGGGCGGCTTGCCGTCCTTGATCGCTTGTTTGACCGCGTCGATTTCTTTCTGCATCACCGCCAGGATCTGCGCGGCCTCGACCCGGGAGGCCGGGGTCACGGCAAGGGTGTCGAATGCGGCGCTGAAGCGCTGCTGACGCTCCGCTGCGCTGGCGCCTTCATTGATCGGCCGGTCCGCCACGCCGTAGAAGTCGCCGCCCAGCGAGATCACCTGGCCGTAGGTGAGGGCCAGGCCGTTGGGCAGGTGCAGCGGCACGCTGTGGGCGGGCACCGGTTCGGCGTTCTCTGTGAAGCGCAACAGGGTGCCGTCACCGATGGCGGTGTGCTCGGCGCCCTCGAACCTCAGTGGCGGCTTGCCTTTCAGGGCCTTTTGCGCACGGGCGGGGGACGCTGCGACGTCACTGTGGGAGTCGGCGATGTGCAGCAGCAGATGCGGATCCGCAGGGTTGAAGGGGATGCCGTGTTCGGTGAACAGGTCGTCGAGACGGGCCACGGTCGGCGCGGGTCTTTCCTGGGGTTTCGGTGTGAGTCCGGACATTTCTTTCTCCTTGATATGTCGTCGGTCGATTCTTATTTGGCTGTATGGATATACAGCTAAATCGAGCCTAGTCGAGAAACTTCCCACGTCAAGAAACGATCTTGTCCGACAAAAAATGCCCCACAGCGATGAAATGCAGTTGACGGTTGTCTTTTAAGTTGTACGATGACCTACAACTTCGGCCAAGGCTGAACAGTCCACTCACAAAAAAACGTTGCTACAGGGTGTTCGAACAATGAATCCACAAGAACTGAAGTCCATCCTCTCCGCCGGCCTGTTGTCGTTCCCGGTCACCGATTTCAACGCCCAGGGCGATTTCAACCGCGCGGGCTACATCAAACGCCTGGAATGGCTGGCCCCGTATGGCGCTTCGGCCCTGTTCGCCGCCGGCGGCACCGGTGAGTTCTTCTCCCTGGCCGCCAGCGAATACTCGGAAATCATCAAGACCGCCGTCGACACCTGCTCAAGCAGCGTGCCGATCCTGGCCGGCGTCGGCGGCTCGACCCGCCAGGCCATCGAATACGCGCAAGAGGCCGAGCGCCTGGGCGCCAAGGGCTTGCTGCTGCTGCCGCACTACCTGACCGAAGCCAGCCAGGACGGCGTCGCCGCCCACGTCGAGGCCGTGTGCAAGTCGGTGAACATCGGTGTGGTGGTCTACAACCGCAACGTCTGCCGCCTCAACGCGCCGCTGCTGGAACGCCTGGCCGAGCGCTGCCCGAACCTGATCGGCTACAAGGACGGCCTGGGCGACATCGAACTGATGGTGTCGATCCGCCGCCGCCTCGGCGACCGCTTCAGCTACCTGGGCGGCCTGCCGACCGCCGAAGTCTATGCCGCGGCCTACAAGGCGCTGGGCGTGCCGGTCTACTCGTCGGCGGTGTTCAACTTCATCCCCAAGACCGCGATGGACTTCTACCACGCCATCGCCCGTGAGGATCACGCCACCGTCGGCAAGCTCATCGACGATTTCTTCCTGCCGTACCTGGACATCCGCAACCGCAAGGCCGGCTACGCCGTGAGCATCGTCAAGGCCGGCGCCAGGATCGCCGGCTACGACGCAGGTCCCGTGCGCGCGCCGCTGACCGACCTGACCGGCGAGGAGTACGAAATGCTCGCCGCGCTGATCGACAAGCAAGGTGCGCAATAACATCCGCGACTGAATCGGGGCCGCTGAGCGATCAGCGGCCTTTTGCGTGAGGAGAACGACTCGTGACAAAGCGCTACGACAACTACATCAACGGCGAGTGGGTCGCCGGCACCGACTACTCGGTCAACATCAACCCGTCCGAACTGAGCGACGCCATCGGCGACTACGCCAAGGCTGACGTGACCCAGGTCCACGCCGCCATCGACGCGGCCCGCGCCGCGTTCCCGGCCTGGTCGGTCTCGGGCATCCAGGCCCGCCACGATGCGCTGGACAAGGTCGGCAGCGAGATCCTCGCCCGCCGCGAAGAGCTGGGCATCCTGCTGGCCCGGGAAGAGGGCAAGACCCTGCCCGAAGCCATCGGCGAAGTCAGCCGCGCCGGCAACATCTTCAAGTTCTTCGCCGGCGAGTGCCTGCGCCTGTCCGGCGACTATGTGCCGTCGGTGCGTCCGGGCGTCAACGTCGAAGTCACCCGCGAGGCCCTGGGCGTGGTCGGCCTGATCACCCCGTGGAACTTCCCGATCGCCATCCCGGCCTGGAAGATCGCCCCGGCCCTGGCCTACGGCAACTGCGTGGTGCTCAAGCCCGCCGACCTGGTGCCGGGCTGCGCCTGGGCCCTGGCCGAAATCATCTCCCGCGCCGGCTTCCCCGCCGGGGTGTTCAACCTGGTGATGGGCAGCGGCCGCGTCGTCGGCGAAGCGCTGGTCAACAGCCCGAAGGTCGACGGCATCAGCTTCACCGGTTCCGTGGGCGTGGGCCGCCAGATCGCGGTCAATTGCGTGTCGCGCCAGGCCAAGGTGCAACTGGAGATGGGCGGCAAGAACCCGCAGATCATCCTCGACGACGCCGACCTCAAGCAGGCGGTCGAGCTGTCGGTGCAGAGCGCGTTCTACTCCACCGGCCAGCGCTGCACGGCCTCCAGCCGCCTGATCGTCACCGAGGGCATCCACGACCGGTTCGTCGAGGCGATGGCCGAACGCATGAAGTCGATCAAGGTCGGCCATGCGCTCAAGACCGGCACCGACATCGGTCCGGTGGTGTCCCAGGCCCAGCTCGAGCAGGACCTGAAGTACATCGACATCGGCCAGTCCGAAGGCGCGCGGCTGGTCAGCGGCGGCGGTCTGGTGACCTGCGACACCGAGGGCTATTTCCTGGCGCCGACGCTGTTCGCCGACAGCGACGCGTCGATGCGCGTCAGCCGCGAAGAGATCTTCGGCCCGGTGGCCAACGTCGTCCGTGTGGCCGACTACGAGGCGGCGCTGGCCATGGCCAACGACACCGAGTTCGGCCTCTCGGCGGGCATCGCCACCACGTCGCTCAAGTACGCCAACCACTTCAAGCGCCACTCCCAGGCCGGGATGGTGATGGTCAACCTGCCGACCGCCGGCGTGGACTACCACGTTCCGTTCGGGGGCCGTAAGGGTTCATCCTATGGCTCACGTGAGCAAGGCCGTTACGCGCAAGAGTTCTACACGGTCGTGAAGACCAGCTACATCGGTTCCTGATACAGGCACTACCTGCGGGAACCGGCTTGCCGGTTCCCGCAAAAGACAGACCAAAGAAAAGATTCACCCGCGCATAAAAACAATCAGTGGGAGTACATCTGCATGCAATCCTCCAAGCCGACTCACGTCCGCTATCTGATCCTGCTCATGCTGTTTCTGGTGACCACGATCAACTACGCCGACCGGGCCACCATCGCGATCGCCGGCTCCAGCCTGCAAAAGGATCTGGGCATCGACGCGGTCACCCTCGGCTACATCTTCTCCGCGTTCGGCTGGGCTTACGTGGCCGGCCAGATTCCCGGCGGCTGGCTGCTCGACCGCTTCGGCTCGAAAAAGGTCTATGCCCTGAGCATCTTCACCTGGTCGCTGTTCACCGTGCTGCAAGGCTTCGTCGGTGAGTTCGGCCTGTCCACCGCCGTGGTGGCGCTGTTCATGCTGCGCTTTCTGGTGGGGCTGGCCGAGGCGCCGTCGTTCCCCGGCAACGCGCGCATCGTCGCGGCGTGGTTCCCGACGGCCGAGCGCGGCACCGCGTCGGCGATCTTCAACTCGGCGCAGTACTTCGCCACCGTGCTGTTCGCACCGCTGATGGGCTGGATCGTGTTCACCTTTGGCTGGGAGCACGTGTTCATCGTCATGGGCATCCTGGGCATCGCGTTTTCGCTGGTCTGGCTGAAAATCATCCACAGCCCGCGCCAGCACCCGATGGCCAACGAGGCGGAAGTGAAGTTCATCGCCGACAACGGCGGCATGGTCGACATGGACCAGAAGCAGGGCAAGCGGGCCGACGGCCCGAAATGGGACTACATCCGCCAGTTGCTGACCAACCGCATGATGCTCGGCGTGTACCTGGGCCAGTACTGCATCAACGGCATCACTTATTTCTTCCTGACCTGGTTCCCGGTGTACCTGGTGCAGGAACGCGGCATGACCATCCTCAAGGCCGGTTTCATCGCTTCGTTGCCGGCGATCTGCGGCTTCATCGGCGGCGTGCTCGGCGGAGTGATTTCCGACTGGCTGCTGCGCAAGGGCCATTCGCTGACCTTCGCCCGCAAGGCGCCGATCATCGCCGGCCTGCTGGTGTCCAGCAGCATCGTGGCCTGCAACTACGTCGAGGTGGAATGGATGGTGGTCGGCTTCATGGCCCTGGCGTTCTTCGGCAAGGGCGTCGGCGCGCTGGGCTGGGCGGTGGTCTCCGACACCTCGCCCAAGCAGATCGCCGGCCTGAGCGGCGGCCTGTTCAACACCTTCGGCAACATCGCCTCGATCACCACGCCGATCGTCATCGGCTACATCATCAGCTCCACCGGCTCGTTCAAGTGGGCGCTGGTGTTCGTCGGCGCCAACGCACTGGTCGCGGTGTTCAGCTACCTGGTGATCGTCGGCCCGATCAAGCGTGTGGTGCTCAAGGAGCCGCCAACCAACGGCGGATCCGAGGCCACCGGCAAATTGTCCCAAGCGCATTCCTGAGGAGCGGCGCCATGCAGTTGATTGAACATTCCGACTCGCCGCGCTACATCCGCCTGCACGAGCGGGACAATGTCGTGGTCGTGGTCAACGACCAGGGCGTGCCGGCCGGCACCGAATTCGCCGAGGGGCTGGTCACGGTGGATTTCGTGCCGCAGAGCCACAAGGTCGCCGTGGAAGACATTCCCGAGGGCGGTCAGGTGATCCGTTACGGACAGATCATCGGCTACGCCTTGCAGCCGATCCCCCGTGGCAGTTGGGTCAAGGAAGATCAACTGCGCATGCCGACCGCGCCGCCGCTGGACAGCCTGCCGCTGTCCACCGACGTGCCGGACGCCCAGGCGCCGCTGGAAGGCTACACCTTCGAGGGCTACCGCAACGCCGACGGCACCGTCGGCACGCGCAACATCCTCGGCATCACCACCACGGTGCAGTGCGTCACCGGAGTGCTGGATCACGCGGTAAAGAAAATCAAAGAGGAACTGCTGCCCAAGTACCCTCACGTCGATGACGTGGTGGCGCTGACCCACAGCTACGGCTGCGGCGTGGCCATCACCGCCACGGATGCGTACATCCCGATCCGCACCGTGCGCAACCTGGCGCGCAACCCGAACCTGGGCGGCGAAGCGCTGGTGATCAGCCTGGGCTGCGAGAAATTGCAGGCCGGGCAGGTGATGCACGAGGACGACGCTTCGGTGGACCTGAGCGAGCCATGGCTGTATCGCTTGCAGGATTCCAGCCACGGCTTCACCGAAATGGTCGAGCAGATCATGGAGCTGGCCGAGACCCGTCTGAAGAAACTCGACCAGCGCCGCCGGGAAACCGTGCCGGCGTCGGAGCTGATCCTCGGCATGCAGTGCGGCGGCAGCGACGCGTTCTCCGGCATCACCGCCAACCCGGCGCTGGGGTACGCTTCGGACTTGCTGCTGCGGGCCGGGGCGACGGTGATGTTCTCCGAAGTCACCGAGGTGCGCGACGCGATCTACCTGCTCACCTCCCGGGCGCAGACCCGGACCGTCGCCGAGGAATTGGTGCGCGAGATGGACTGGTACGACCGCTACCTGGCCAAGGGCGAGGCAGACCGCAGCGCCAACACCACGCCGGGCAACAAGAAGGGCGGGTTGTCGAACATTGTCGAGAAGTCGCTGGGTTCTATCGTCAAGTCCGGCAGCAGCGCCATCAGCGGCGTGCTCGGCCCAGGTGAGCGCTTCAAACAGAAAGGGCTGATCTTCTGCGCGACGCCGGCCAGCGACTTCGTCTGCGGCACCTTGCAACTGGCGGCGGGGATGAACCTGCATGTCTTCACCACCGGCCGCGGCACGCCGTACGGGTTGGCCATGGCGCCGGTGGTGAAGGTCTCGACCCGCACCGAGCTGGCGCAGCGCTGGCCGGACCTGATCGACATCGACGCCGGGCGGATCGCCACCGGGCGCGCGACCATCGAAGAGCTGGGCTGGGAGTTGTTCCACTACTACCTGGCCGTGGCGAGCGGCAAGGAGCAGACGTGGGCCGAGAAGCACAAGCTGCATAACGACATCACCCTGTTCAACCCGGCCCCCATTACTTAAGCAAGACCGCGTTATCGTTCTTCGCGAGCAAGCTCGCTCCCACAGGGAGCTTTGTTGTTGCACAAATTGTGTGAACACCAGCGATCCATGTGGGAGCGAGCTTGCTCGCGAAGGCGATCCAGCAGGCACCAAAGGATCAGGTGGCTTATCATTAGCCCCCTAACGACACCCACCCAAGGTTCCCCCCGGCATGCTGGCTATCTTCTTCGAAACCCTGAACATCACCGCGCCGGTTTTCGCCATGCTGTTTCTCGGTGTGCTGCTCAAGCGCATCGACTGGATCAACGACAACTTCATCCACACCGCGTCGGCCCTGGTGTTCAACGTCACCATGCCGGCGCTGCTGTTTCTGGGCATCCTCCATGCCGACCTGCACGCCGCCCTGCAACCGGCGCTGCTGATCTACTTCGCCGTCGCCACGCTGGCCAGCTTCGCGGCGGCCTGGGGTTGGGCGATCTTCAAGTGCCCGCGTGAGGACCGCGGCATCTATACCCAAGGCGCGTTCCGCGGCAACAACGGGGTGATCGGCCTGGCGCTGGCGGCGAGCATGTACGGCGACTACGGGATCTCCCTCGGGGCGATCCTCGCGGCGCTGGTGATCCTGTTCTACAACACCCTCTCGACCATTGTGCTGGCGGTGTACAGCCCGGTGATCAAGTCCGACCCGTGGAGCATCTGCAAAAGCGTGGTCAGCAACCCGCTGATCATCAGCGTGATCGCGGCGGCGCCGTTCGCCTACTTCAAGATTGCCTTGCCGGGGTGGCTGGAGACCTCCGGCCAATACCTGGCGCAGACCACCTTGCCGCTGGCGCTGATCTGCATCGGCGGCACGCTGTCGCTGGCGGCGCTGCGCAAGAGCGGCAACATGGCGCTCAGTTCCAGCCTGGTTAAGATGGTCGGCCTGCCGGTGCTGGCGACGCTCGGCGCCTGGCTGTGGGGCTTTCGGGGGGCGGAGCTGGGGATTCTGTTCCTGTACTTCGGCAGCCCGACCGCCGCGGCCAGTTTCGTCATGGCCCGTGCGGCGCAGGGCAACCATGAGCTGGCGGCGGCGATCATCGTCATGACCACCTTGATGGCGGCGGTCACCACCAACATCGGGATCTTCTTTTTGCAGTGGGGCGGGTGGATCTGACCGGCGGATTGAGGGTGTCCTTGAGGGCCCCATCGCCGGCAAGCCAGCTCCCACAGGGTCTTGTATTGCCAATGTGATTGCATCCGCACCGCAGAACCCTTTGGGAACTGCGGTGGGAAGGCTCGACTCGCCAGCGATGGCGCCCGATCAGGCGCCGGCAAACTCACTCGGGTTTCTGGTAAGTGTCGATCACTTCCTGCGCCGCCCGGAACGCATCGATCGCCGCCGGCACGCCGGCATACACCGCGCAGTGCAACAGCGCCTCGCGGATCTCCTCCACGGTGCAGCCGTTGTTCAGCGCGCCGCGCACGTGGCCCTTCAGTTCCTGCGGGCACTTGAGTGCCGTCAGCGCGGCGAGGGTGATCAGGCTGCGGGTCTTGAGCGGCAGGCCTTCGCGGTTCCACACGCCGCCCCAGGCGTGTTCGTTGACGAAGTCCTGCAGCGGCCGGGTGAACTCGGTGGCGCTGCCCAGGGCGCGGTCGACGAACGCATCGCCCATCACCTGGCGGCGGATCTCTACCCCGGTCTTCTTCGAATCGGTCATGGCACATCCCTCTTGTGGTGTTGGCGGCGCCAGGCGCGCACGGACGTGAAAAACAGAAACGCCAGCAGCGTCGGCAGCACATAAAACAGCATCAACCGCTCCAGCTTGCCCGCCAGCGGCATGCCGGTGGTGAACGACAGCAGGTGCAGCCCGTAGGCCAGGTACAGGCCGAGCAGCAACAGGCCCTCGGCGCGGGTCACCCGGTAGCCGGAATAGAACACCGGCAGGCACAGCACGGCGACGCCGAGCATCACCGGCAGGTCGAAGTCCAGCGCGTTGGGGGAGACCGACAGCGGCGTCGGCGACACCAGCGCGGTGAAGCCCAGCACGCCGAGCAGGTTGAACAGGTTGGCGCCGATCACGTTGCCCACGGCGATGTCGCGCTGCCCGCGCAGGGCGGCGATCAGCGAGGTGGCGAGTTCCGGCAGCGAGGTGCCGACCGCCACCACGGTCAGGCCGATGATCCGCTCGGAGAAACCCAGGTCGGTGGCCACCGCCACGGCGGCGCCCAGCAGCAGGCGCCCGGCGAACACCAGCATGGCCAGGCCGCCGACGATCATCAGCACGCTGACGGCCCATGAGGCCTGCGGATCCTGCGGGTGTTCGGCGTGGGGGCGCGCCGAGTGCCGCGACTGGCGCCTGAGCAGGCCGAGGTACAGGGCCAGGGCGCCCAGCAGCACGAGGCCGTCGATGTGCCCCAGTTCCTTGTTCCAGGCCAGCGCGAACACCAGCAGGCTGGCGCCGATCATCAGCGGAATGTCCAGGCGCACCAGTTGCCGCGACACCCGCAACGGGATGATCAGAGCCGACAGGCCCAGGGTGACGAGGATGTTGAAGATGCTGGCGCCGACCACGCTGCCGACGGCGATGTCGGGGTTGTGGGTCAGCGCGGCCTGCAGGCTGACCGCCATCTGCGGGGCGCTGCTGCCGAGGGCGACGAGGGTCAGGCCGATGATCAGCGGGCGCACGTGCAGGCGAGTGGCCAGGCGGACGGCGGCGCGCACCATCAGTTCGGCGCCGGCGATCAGCAGGATCAGTCCGCTGAGCAGTTCGATCACGCTGATCAGGGGCAGCTCGGCTAAGGCGAAAATGGTCGGCGCTCCATCAGTCTTCGAGGGCCTGCACCCGTACCCGGGCGGTGCCGCTGCCGATCATGCCCAGGCGCTGCGCGGCTTCGCGCGAAAGGTCGATCAGGCGCCCGCGGGTGTGCGGGCCGCGGTCGTTGATGCGCACGACGCAGGATCTGTCGTTTTTCAGGTTGGTGACCTTCACCCGCGTGCCGAACGGCAGCTGGCGGTGGGCGGCGGTCAAGGCATTCTGGTTGAACGGCTCACCGCTGGCGGTGCGTTTGCCGTGGTGCTTGGCGCCGTAATAGGAGGCGACGCCGGTCTGGTCGTAACCGTGCGGGTCGATGGTGCCGGAGCTGGCGCAACCGGCCAGCAAGGAAAGCAGGGCGCAACTCAAGAGCAGGCGCTTCATTCGAAGGGTTCCCGAAAACAGTTGCGGGAGCCAACCCGCCGGCGATTGCGCAACGACAGACAACCGGAGGCTGAATGTCAGTCCGTCATCGCCAGCAGGCGGGCTCCCACAGGGACTGGAGCCTAGATTGGAATCCGGCTCCATTGTGGTCAGCCTTCGAGCTTGCTTTTGAGCAGTTCGTTCACTTGCTGCGGGTTGGCCTTGCCCTTGGACGCCTTCATGGCCTGGCCGACGAAGAAGCCGAACATCTTGCCGCGCTTGGCTTCGTCCGCCGCACGGTACTGCTCGACCTGCTCGGCGTTGGCGGCGAGCATTTCGTCCAGCACCGCGGAGATCGCGCCGGTGTCGGTCACTTGCTTGAGGCCGCGCTTGTCGATGATCTCGTCCGCGCTGCCTTCACCGTTGGCCATCGCTTCGAACACCACCTTGGCGATCTTGCCGGAGATGGTGTTGTCCTTGATGCGCTGCAGCATGCCGCCCAGCAGCTCGGCCGAGACCGGCGACTGCTCGATGTCCAGGCCTTGCTTGTTGAGCAGGCTGCCCAGCTCGACCATCACCCAGTTCGCCGCCAGCTTGGCGTCGCCGCTGATGCCCGCGACCTGTTCGAAGTAGTCCGCCTGCTCGCGGCTGGTGGCCAGCACGTTTGCATCGTAGGCCGACAGGCCGAACTGGCTCTGGAAGCGCTCGCGCTTCTGCGGCGGCAGTTCCGGCAGGGTGGCGCGCACCTCGTCCAGGTAGGCTTGCTCGATGACCACCGGCAGCAGGTCCGGATCGGGGAAGTAACGGTAGTCGTTGGCTTCCTCCTTGCTGCGCATCGGGCGGGTCTCGTCCTTGTTCGGGTCGTACAGGCGGGTCTGCTGGATCACCTTGCCGCCGTCTTCGATCAGGTCGATCTGGCGCTGGATCTCGGAGTTGATCGCCTTCTCGATGAAGCGGAACGAGTTGACGTTCTTGATCTCGCAGCGGGTGCCGAACTCGGCCTGGCCTTTGGGGCGGATCGACACGTTGCAGTCGCAGCGCAGCGAGCCTTCGGCCATGTTGCCGTCGCAGATGCCCAGGTAGCGCACCAGCGCGTGGATCGCCTTGACGTAGGCCACGGCTTCCTTGGCGCTGCGCATGTCCGGTTCGGAGACGATCTCCAGCAGCGGCGTGCCGGCGCGGTTCAGGTCGATGCCGGTGGCGCCGCCGAACTCTTCGTGCAGGCTCTTGCCGGCGTCTTCCTCAAGGTGGGCGCGGGTGATGCCGACGCGCTTGACCGTGCCGTCCTCCAGGGCGATGTCCAGGTGGCCCTTGCCGACGATCGGCAGCTCCATCTGGCTGATCTGGTAGCCCTTGGGCAGGTCCGGATAGAAGTAGTTCTTGCGGGCGAACACGTTGTGCTGGCCGATCTCGGCGTCGATCGCCTGGCCGAACATCACGGCCATGCGCACGGCTTCCTGGTTGAGCACCGGCAGCACGCCGGGCATGCCCAGGTCGATCAGGCTGGCCTGGGTGTTCGGCTCGGAACCGAAGGTGGTGGAACTACCGGAAAAGATTTTCGACCGGGTGGTGAGCTGGGTGTGAATCTCCAGCCCGATCACGACTTCCCATTGCATGTGCGTCTCCTCAGAAGCCGGTTGGGGTGCGGGTGTGCCAGTCAGTGTTGAGCTGATACTGGTGGGCGACGTTCAACAGGCGACCTTCCTGGAAATACGGAGCGAGCAGCTGCACGCCGACCGGCAGGCCGTCGACGAAACCGGCCGGCATCGACAGGCCCGGCAGGCCCGCGAGGTTGGCGGTGATGGTGTAGACGTCTTCCAGGTACGCGGCGACCGGATCGCTGTTCTTGGCGCCGAGCTTCCAGGCCGGGTTCGGCGTGGTCGGGCCGAGGATGACGTCGACGTCATTGAACGCGGCCATGAAATCGTTTTTCACCAGGCGGCGGATCTTCTGCGCCTTCAGGTAGTAGGCGTCGTAGTAGCCGGCGGACAGCGCGTAGGCGCCGACCATGATCCGGCGCTGCACTTCCGCGCCGAAGCCTTCGCCGCGGGAGCGCTTGTACAGGTCTTCCAGGTTCTTCGGGGCTTCGCAGCGGTGGCCGAAGCGCACGCCGTCGAAACGCGACAGGTTGGAAGAGGCTTCCGCCGGGGCGATCACGTAGTACGCCGGAATCGCGTGCTGCATGTTCGGCAGGCTGATTTCCTTGATCACGGCACCGAGCTTCTGCAGCTGCTGGATGCTGTTCTGGACCAGTTCGGCGATGCGCGGGTCGAGGCCGGCGCCGAAGTATTCCTTCGGCACGCCGATGCGCAGGCCCTGCAGCGAGCCGTTGAGGCCGGCGGTGTAGTCCGGCACCGGCTCGTCGATGCTGGTGGAGTCGTTCGGGTCGAACCCGGCCATGCCCTGCAGCAGGATCGCGCAGTCTTCGGCGGTGCGGGCCAGCGGGCCGCCCTGGTCGAGGCTCGACGCGTAGGCGATCATGCCCCAGCGCGAAACGCGGCCGTAGGTCGGCTTCAGGCCGGTCAGGTTGGTGAACGCCGCAGGCTGGCGGATCGAGCCGCCGGTGTCGGTGGCGGTGGCGGCCGGCAGCAGGCGCGCGGCCACGGCGGCGGCGGAACCGCCGGACGAACCGCCCGGCACGTGCTCCAGGTTCCACGGGTTCTTCACCGCGCCGTACCAGCTCGACTCGTTGGCCGAACCCATGGCGAATTCGTCCATGTTGGTCTTGCCCAGGGTCACGGTGCCGGCGGCGGCCAGCTTGGCGACCACGGTGGCGTCGTACGGGGCCTTGAAGTTGTCGAGCATCTTCGAGCCGCAGCTGGTGCGGATGCCCTGGGTGCAGAACAGGTCCTTGTGGGCGATCGGCGCGCCGAGCAGGGCGCCGCTCTCACCGTTGGCGCGGCGGGCGTCGGCGGCTTTCGCCTGGGCCAGGGCCAGCTCTTGGGTGAGGCTGATGAAGCTGTTGATCTGAGGGTCGAGCTGGGCGATGCGCGCCAGCAGGGCCTTGGTCAGCTCTTCGGAGGAAAACTTCTTGTCGGCCAGACCGCGGGCGATCTCGGCCAGAGTCATGTGATGCATTGCAGGCTCTTTCCCTTTAGTCGATGACTTTCGGAACCAGGTACAGGCCGTTTTCGACCGCTGGTGCGATGGACTGATAGGCCTCGCGGTGATTGCTTTCGGTGACGACGTCGGCGCGCAGGCGCTGGCTGGCTTCCAGCGGGTGGGCCAGCGGCTCGATGCCGTCGGTGTCGACGGCCTGCATTTCGTCGACCAGCCCCAGGATGCTGTTGAGGGCCGAAGTGATGTGTGGAAGATCGGCTTCATTGAGGCCCAGGCAGGCCAGATGAGCGATTTTTTCCACGTCGGAGCGTTCTAGCGCCATCGGGATTCTCCAGTGGAAAACAGGACGGACGGCGTCCCTGTGTTAGATTGTCGGAACACTACCGCACTTCTACGGTCATAAGGCCGCGATTGTGGGGCTTGGTGCGCAGAAAAGCGGCCAATTTAACATATTGGCGCCTTGCCCAAAATCCCTGTCGTTGTTAGAGTTTGCCGCACTTTTTTACCCACGCGTTGCCTAGGGTCCCTTTCCCATGTTCAAGAAACTGCGTGGCATGTTTTCCAGCGATCTTTCCATTGACCTGGGCACTGCCAACACCCTTATTTACGTGCGCGAGCGCGGTATCGTCCTGAACGAGCCATCGGTTGTGGCCATCCGGACACACGGTAACCAGAAAAGTGTCGTGGCTGTCGGCACCGAAGCCAAGCGCATGCTCGGCCGTACGCCGGGCAACATTGCCGCCATTCGTCCGATGAAGGACGGCGTGATCGCCGACTTCAGCGTCTGCGAAAAGATGCTGCAATACTTTATCAACAAGGTTCACGAAAACAGCTTCCTGCAGCCCAGCCCTCGCGTGCTGATCTGCGTTCCGTGCAAGTCCACCCAGGTCGAGCGTCGTGCCATCCGTGAATCGGCCCTCGGCGCCGGTGCCCGCGAAGTGTTCCTGATCGAAGAGCCGATGGCTGCTGCGATCGGTGCCGGCCTGCCGGTCGAAGAGGCCCGCGGCTCGATGGTCGTCGACATCGGCGGCGGCACCACCGAGATCGCGTTGATCTCCCTGAACGGTGTGGTCTACGCCGAATCCGTCCGCGTCGGCGGCGACCGCTTCGACGAAGCGATCATCACCTACGTGCGCCGCAACTACGGCAGCCTGATCGGCGAATCCACCGCCGAGCGCATCAAGCAGGAAATCGGCACCGCCTACCCGGGCGGCGAAGTCCGTGAAGTCGACGTCCGCGGCCGCAACCTGGCCGAAGGCGTTCCGCGCGCATTCACCCTGAACTCCAACGAAGTGCTGGAGGCTCTGCAAGAGTCCCTGGCGACCATCGTTCAGGCCGTGAAGAGCGCCCTGGAGCAATCGCCTCCGGAACTGGCTTCCGACATCGCCGAGCGCGGCCTGGTGCTGACCGGCGGCGGCGCGCTGCTGCGTGACCTGGACAAGCTGCTGGCCCAGGAAACCGGTCTGCCGGTGATCGTCGCCGAAGACCCGCTGACCTGCGTTGCCCGTGGCGGCGGCCGTGCTTTGGAAATGATGGACAAGCACACCATGGACCTGCTCTCCAGCGAATAAGTCGCCGGGCGCAATACGTGGGTGAACGCACAGGCAGCACTTTGCAGTGCTGCCTGTCGGCGTTTATCTTCTGTCAGTTTTCATCCAGGCCGGTTTGATGCCGTATGAATAAACAGAACATCTGCCCGGAAGGAGCGGCCTATTAAACCGCTTTTCGCCAAGGGCCCCTCATTGGGCGTGCGCCTGCTGGTGCTGGCCGTGCTGTCGGTCGCGCTGATGGTGGTCGATGCCCGCTTCAGTCTGCTCAAGCCTGCGCGCAGCCAGATGTCGCTGGTGCTGATGGACGCCTACTGGATCACCGACCTGCCCGGACGGCTCTGGGACGGTGTCGCCAGCCAGTTCGGCAGCCGCACCGAGCTGATCGCCGACAACGAAAAACTCAAGACCGAGAACCTGCTGCTGCAGGGCCGCCTGCAGAAGCTGGCCGCCCTCACCGAGCAGAACGTGCGCCTGCGCGAGTTGCTGAACTCGTCAGCGCTGGTCAACGAGAAGGTCGAGGTCGCCGAACTGATCGGCATGGACCCGAACCCGTTCACCCACCGCATCATCATCAACAAGGGCGAGCGCGACGGCGTGGTGCTCGGCCAGCCGGTGCTCGACGCCCGCGGCCTGATGGGCCAGGTGGTCGAGCTGATGCCGTACACCTCCCGCGTGCTGCTGCTGACCGACTCCACCCACAGCATCCCGGTGCAGGTGAACCGCAACGGCCTGCGGGCCATCGCCAGCGGCACCGGCAACCCGGAGCGCCTGGAACTGCGCCATGTGGCCGACACCGCCGACATCAAGGAAGGCGACCTGCTGGTCAGCTCCGGCCTGGGCCAGCGTTTCCCGGCCGGCTACCCGGTGGCGACGGTCAAGGAAGTGATCCACGATTCCGGCCAGCCGTTCGCCATCGTCCGTGCCGTGCCGACCGCCGCCCTGAACCGCAGCCGCTACATGCTGCTGGTGTTCAGCGACAACCGCACCGCCGAAGAGCGCGCGAACGACGCGGCCCAGGCCCAGGAAAACCTCGACGCCCTCGGTGGCGGCCCGGTGATTCCGGCGACCGTGCCCAAGCCGGTCACGGTGCCTGCGGCGACCCCGGCGGCGGCCAGCCCGGCCGCTGCGGCCCCAACGGCCGCAACCCCGGCCAAGCCTGCGGCCGGCAAGCCGCCGGCGTCGGCCCCGGCCGCCACGAAACCGCCAGCCGCCACCGCCGCCAAGCCACCGGCCGCCCAGCCTGCTGCGCGACCGGCGGCCAAACCGCCGGCCGCTGCGCCAGCCACCACCGGGAGACAGGAATAATGGTCGGGGCCACCGCTTCCCGTAACGGCTGGATGGTCTGGCTGACGTTCTTCATCGGCATGCTGCTCAGCGTTTCGCCGTTGCCGCAGTTCATGGAAATCCTGCGCCCGCTGTGGCTGGCCCTGCTGCTGGCGTTCTGGGCGCTGGCCTTGCCGCAGAGGGTCGGCATGGTCACCGCGTTTTGCCTGGGGTTGGCCGAAGACGTGCTGTACGGCACGCTGCTGGGGCAGAACGCCTTGATCCTGACCCTGATCACGTTCCTGGTGCTGTCGTTGCAGCAGCGCCTGCGGATGTTCCCGATGTGGCAGCAGAGCCTGGTGATCCTGGTGATCTTCGGCCTCGCGCAACTGGTTCAGCTGTGGCTCAGCGCCTTGACCGGCAACCGTCAGCCGACGCTGGCGCTGGTGCTGCCGGCGCTGGTCAGCGCGTTGCTCTGGCCTTGGGTCAGCTTCGCTTTGCGTGGGTTGCGCCGCCGCTACAAAATCAATTGATCTGCCCAGGCATGCGCCCGTGACGGCGCCTTGCCTCGCCAAACGGAAATGGCATGTGCGAGGCAGGGCACCAAACAGGGAGATGTCTTGATGAAGCCGCTTTACCTCGCCTCCGGCTCACCGCGCCGGCGTGAACTGCTCACGCAGATCGGCGTGCCGTTCACCGCCGTCAGCGCGGACATCGACGAAACCCCGTCACCCCATGAAACCCCGTCCGCCTATGTCGAGCGCCTGGCCCGCGGCAAGGCCGAGGCCGGCCGCCGTGCCGTCGGTTCGAGCGACGGGGGCTGCGTGCTGGGGGCCGACACCGCCGTGGTGCTGGACGGCAAAATTCTCGGCAAACCGGTGGACGAAGCCGATGCATGCGCCATGCTGATGATGTTGTCCGGCAGGGAGCATGAAGTGCTGACGGCGATCGCCTTGGTCGAGGACGGCCGCTGCGAGTCGCAAGTGGTGCGCAGCCGGGTGCGTTTCCGCGCGATCGGCCAAACGGAGGCCGTCGCCTACTGGGCCAGCGGCGAACCCCGGGACAAGGCCGGCGGCTACGGCATCCAGGGCCTCGGCGCGGTGTTCGTGGCGGGCCTGGACGGCAGCTATTCGGCGGTCGTCGGTTTGCCGTTGTGCGAAACCGCAGAACTGCTGGGCCATTTCGGCATACCCTGTTGGCAAACCCTGAACGCGCAGTGAGCGCCGTGCGGATCAAGATGCGGCCATTACCGTGAACACGCCTGAACGAGACCCTGCCATGAGTGAAGAGATCCTGATCAACATCACGCCGATGGAATCGCGCGTGGCGGTGGTCGAAAACGGTGTGCTGCAAGAAGTGCATGTCGAGCGCACGCAAAAACGCGGGATCGTCGGCAACATCTACAAAGGCAAGGTCGTGCGCGTGCTGCCGGGCATGCAGGCGGCGTTCGTCGATATCGGCCTGGACCGCGCCGCGTTCATCCACGCCTCGGAAATCTCCCTGCGCGAAGGGCCGGCGGTGGAGAGCATCGGCGCCCTGGTGCACGAAGGCCAGAGCCTGGTGGTGCAGGTGACCAAGGACCCCATCGGCTCGAAAGGGGCGCGCCTGACCACCCAGCTGTCGATCCCGTCGCGTTATCTGGTCTACATGCCGCGCACCGCCCATGTCGGCATTTCCCTGAAGATCGAGGACGAAGCCGAGCGCGAACGCCTCAAGCAGGTGGTCAGCGACTGCGTGGCCAAGGAAGACATCAAGGAAGCCGGCGGCTTCATCCTGCGCACCGCCGCCGAAGGCGCCGGGGCCGACGAGATCCTGATGGACATCCGCTACCTGCGCAGGCTCTGGGACCAGATCAGCGCCCAGATCAAGACCATCGGCGCGCCGAACGTGATCTACGAGGATCTCGGCCTGGCCCTGCGCACGCTGCGCGACCTGGTCAGCCCGAAGATCGAGAAGATCCGCATCGACTCCCGGGAGACCTTCCAGAAAACCACGCAGTTCGTCGCCGAACTGATGCCGGAGATCGCCGACCGCCTGGAGCATTACCCGGGCGAGCGGCCGATCTTCGACCTGTACGGCGTAGAGGACGAGATCCAGAAGGCCCTGGAGCGCAAGGTGCCGCTCAAGTCCGGCGGCTATCTGGTGGTGGATCCGGCGGAAGCCATGACCACCATCGACGTGAACACCGGAGCGTTCGTCGGCCACCGCAACCTCGAAGAGACCATCTTCAAGACCAACCTCGAAGCCGCCACCGCGATCGCCCGGCAACTGCGCCTGCGCAACCTGGGCGGGATCATCATCATCGACTTCATCGACATGGAAGACGAAGAGCACCAGCGCCAGGTGCTGCGCACCCTGGAAAAGCAACTGGAGCGCGACCACGCCAAGACCAACATCATCGGCATCACCGAACTGGGTCTGGTGCAGATGACCCGCAAGCGCACCCGCGAGAGCCTTGAGCAAGTGCTGTGCGAGCCGTGCAGCAGTTGCCAGGGGCGCGGCAAGCTGAAGACCCCGGAAACCGTTTGTTACGAGATTTTCCGTGAGATCCTGCGCGAGGCCCGAGCCTATCAGGCCGAGGGCTATCGCGTGCTGGCGAACCAGAAAGTGGTGGATCGGCTGCTCGACGAAGAGTCCGGCAACGTTGCCGAGCTTGAAGCGTTCATTGGCCGCACCATACGCTTTCAGGTAGAAACCATGTATTCCCAGGAACAATATGACGTGGTGCTGCTCTGATCCCCTGCGTCGCCTTTGTCCTGAAACGGCTGGCCTCAGCTTTTCGCAGTTTTTTTGCCATGGGAGCCAACTGACATGGAGCGTCTGACCCGTATTCTGGCCGCACTCACCCGCTGGGGATTGGGCCTGTGCGCGCTGGCACTGGTGTTGATGGCGTTGTACGTCAGCCTCGGCCGGGAACTGGCGCCGCTGGTGGCCGAGTACCGCGCCGACGTCGAGCAGAAGGCCGGCGCCGCCCTCGGCATGCCGCTGCAGATCGGCGAGCTCGAAGGCGATTGGAGCGGATTCGCGCCGATCCTGCTGGCCCACGACGTGACGGTCGGCGAGGGCGCCAATACCCTGCGCCTGGATCGGGTGCGTGCCGTGCCTGATCTGTGGGCCAGCCTGTTGGCCCGGGAAGTGCGCATCGCCCACCTCGAACTCAACGGCCTGAAGATCAGCCTCAAGGAAGGCGAAGACGGCAGTTGGGCCCTGGAAGGGTTGCCGGTCAAGCAGGACCAGCCGCTGGATCCGCAGCAATTGTTCGACCGCATGCAGATCGTGCAGCAGCTGTCCGTGCTCGACAGCCAGGTGACCTTGCAGCCGCTCGATCACGCGCCGCTGACCTTCACCTACGTCGGCCTCAACCTCAAGACCGGCGCCGTCCGCCAGCGGCTGGACGTGCGCCTGACCCTGCCCGACGGCCAGCCGGTGGCGACCAGCCTGCGCACGCGGATCCGCGCCGGCCAGTGGCAGGACAGCGCCGTGGAGGGCTACCTGAGCCTGCCGCAGAGCGACTGGGCCAAATGGTTGCCGGAGCGCCTGACCCAGCAGTGGAATTTCTCCCAGATCAAGGCCGGCGGCGAACTGTGGATCGACTGGCGCGAAGGAACGCTGCAGAGCGCCGCCCTGCGCCTGAACGCGCCGCAGCTGACCGGCGCCTATGCCGAGCGCAAGCCGATCCGGATCGACAACCTGGCCCTCAACGCTTACTACGAGCGCAACCGCGACGGCGCCACCGTCACCCTCGATTCCCTGGCGATGAACTTCGGCGAAACCCGCTGGGAATCCCGAGTGCAGATCAAGCAGACCGCCGCCAGCGACAAGGCCGAAGAACTGTGGCACCTGCAGGCCGACCGGGTCGACCTGACGCCGATCACGCCGTTGCTCAATGCCCTGGGGCCATTGCCGCAAGGGTTCGCCACGGTGGTCGAGCGCCTGAAGGTGACCGGCGGACTGCGCAACGTGCTGCTGGATGTGCGCCCCAACGCCACCGACGACTCGCGGTTCAGCTTCGCCGCCAACCTCGACCGGGTCGGCTTCGACGCCTACCACGGCGCCCCGGCGGCGCGGAACGTCAGCGGCAGCCTCAGCGGCAACTTGGGCGGCGGCGAGTTGCGGATGGACAGCAAGGACTTTGTCCTGCACCTGGACCCGATCTTCGCCAAGCCGTGGCAATACATCCAGGCCAACGCCCGCTTGACCTGGAAGCTCGACAAGGAAGGCTTCACCCTGATCGCGCCGTACCTGAAGGTGCTGGGCGAAGAGGGCAAGATCGCCGGCGACTTCCTGATCCGCCTGCATTTTGAGCACGACCAGGAAGACTACATGGACTTGCGCGTCGGCCTGGTGGACGGCGACGGACGCTACACCGCCAAGTACCTGCCCCAGGTCCTCAACCCGGCCGTCGACGAATGGCTGCGCACCGCGATCCTCAAGGGTGCGGTGGATCAGGGCTTCTTCCAGTACCAGGGGTCGCTGAACAAGGGCGCGGCCGACGCGGACCGCAGCATCAGCCTGTTCTTCAAGGTGCATGACGCCGAACTCGCGTTCCAGCCGGGCTGGCCTCATGTGAGCAAGGTCAGCGGCGACGTGTTCATCGAAGACAGCGGCATCCGGATCGTGGCGCAGAAGGGCCAGTTGCTCGACACCCAGGTCAGCGACGTGTTCGTCAACATTCCCCACGCGCCGGAAGGCGAACACAGCCATTTGCTCCTCGACGGCGCGTTCGCCGGCGGACTGGGCGACGGCCTGAAGATTCTTCAGGAAGCGCCGATCGGCACCGCCGAGACCTTCGCCGGCTGGGAAGGCGAGGGCGAACTGACCGGCAAGCTGAAGCTGGACGTGCCGCTGGCCAAGGGCGATGCGCCGAAGATCCTCGTCGACTTCAAGCCGGCCAACGCGCGGCTGAAGCTGGCCGAGCCCAAGCTTGAGCTGACCCAGCTCAAGGGCGATTTCCGGTTCGACAGCGCCAAGGGCCTGAGCGGGCAGAACATCGCTGCGCGGGCGTTCGACAAGCCGGTGACCGCGCAGATCTTCGCCGACGGCGGCCCGGGCCGGCTCAAGACCCGCGTGGCCGCCTCCGGGCAGGTCGAGGTGAAGAAACTCACCGACTGGCTCGGTGTGACCCAACCGTTGCCGGTGTCCGGTACGGTTCCCTATCAGTTGCAGGTGAACCTGGACGGCGCCGACAGCCAGTTGATGGTCAGCTCCAGCCTCAAGGGCGTGGCGGTGGATCTGCCGGCGCCCTTCGGCATGCCGGCCAGCACCGGGCGCGACACGGTGTTCCGCATGACCCTGCAAGGGCCGGAGCGGCGCTACTGGGTCAATTACGATCAGTTGGCCAATTTCACCTTCGCGGCGCCGCCGGGCAATTTCGCCGACGGCCGCGGGGAGCTGTTCCTCGGCGCGGGCGAGGCGGTGTTGCCCGGCGGCAAGGGGCTGCGGGTGCGCGGCGTGCTGTCGGAACTGGACGTCAAACCGTGGCAGGATCTGGTGGACAAGTACGCCGGCAAGGATCCGGGCGGCAGCGCCAGGCAACTGCTGAGCAGCGCCGATTTCAAGGTCGACAGGCTTACGGCGTTCGGCACCACGCTGGATCAGGCGTCGGTGCAGCTCAACCGCAAGGCGGGTGCCTGGGCGCTGGCGCTGGACAGCCGGCAGGCCAAGGGCACGGTCGCGATCCCCGACGCCAATGGCGCACCGATCGCGGTGAACCTGCAATACGTGCGCCTGCCGGCGCCGGATCCGGCGGTGCAGGCTGACGAAAACGCGCCCGATCCTCTGGCCTCGGTCGATCCGAGCAAGATTCCGGCGCTGGACATCACCGTCAACCAACTGTTCCAGGGCCAGGACCTGGTGGGCGGCTGGTCGCTCAAAGTGCGGCCGACCGCCAAGGGCATCGCCCTGAGCAACCTAGACCTGGGCCTCAAGGGCATCCTGCTGCAGGGCAGCGGCGGCTGGGAAGGTACGCCGGGCGCCACCAGCAGTTGGTACAAAGGCCGGATCGGCGGCAAGAACCTCGCCGACGTGCTCAAGGGCTGGGGGTTCGCGCCGAGCGTGACCAGCGAAGAGTTTCACATGGACGTCGACGGCCGCTGGCCGGGCTCGCCGGCGTGGCTGGCGACCAAGCGCTTCTCCGGCACCCTCGATGCGTCGCTGAACAAGGGCCAGTTCGTCGAGGTGGAGGGCGGCGCCCAGGCGCTGCGGGTGTTCGGCCTGCTCAACTTCAACTCCATCGGCCGGCGCCTGCGCCTGGACTTCTCCGACCTGTTCGGCAAAGGCTTGAGCTATGACCGGGTGAAGGGCCTGCTGGTGGCGACCAACGGCGTCTACGTGACCCGTGAACCGATCCTGCTGACCGGGCCGTCGAGCAACATTGAGCTCAACGGCACCCTGGACCTGGTCGGCGACCAGGTGGACGCCCGGCTGCTGGTGACCTTGCCGGTGACCAACAACCTGCCGATCGCAGCGCTGATCGTGGGAGCGCCGGCGGTCGGCGGCGCGCTGTTCCTGATCGACAAGCTGATCGGCGACCGCGTGGCGCGGTTCGCCAGCGTCAAGTACACGGTCAAGGGCCCGTGGAAAGAGCCGAAAATCACCTTCGACAAGCCCTTTTGAACAGCCAGGCCCGGTACCGATGGAGTAGCATGGCCGCAAACCTCTTGCGGAGTGCGCCATGTCTTTAGCGGTGATTCAAATGGTCAGCCAGAGCGATGTGCCGGCCAACCTGCGCGATGCCCGTCGCCTGCTTGAGCAGGCGGCCGAAGCGGGCGCGAAGCTGGCGGTGCTGCCGGAGAACTTCGCCGCCATGGGCCGCCGCGACATCGCCGACATCGGCCGCGCCGAAGCGCTGGGCGAGGGGCCGATCCTGCCGTGGTTGAAACAGACCGCACGCGACCTCAGGTTATGGATCGTGGCCGGCACGTTGCCGCAGCCGCCGGTGGGCCAGCCTGCGGCGAAGTCCCATGCCTGCTCGCTGTTGGTCGATGACCGGGGCGAAATCGTTGCGCGGTACGACAAGCTGCACCTGTTCGATGTCGATGTGGCGGACAATCGCGGCCGTTACCGCGAATCCGATGACTATGCTTATGGCAGCGGCGTGGTGGTGGCGGACACACCGGTGGGCCGGTTGGGGCTGACGGTGTGCTACGACCTGCGCTTCCCGGAGCTGTACAGCGAACTGCGGGCCGCCGGCGCCGAACTGATCACCGCGCCGTCGGCCTTCACGGCGGTGACCGGCGCGGCGCACTGGGAAGTGCTGATCCGCGCACGGGCCATCGAGACCCAGTGCTACGTGCTGGCGGCGGCCCAGGGCGGGACGCATCCGGGGCCGCGCGAGACGTTCGGCCACGCAGCCATCATCGACCCGTGGGGCCGGGTGCTGGCGCAGCAGGACACCGGCGAGGCCGTGCTGCTGGCCCTGCGCGACAGCAGCGAACAGGCGTCCATCCGGGCGCGGATGCCGGTGGCCACCCACCGGCGGTTTTTCTCGCAGGGCGCGCAGCGGCCTGCTTCAGAACACGAATTTAAGGCGTAGAACCTATGAGCGAGTTGTTGTCCTCAGTCAGTGACCACCTGTTGGCGCCCGGCGGCGTGACCATCGAGAGCCTGCAAGGCGTGCTCGGTGACCTGGCCGGCCCCGGCATCGATGCCGCCGACCTGTACTTCCAGGGGCAGATTTCCGAGTCCTGGTCGCTGGAAGACGGCATCGTCAAGGAAGGCAGCTTCAACCTCGACCAGGGCGTCGGCGTGCGGGCGCAGTCCGGCGAGAAGACCGGCTTCGCCTACAGCAACGCCATCACGCTTGAAGCGCTGGGCGCTGCGGCCCGCGCCGCCCGCTCGATCTCCCGCGCCGGGCAGGACGGCAAGGTGCAGGCGTTCACCACCCAGGACGTCGCGCAGTTGTACGCGCCGGACAATCCGCTGGAAGTGCTGACCCGCGCCGAGAAGGTCGACCTGCTCAAGCGCATCGACGTCGCCACCCGCGCCCTCGATCCGCGCATCCAGCAGGTCAGCGTGAGCATGGCCGGCGTCTGGGAGCGGATCCTGGTGGCCTCCACCGACGGCGGGCTGGCGGCGGACGTGCGGCCGCTGGTGCGCTTCAACGTCAGCGTGATCGTCGAGCAGAACGGTCGCCGCGAACGGGGCGGCCATGGCGGCGGCGGGCGCACCGACTACCGCTATTTCCTCGCCGAAGACCGTGCCATGGGCTATGCCCGTGAGGCGCTGCGCCAGGCGCTGGTCAACCTGGAAGCGATTCCGGCGCCGGCCGGCACGTTGCCGGTGGTGTTGGGTTCGGGCTGGTCTGGCGTGCTGCTGCACGAAGCGGTCGGCCATGGCCTGGAAGGCGACTTCAACCGCAAGGGCAGCTCGGCCTACAGCGGCCGGATGGGCGAAATGGTCGCCTCCAGGCTCTGCACCATCGTCGATGACGGCACTTTGAGCGGTCGCCGCGGCTCCCTGAGCGTCGACGACGAAGGCACCCCGACCGAGTGCACCACCCTGATCGAGAACGGCGTGCTCAAGGGCTACATGCAGGACAAGCTCAACGCCCGCCTGATGGGCGTGGCCCGCACCGGCAACGGCCGGCGCGAATCCTACGCGCACCTGCCGATGCCGCGGATGACCAACACCTACATGCTGGGCGGCGAAAGCGACCCGGCGGAAATCATCGCCTCGGTGAAGAAGGGCATCTACTGCGCCAACCTCGGCGGCGGTCAGGTCGACATCACCAGCGGCAAGTTCGTGTTCTCCACCAGCGAGGCGTACCTGATCGAGGACGGCAAGATCACCGCGCCGGTCAAGGGTGCGACTCTGATCGGCAACGGCCCGGAGGCCATGAGCCGGGTGTCGATGGTCGGCAACGACCTGGCGCTGGACAGCGGCGTGGGCACCTGCGGCAAGGACGGGCAATCGGTGCCGGTGGGCGTGGGCCAGCCGACGCTGAAGATCGACGCGATCACCGTGGGCGGCACGGGCGCCTAAGAAGGGAAGGGGCTACGGGTGGCGCCTTGGGCGGCCACCCGGTGACGATGATCAACGCAGGCCGCGTTGGGTCTCGTCCAGCTCTCGGATGTACTTGAAGATTTTACGGCTGGAGGCCGGCGGCTTGTTGCGCGCCACCTCGTGCTGGGCCTGACGGATCAGGGAACGCAGTTGCTGACGGTCGGTCTCCGGGTATTCGGCGACGAACTTCTCCAGCACCGCGTCGTCGCCGCCGATCAGGCGGTCGCGCCAGCGTTCGAGGTTGTGGAAACGCTCGTTGTACTGGCGGGTGGAGGCGTCGAGCTGGTCGAGCAGCACCAGAATGGCGTCGGTGTCCTGGTCGCGCATCAGCTTGCCGATGAACTGCAGGTGCCGTTTGCGTGCGATGTGCGCCACGTGCTTGGGCGCATCGGCCAGGGCCCGGCGCAACGGGTCGGTCAATGGCAGTTTGGCCAACAAGTCGGGCTTGAGGGTCGTGAGGCGCTCGCCGAGGTCAACCAGAGCATGCAGCTCGCGTTTGACCTGGGATTTGCTTTTTTCTCCCGTATCGAGGGAGTCGTCGTAAGAATCAACCATGGTGGCAGTCCGCAAAGAAACGCCGCCATGATAACCAGTCGGGGGCCGCTTGTCCGGCCCGGTCGCTCGATGGCCCCAGCCGAAAGCAGAATTTGAGTGGAGATGAGCATGAGTGCAGTTGAAAGCGTCGGCCCGCAGGCATTGCCTGCCCTGCAGGAACAGGTCGAGCAGATCCTCGCCGAAGCCAAGCGCCAGGGGGCCAGCGCCTGCGAAGTGGCGGTGTCGCTCGAGCAGGGGCTGTCGACGTCGGTGCGCCAGCGCGAAGTCGAGACGGTCGAGTTCAACCGCGACCAGGGCTTCGGCATCACCTTGTATGTCGGCCAGCGCAAAGGCTCCGCCAGCACCTCGGCGACCGGGCCGGACGCGATCCGCGAAACCGTCGCCGCCGCGCTGGCCATCGCCAGGCACACCTCCGAGGACGAAGCCTCGGGCCTTGCCGACGCCGCGCTGATGGCCAGGGACGTGCAGGATTTCGACCTGTTCCACGCCTGGGACATCACCCCCGAGCAGGCCATCGAGAAAGCCCTGATCTGCGAGGCGGCGGCGTTCGACGCCGATGCGCGGATCAGGAACGCCGACGGCACGACGCTGAGCACCCATCAGGGCTGCCGCGTCTACGGCAACAGCCACGGCTTCGTCGGCGGCTACGCCTCGACCCGGCACAGCCTCAGTTGCGTGATGATCGCCGAGGCCGACGGCCAGATGCAGCGCGACTACTGGTATGACGTGAACCGCCAGGGCAGTCTGCTGGCGGATCCGGTGAGCATCGGCCAGCGTGCCGCGCAGCGGGCGGCGAGCCGTCTGGGCGCCCGCCCGGTGCCGACCTGCGAAGTGCCGGTGCTGTTCTCGGCCGAGCTGGCCGGCGGTCTGTTCGGCAGTTTCCTGTCGGCGGTGTCCGGCGGCAGCCTGTACCGCAAGGCGTCGTTCCTCGAAGGCTCGCTGGGGCAGAAGCTGTTTCCGGAGTGGCTGACCATCGATGAGCGCCCGCACCTGATGCGCGCCATGGGCAGCGCGGCCTACGACGGCGACGGGCTGGCGACCTATGCCAAGCCGTTCGTCGAAAAGGGCGAGCTGGTGTCGTACATCCTCGGCACCTATTCCGGCCGCAAGCTCGGCATGCCGAGCACCGCCAACGCCGGCGGCGTGCACAACCTGTTCGTCACCCATGGCGATGAGGACCAGGCGGCGCTGCTGCGGCGCATGGGCCGGGGCCTGCTGGTCACCGAACTGATGGGCCACGGCCTGAACATGGTCACTGGCGACTACTCGCGCGGAGCGGCGGGGTATTGGGTCGAGAACGGCGAAATCCAGTTCGCGGTACAGGAAGTGACCATCGCCGGCAACCTGCGCGACATGTTCAAGCAGATTGTCGCAGTGGGCAATGATCTGGAACTTCGCAGCAATATTCGCACAGGATCGGTGCTGATCGAGCGAATGACCGTCGCGGGCAGCTAAGCCCGACCGTTGCGCAAAAAGGCGCGCCATCCAAAAGGTGGCGCGCCTTTTTTTGTGTCCGGAATGCAGGATCGCCGGAGCGCCTGGCGGCGCCTGCATTGACGCCATCGCCCGTGTGAAGGGGTGACCGCTTTGGCACCGGTGAGGGGATCGTCGAGATTTGGTTGCCCTTGTTTTGGTTCTCATTATCATCTAATAATAAATCTCATTATCGGATGAGCCAGGAATCATGAGTTCTGCCTTGCACGAGCAGCCTTACCTCGAAAGCTGGCGCTGGATGAGCCGCCAGATCCGCTGTGCGATGGATCCGGACGAACCGCGCCTGATCGACCATTACCTCGCCGAAGGCCGATACCTGGCCTGCTGTACGACGACGTCGCCCTGGACGATCGCCGAAACCGCTTTCCGTCTGCTGATGGACACCGCCAACGACATCGCCTTGCCGTGGCACTGGCGCAGCCTGTGCCTCGATCAGGCCTGGCGCCCCCTGCGCGAGATGGAGCGCCTGTCCCTGTGCAAATGCCGGCTCAAGCGCTGGCAAAGCTTCACCTGGCAACTGGCGACCTGCGAGTTGCTTCCTTCGATTCCCCTCATTGAACTAGTCCAAGGATTCACCGATGACCAAGACACGTATTGAGCGCGACAGCATGGGCGAACTGCAGGTGCCGGCGGACGCGCTCTACGGCGCGCAGACCCAGCGGGCGGTGGATAACTTCCCGATCAGCGGCAAGCCGATGCCCACCCAGTTCATCCGGGCGCTGATCCTGGCCAAGGCCGCCGCCGCCCGGGCCAACGTTGAGCTCAACCAGCTCAGCGCCGCTCAAGGCAAGGCCATCAGCGACGCCGCCCAAGGCTTGCTGGAAGGCGACTTCATGCAGCATTTCCCGGTGGATGTCTTCCAGACCGGCTCCGGCACAAGTTCCAACATGAACGCCAACGAAGTGATCGCGACCCTGGCCAGCCGTCTGCTGGGCGAGCCGGTCAACCCGAACGATCACGTCAACTGCGGCCAGAGCAGCAACGACATCATCCCCACCACCATCCATGTCAGCGCCGCCCTGGCCCTGCACGAGCAACTGCTGCCGGCGCTGCTGCACCTAGTGCAGGTGATCGAGCATAAGGCCGTTCAGGTCCACCACCACGTCAAGACCGGCCGCACCCACTTGATGGATGCCATGCCCGTGCGGATGAGCCAGGTGCTCAACGGCTGGGCTCAGCAGCTCAAGGCCAACGTCGGGCACCTGCAGGATCTGTTGCCGAGCCTGCAGTCCCTGGCCCAGGGCGGCACGGCGGTCGGCACCGGGATCAACGCGCATCCGGAGTTTGCCGGGCGTTTCAGCCGTCACCTGAGCCAGCTCACCCACGTGCAGTTCACGCCGGGCAAGGATCTGTTCGCGCTGATCGGCTCGCAGGACACCGCCGTCGCCGTCTCCGGCCAGCTGAAGGCCACCGCCGTATCGCTGATGAAAATCGCCAACGACCTGCGCTGGATGAACTCGGGCCCCTTGGCCGGCCTGGGTGAGATCGAGCTGGAAGGCTTGCAGCCTGGCTCGTCGATCATGCCCGGCAAGGTCAACCCGGTGATCCCGGAAGCCACCGCCATGGTCGCCGCGCAAGTGATCGGCAATGACGCGGCCATCACCGTCGCCGGCCAGTCGGGAAATTTCGAGCTGAACGTGATGCTGCCGATCATCGCCCAGAACCTGCTCGACAGTATCGAACTGCTGGCCAACGCCAGCCGGCTGCTGGGCGACAAAGCCATCGCCAGCTTCAAGGTCAACGAGTCGCGCCTCAAGGAAGCGCTCTCGCGCAACCCTATCCTGGTGACCGCGCTCAACCCGATCATCGGTTACCAGAAGGCCGCCGAAATCGCCAAGCAGGCCTACAAGCAGGGCCGCGCGGTGATCGACGTCGCGCTGGAGCACACCGACCTGTCGCGCAGCGAACTGGAAGCGTTGCTCAACCCCGAAAAACTCACCGCCGGCGGCGTGTAAGCGCCGCACCGCTTTGGAGGTTCACCATGGAGCACTGGAAACGCACGATCGAACGGGCCAATCGCTGCTTCATGCTGGGCGAACTGATCGATGCCCGCGAAGCCTATCTGCAAGCCCTGGCCCTGGCTCAGGTGCTGTTCGAGCGCTGGGCGGACGCCGACGAAGCGGTGGCGGCCTGCGTCATCTCGCACCACAACCTGGCGGACCTGCACCTGCGCCTGAACCAGCCGGAGGAGAGCGCCGAATACCTGTGCGCCATCCATCAGCGGCTGCTGCAGGCCATGCAGGACGCACGCCTGCGCCCGGCCCTGCGCGAAGCGGCGCTGCGCCAGAGCAGCAAGACCTATGTCGAGCTGCTCAATTTCATCAGTGAGCACGGCGAATACCCGCGCACCCAGCGTCTGCTGCATCCGGACGCCGGCAATGCGCGCCGGCCGTCGGCCTCACACCACCATGGAGTCCATTGAAATGGCTTTTACCCTGCCTGCCTTGCCCTACGCCTACGACGCGCTTGAGCCGCACATCGACGCGCAGACCATGGAGATCCACTACACCAAGCATCATCAGACCTACATCAACAACCTCAACGCCGCCGTCGAGGGCACGGAATACGCCGGTTGGCCGGTGGAACGGCTGGTCGCCAGCGTCCGGCAACTGCCGGAAAGCCTGCGGACGGCGGTGATCAACCAGGGCGGCGGCCACGCCAACCATTCGCTGTTCTGGGAAGTGATGGTGCCCGACGGCGGCGGTGCGCCGGACGGCGCGCTGGCCAAGGCCATCGACGAGCAACTGGGCGGTCTCGACGCTTTCAAGGAAGCGTTCACCAAAGCGGCGTTGTCCCGCTTCGGCAGCGGCTGGGCCTGGCTCAGCGTCACCCCGGAGAAAAGACTGCTGGTGGAGAGCAGTGGCAACCAGGACAGCCCGCTGATGAACGGCAACACGCCGATCCTCGGCCTCGACGTCTGGGAGCACGCCTACTACCTGCGCTACCAGAACCGCCGGCCGGAATACATCAGCGCGTTCTACAACGTGATCAATTGGCCGCAAGTCGCTGCGCGCTATCAGGCGGCGCTGGCTTGAGTCCCCGATAAAAACAATTCAAGGCTGACTATGGGCACTGGAACACTGGCGATCGGCAGCGGGCGGATGTTCCGTTACGCGTTCGGCTCGCTGCTGCTGTTGGCGGGCATGACCTTGCTGGTCGCCCACGGGCTGGAATGGCTGGATCTCGAGCCGAGGCTATCGCGGGCGTTGCAGGGTGGTGCGCTCTGCGCCCTCGGCACGGCGCTGGGGGCGGTACCGGTGCTGGTGATCCGACGCATGCCCCAGGCGCTCGGCGACACCCTGCTGGGGTTCGGCGCCGGCGTGATGCTGGCGGCGACGGCGTTTTCGCTGATCGTGCCGGGCATCGCCGCCGCCGAGAGCCTGGGCATGACACCGTGGGGGGCCAGCGGCCTGATCTGCCTGGGCATCCTGGCCGGTGCGTTCGGGCTGTACCTGGTGGATCGCCGGGTCTCTGGCGCGACCCCGGAAATGCTGGTCGGCACCGTCGAACATCCGGTGATCCCGCCGCGCATCTGGCTGTTCGTGTTCGCCATCATCGCCCACAACATCCCTGAAGGCATGGCCGTCGGCGTGTCGGCCGGCGGCGGCATGCCGGACGCGGACAGCCTGGCCATGGGCATTGCCTTGCAGGATGTGCCGGAAGGGCTGGTGATTGCCTTGGTGCTGGCCGGGGCGGGGATGTCGCGCATGAAGGCGTTCCTGATCGGTGCCGCCTCAGGGCTGGTGGAGCCGGTGTTTGCGCTGCTGTGTGCGTGGCTGGTCAGCCTGGCGCAGGTGCTGTTGCCGTTGGGGTTGGCGTTGGCGGCGGGGGCGATGCTGCTGGTGGTGACCCACGAAGTGATTCCGGAGTCGCGGCGCAACGGCCATGACAAGCTGGCCAGCCTGGGACTGCTGGTGGGCTTTTGTCTGATGATGGTGATGGATACGGCGTTGGGCTGAACCTCAGGAGGGCGCCTTTGCTCCCTCCTGACGAATACGGTCTCAGCCGCCTTCGTCGAAGTAGTTGTTGATCAGCGCCACCAGCGCATCCATGGCTTCGTTCTCTTGATGCCCTTCGGTGCTCAGGTGGATTTTCGTGCCCTTGCCGGCGGCCAGCATCATCATGGCCATGATGCTCTTGCCGTCCACCGTGGTCTCCGGCGTGCGGCCGACCCTGATCGTGCAATCCGGGAACTGGCCGGCGACACCGACGAACTTGGCCGATGCCCGGGCATGCAGACCCAGTTTGTTGATGATTTCGATTTCCAGAGCAGGCATCGCGGTGTGGATCCTTTAGGTGAGGTCGCGGTGGCGGACCTGGACGTTCTTCAGGGTTTTCTGCAACGCCTGGCCCAGGCGCTCGGTCAGGTAGACGGAGCGGTGGTGCCCGCCGGTGCAGCCGATGGCAATGGTGACGTAGGCGCGGTTGCTGGCGGCGAAGCGCGGCAGCCACTTGAGCAGGTAGGCGTAGATGTCCTGGAACATCTCCTCGACCTCCGGCTGCGCCGCGAGGTATTCGGCCACCGGCTCGTCCAGGCCGGACTGTGCGCGTAGTTCAGGTTTCCAGTACGGATTGGGCAGGCAGCGTACATCGAACACCAGGTCGGCATCCACCGGCATGCCGCGTTTGAAACCGAACGACTCCACCAGGAACGCCGTACCGGGTTCCGGCTGGTTCAGCAGGCGCAGCTTGATGGTGTCACGCAATTGGTACAGGTTCAGGCTGGTGGTGTTGACCTTCAGGTCCGCCAGGTCGGCGATGGGGCCGAGCAGGGCCGTTTCGTCCTCGATGGCTTCGGCCAGCGAACGGTTGGCGCTGCTCAGCGGGTGGCGCCGGCGGGTTTCCGAGAAGCGCTTGAGCAGGGTTTCCTCGTCGGCGTCCAGGTAGAGGACGTCGCACTGGATATGCCGGCTGCGGACCTCTTCGAGCAATTCGGGAAAACGCGACAGGTGGCTCGGCAGGTTGCGCGCATCGATCGAGACGGCCACCAGCGGTTGCGACAGTTCGGTGTGGATCAGCGCACGCTCGGCCAGATCCGGCAGCAGGCCGGCCGGCAGGTTGTCGATGCAGTAGTAGCCGTTGTCCTCCAGGACATCCAGTGCGGTGCTTTTACCCGAGCCGGAACGGCCACTGACGATGATCAGACGCATGTTTACTGCCCGTTCTGCTCGTCCAGGACAACCTGATACAAGTCTTGGTTGCTGGCGGCGCGACGCAGTTTTTCGCGTACTTCCTTGCGGTCGAGCATGCTGGCGATCTGGCGCAGCAGCTCCAGGTGCGCATCGGTGGCGGCTTCCGGGACCAGCAGGACGAACAGCAGGTCGACCGGGGCGCCGTCGATGGCGTCGAAATCGATGGGGGCTTCAAGGTGCATCAGCGCACTGATGGGCGACTCGCAACCCTTGAGGCGGCAGTGCGGAATGGCGATGCCGTTGCCGAAGCCGGTGGAGCCGAGCTTCTCACGGGCGACCAGTGCCTCGAAGACATCTTGCATCTCCAGATCCGGCACTTCCCGGGCGATCAGGTTGGCAATTTGTTCGAGGGCTTTCTTTTTGCTGCCGCCCGGCACGTTCACGAGGGAACGGCCGGGGGTCAGGATACTTTCAAGTCGGATCATGGAGTGGGGGGTTATCGACCGGTAGCGCCCTGAAGGACTTTCTGGGTCTTTTCCTTATGCGTTTTGAGTTGGCGATCCAGTTTGTCGGTCAGGAGGTCAATGGCTGCGTACATGTCGTCATGTTCGGCATTGGCCACCACTTCCTTACCCGGCACATGCAGCGTGGCTTCGATTTTCTGTTTGAGCTTCTCGACGGTCATGATCACCTGAACGTTGGTGATCTTGTCGAAATGTCCCTCGATCTTCTTGAGCTTGGACTCGACGTACTCGCGCAGAGGGGCGGTCACTTCCAGTTGGTGTCCACTGATGTTGACTTGCATACAGCTTCTCCTTCGTTGCCAGTGCATAAAGCGGCAGGCGGGATAGCCTGCCACTGGAACGCTGTAACGTGGCTTACATCAACCGCTTGCGTTCGCTCGAAGGCGCGATCCCGAGGGATTCGCGGTACTTGGCGACGGTGCGGCGAGCCACCTGAATGCCTTGTGCCTCCAGTAAACCAGCGATCTTGCTGTCGCTCAACGGCTTTTTCTGATTTTCCGCGGCAACCAGTTTCTTGATGATCGCGCGGATCGCCGTGGACGAGCATTCGCCGCCTTCGGAGGTGCTGACGTGGCTGGAGAAAAAGTATTTCAGCTCATAAATGCCCCGGGGGGTATGCATGAACTTTTGCGTGGTCACCCGGGAAATCGTCGACTCGTGCATGCCCACCGCTTCGGCGATGTCATGCAGCACCAGGGGTTTCATGGCTTCGTCGCCGTACTCCAGGAAACCGCGCTGATGCTCGACGATCTGGGTCGCCACTTTCATCAGGGTCTCGTTGCGGCTCTGCAGGCTCTTGATGAACCAGCGCGCCTCTTGCAGCTGGTTGCGCATGAAGGTGTTGTCGGCGCTGGTGTCGGCGCGGCGCACGAACCCGGCGTACTGGGCGTTGACCCGCAGGCGCGGCACGGATTCCTGGTTCAGCTCGACCAGCCAGCGTTCGTTGTCCTTGCGCACGATGACGTCCGGCACCACGTACTCGGCCTCGGACGATTCGATCTGCGAGCCCGGGCGCGGGTTGAGGCTCTGCACCAGCTCGATGACCTGGCGCAGTTCGTCTTCCTTGAGTTTCATGCGCCGCATCAGCTGGCTGTAGTCGCGGCTGCCGAGCAGGTCGATGAAGTCGGTGACCAGGCGTTTGGCCTCCGTCAGCCACGGGGTCTTGGCCGGCAGCTGGCGCAATTGCAGCAGCAGGCATTCGCCGAGGTTGCGGGCGCCGATGCCCGCCGGCTCGAACTGCTGGATGCGGTGCAGGACGGCTTCGATCTCGTCGAGCTCGATGTCCAGCTCCGGATCGAACGCGTCGAGGATTTCTTCGAGGGATTCGTCGAGGTAGCCCTGATTGTTGATGCAGTCGATCAGGGTGACGGCGATCAGGCGGTCGGTGTCCGACATCGGCGCCAGGTTGAGTTGCCACAGCAGGTGGCTTTGCAGGCTCTCGCCGGCGGAGGTGCGGGTGGTGAAGTCCCACTCGTCGTCATCGTTGCCGGGCAGGCTGCTGGCGCTGGTCTGGTAGACGTCTTCCCAGGCGGTGTCGACCGGCAGTTCGTTGGGGATGCGCTCGCTCCATTCGCCGTCCTCGAGGCTGTCCACCGTCGGCGCCGTCTCTTGGTAGGCCGGTTCCTGGATCTCGGTGTTGGGCTTCTGTTCGGCGTTGTCGGCCATGGGGTCGGAATTGTCGAAGTCGTCGCCGTCTTCCTGGCGCTCGAGCATCGGGTTGGATTCCAGGACCTCCTGGATCTCCTGCTGCAGGTCCAGGGTCGACAATTGGAGCAGGCGGATGGCCTGTTGCAGCTGCGGCGTCATCGTCAGCTGCTGGCCCATTCTCAAGACTAGCGATGGTTTCATGGCAGGGGCTTAACACCTTATTTGCCGGCGCACATGCGCCATCCACTACAGGGCGCCGAGGCGCCAAACTTAAGCAAATTATATGCCTGAAACTGAAGTGTTTGCCTAGAGCGCTGTAACAATTAAAGCGCATAAAACCGCGCTCGAATCGATGCAGCGCAGGGGCGGCAGGGCGGCCACCTCAGCGCTTACAGGCGGAACTCGTGGCCCAGGTACACTTCCTTCACCAGGTCGTTGGCGAGGATGGTGTCCGAGTCGCCTTCGGCGATCAGCTGGCCGTCGTTGACGATGTAGGCCGTTTCGCAGATGTCCAGGGTCTCGCGCACGTTGTGGTCGGTGATCAGCACGCCGATGCCCTTCGCCTTGAGGTGGTGGATGATCTGCTTGATGTCGCCCACCGAGATCGGGTCCACACCGGCGAACGGTTCGTCGAGGAGGATGAATTTCGGTGCGGTGGCCAGGGCCCGGGCGATTTCCACGCGACGGCGTTCGCCGCCGGACAGGCTCATGCCGAGGTTGTCGCGGATGTGGCTGATGTGGAATTCCTGCAGCAGGCTTTCGAGTTCCTTGCGCCGGCCGGCCTTGTCGAGCTCCTTGCGGGTCTCGAGGATGGCCATGATGTTGTCGGCCACCGACAGTTTGCGGAAGATCGACGCTTCCTGCGGGAGATAGCCGATGCCGGCCTTGGCGCGGCCGTGCATCGGCTGGTGGCTGACGTCCAGGTCGTCGATCAGGACGCGGCCCTGGTCGGCCTGCACCAGGCCGACGATCATGTAGAAGCAGGTGGTCTTGCCGGCGCCGTTGGGGCCGAGCAGGCCCACGATCTGACCGCTGTCGATGGACAGGCTGACGTCGCGCACGACCTGGCGGCTCTTGTAGCTCTTGGCCAGATGCTGGGCTTTCAGGGTTGCCATTACTGGGCCTTCTGTCCGTCGGTTTTCTGTTTCGGCTGGATCACCATGTCGATCCGCGGACGCGACTCGGTCACCTTGTTGCCGGTGGCGCGACCGGCGCTGGCCAGCTTCTTCACCGTGTCGTAGACGATCTTCTCGCCCTGGGTGGTGTTGCCGTCCTTGTCGATGACCTTGGCGCGGTCGATCAGCACGACGCGGTTCTGCTGCGCGTGGTACTGGATGGTCACGCCGTAGCCCTGGACGGGCTTGGTGTCGCCCTGGGTCTGCAACTGCTCGAAGTAGGCCAGGTTGCCCACCGAGGTCACGACGTCGATGTCGCCGTTGGGCGCGCGGGTCATGGTCACGGTGTTGCCTTTCACGATCATGGAGCCCTGGGTGATGATCACATCGCCCTTGTAGGTCGCCACGCCGTTCTTGTCGTCGAGCTGGGCGTCGTCGGCCTGGATGCGGATCGGCTGCTGGCTATCGTTCGGCAGGGCCCAGGCGCTCGCGCTTCCCAGTGCTGCGCCCAGACTGAGCAAAATAGGGAGGGTTTTAACGAGCCTCATACTGTCCTCTTACGTTCGATAGCAGGTGGATCCTGCTGTCTTTCAGGTACGCTTTCATTCCTTTGCCGGTCGATACGCCGCCAGCGCCGTCAATTCTAACGGGTTGCTCGGTCTGCGCATATTGCTGCTGCGGGAACACTGTCATGCGGGTGGTGGTGATCAGGGTGTCGCGGTTCTTTTCGTCGGTGCGCTTGATGCGCACCGAGTCGATCAGTTCGACTTCGGTGCCGCCGGGGTTCACTTCGCCGCGTTCGCTGGTGACGTGCCACGGGTACTCGGTGCCGCGGAACATGTTCAGGTCGGGCTTGGTGACCAGGGTGATGTCGGTGGCCTTGACGTGCTCGGCCTTCTGCGACGTCATTTCGTACTGCACCTTGCCGTCTTCCAGGTACTGCAGCGTGTGGGTGTTGGTCGCGTACCAGTCGATCGGGCTTTCCTGGGCCGAGACCGCCGGCTTGTCGAGGAAGCGCTCGGGGCTGATGTTCCAGTAGCCGACCGCGCCGAAGATCGCCGCGATGCAGCAGAACAGCAAGATGTTGCGAAACTTTTTGCTAAACATGGTCTGGCTCACAGATATGCGGCGTTGGCGGCATCGAGGCGGCCCTGGGCGCGCAAGATCAATTCGCAGAATTCCCGCGCGGCGCCTTCGCCGCCGCGGGCCTGGGTGACGCCATGGGCATGTTCGCGCACGAACGCGGCGGCATTGGCCACGGCCATGCCGAGCCCGACGCGGCGGATCACCGGCAGGTCGGGCAGGTCGTCGCCCAGGTAGGCGACCTCTTCATAGCTTAGGCCCAGTTGCTCCAGAAGGCCGTCGAGCACCACCAGTTTGTCCTCGCGGCCCTGGAACAGGTGCGGGATGCCCAGGTTCCTGGCCCGGCGCTCGACCACCGGGGTCTTGCGGCCGCTGATGATCGCGGTCTGGACGCCGGCGTTCATCAGCATCTTGATGCCTTGGCCGTCCAGGGTGTTGAAGGTCTTGAATTCGCTGCCGTCTTCGAGGAAGTACAGGCGGCCGTCGGTGAGGACGCCGTCGACGTCGAACACCGCCAGCTTGATCGGTTTGCCGCGTTGCAGCAGGTCGTTGCTCATTTACATGACTCCTGCGCGCAGCAGGTCGGACAGGTTGAAGGCGCCGACCGGGCGGTCCTCCGCGTCCACGACCACCAGCGCATTGATTCGGTTGTCTTCCATGATTTTCAGGGCTTCGGCGGCGAGCATCTCGGCGCGGGCGGTCTTGCCGTGCACGGTCATCACCTGGTCGATGACGGCGCTGTGCACGTCGATGTTGCGGTCCAGGGTGCGGCGCAGGTCGCCGTCGGTGAAGATCCCGGCCAGCTTGCCGTCGGCCTCGAGGACCGCAGTCATGCCCAGTCCCTTGCGGCTCATTTCCAGCAGGGCATCCTTGAGCAGGGTGCCGCGCTGCACCTGCGGCAGCTCATCGCCGGCGTGCATGACGTTTTCCACTTTCAGCAGCAGGCGCCGGCCCAGGGCGCCGCCCGGGTGGGAGAACGCGAAGTCTTCGGCGGTGAAACCGCGGGCCTCCAGCAGCGCCACGGCCAGGGCGTCGCCCATGACCAGCGCGGCGGTGGTCGAGGAGGTCGGCGCCAGGTTCAGCGGGCAGGCCTCGTGCTCCACCTGCACGTTCAGGTTGACTTCGGCGGCCTTGGCCAGCGGCGATTGAGGGTTGCCGGTCACGCTGATCAGCTGGATGCCCAGGCGCTTGATCAACGGCAGCAGGGTGACGATTTCGTTGGTCGAGCCGGAGTTGGACAGGGCCAGGATCACGTCTTCGCGGGTGATCATGCCCATGTCGCCGTGGCTGGCTTCGGCCGGGTGAACGAAAAAGGCCGGGGTGCCGGTGCTGGCGAGGGTCGCGGCGATCTTGTTGCCGATGTGTCCGGACTTGCCCATGCCGACCACGACCACACGGCCCTTGCTGGCCAGGATCATCTCGCAGGCGCGCACGAAATCGGCGTCGATGTGGGCCATCAGGCCTTGCACGGCTTGCGCTTCGAGGCGGACGGTGCGTTGTGCCGATTGGATCAGGTCGCTGGATTGGCTCATGTCAGAAATCGTATAGCCCGATGAAAAGGCGGCGATTATAGCGGTTCTGTCGAAAAGCCTCACGCAAGTTCGTCGCGCGTTGCCCTTTGTTGCCGCCGAAACCTGCCCGGACGGAGGGGCAGAGCCCTTCGGCGGGCAAAAAGCGGGGCGGTCGAGACCTTGGGCGCTTGCCCTTTGCAATGATATAGTTCGCCGCCAGTTCGGCCTGCCCGGGACGCTTGTGCTTTATTCACCAAGCCTGGCGTCCGAGTGAGAGGCTGCATCGCAAGGAGTTTAGATGAGTGCCGATAACGCCTACGCGGTCGAGCTGAAGGGAGTCTCCTTCAAGCGCGGTGCGCGGAGCATTTTCAATAACGTCGATATCCGCATCCCCCGCGGCAAGGTCACCGGCATCATGGGGCCTTCCGGGTGCGGCAAGACCACGCTGCTGCGCCTGATGGGCGCCCAGCTGCGCCCGTCCAAGGGCGAAGTGTGGGTCAACGGCCAGAACCTGCCGAAGCTTTCGCGCAGCGATCTGTTCGATGCCCGCAAGCACATGGGTGTGCTGTTTCAGAGCGGCGCGCTGTTCACCGACCTCGACGTGTTCGAGAACGTCGCCTTCCCGCTGCGCGTCCACACCGACCTTCCGGAAGAGATGATCCGCGACATCGTGCTGCTCAAGCTGCAGGCGGTGGGGCTGCGCGGGGCCATCGAGCTGATGCCTGACGAGCTGTCCGGCGGCATGAAGCGCCGGGTCGCCCTGGCGCGCGCAATCGCCCTGGATCCGCAGATCCTGATGTACGACGAGCCTTTCGTCGGCCAGGACCCGATCGCCATGGGCGTGCTGGTGCGCCTGATCCGCCTGCTCAACGACGCGCTCGGCATCACCAGCATCGTGGTTTCCCACGACCTGGCCGAGACCGCGAGCATCGCCGACTACATCTATGTGGTGGGCGACGGGCAGGTGCTGGGGCAGGGCACGCCGGACGAACTGATGGGCTCGGACGATCCGCGCATCCGTCAATTCATGACCGGCGAACCCGACGGCCCGGTTCCGTACCACTTTCCAGCGCCGGATTACCGCGCCGATCTTCTGGGGAAGCGCCGCTGATGCGCAGAATTACATTGATGGAGCGCGTGCGCCGCTTCGGTCAGGCCGGCATCGACACCGTCGCGGTGTTCGGCCGTTCGACCCTGTTCCTGTTTCATGCCCTGTTGGGCCGCGGCGGCATCGGCAGCGGTTTCGGCCTGCTGGTCAAGCAGTTGCATTCGGTCGGCGTGATGTCGCTGGTGATCATCGTGGTCTCCGGCATCTTCATCGGCATGGTGCTGGCGCTGCAGGGGTTCAACATCCTGTCGAGCTACGGTTCGGAGCAGGCGGTGGGGCAGATGGTGGCCCTGACGCTGCTGCGCGAGCTGGGGCCGGTGGTGACCGCGCTGCTGTTCGCCGGGCGCGCCGGTTCGGCGCTGACGGCGGAGATCGGCAACATGAAGTCCACCGAACAGCTCTCCAGCCTGGAGATGATCGGCGTCGACCCGCTCAAGTACATCATCGCCCCGCGCCTGTGGGCCGGCTTCATTTCCCTGCCGGTGCTGGCGATGATCTTCAGCGTGGTGGGCATCTGGGGCGGCTCGTGGGTGGCGGTCGACTGGCTGGGGGTCTATGAAGGTTCCTACTGGTCGAACATGCAGAACAGCGTCAGCTTCGGCGACGACGTGCTCAACGGCATCATCAAGAGCGCGGTCTTCGCCTTCGTCGTGACCTGGATCGCCGTATTTCAAGGCTATGACTGCGAACCCACTTCCGAGGGGATCAGCCGTGCCACCACCAAGACCGTGGTATATGCCTCGCTGGCAGTGCTCGGCCTGGACTTTATTCTGACCGCTTTGATGTTTGGAGATTTCTGATGCAAAACCGCACCCTGGAAATCGGTGTCGGCCTGTTCCTGCTGGCAGGGATCCTGGCTTTGCTGCTGCTTGCGTTGCGGGTCAGCGGCCTGTCTCCGACCTCGTCCACCGATACCTACAAGCTTTATGCCTACTTCGACAACATCGCCGGCCTGACGGTCCGGGCGAAAGTGACCATGGCCGGCGTGACCATCGGCAAGGTCACGGCGATCGACCTGGACCGCGACAGCTTCACCGGCCGGGTGACCCTGCAGGTGGACAAAAGCGTCGACAACCTGCCGACCGACTCCACAGCATCTATCCTGACGGCTGGACTGCTGGGCGAGAAGTACATCGGCATCAGCGTGGGCGGGGAAGACACCCGGCTCAAGGATGGCGGGACCATTCACGACACCCAGTCGTCGCTGGTGCTGGAGGACCTGATCGGTAAATTCCTGCTCAATACCGTTAGCAAAGACGCCAAATGAGGAGCTTTCGAATGATCTCTACCTTGCGACGTGGCCTGTTGGTGTTGCTCGCAGCGCTGCCTCTGGCGGCCAACGCCGTGGCGGCGCCTTCGGCGCACGATCTGGTTCAGGACACCACCAACCGGATGCTGGCCGACCTTGCCGCCAACAAAGAGAAGTACAAGCAGGATCCGGCCGACTTCTACGCCGCGCTCAACAGCATCGTCGGCCCGGTCGTGGACGCCGAAGGCATTTCCAAGAGCATCATGACGGTCAAGTACTCGCGCAAGGCCACGCCGGCGCAGATGAAGACCTTCGAGGAAAACTTCAAGCGCGGCCTGTTCCAGTTCTACGGCAACGCCTTGCTGGAGTACAACAACCAGGGCATCACCGTCGATCCGGCCAAGGACGAATCGGGCGACCGCACCAGCGTCGGCATGACCGTCAAGGGCAGCAACGGTGCTGTTTACCCGGTCTCCTACACGCTTGAGAAGATCAACGGCGAGTGGAAGCTGCGCAACGTGATCATCAACGGCATCAACATCGGCAAGCTGTTCCGCGATCAGTTCGCCGACGCGATGCAGCGCAACGGCAACGACCTGGACAAGACCATCAACGGCTGGGCCGGCGAAGTGGCCAAGGCCAAGCAGAACGCCGAACAGCAAGAGAAGCCAGCGCAATGACCGAGTCGGCCGTTCGTCTGGACCAGGCCAGTGAGCTGCAGCTCAGCGGCGTGCTGGACTACCGCACCGCCCCCGCGCTGCGCGAGCAGGGCCGGGCGCTGATCAAGTCCTGCACGGCGCCGGCGCTGGTGATCGATTGCTCCGAAGTGGAGAAGTCCAGCAGCGTCGGCCTTTCGTTGCTGCTGTGCTTCATCCGCGATGCGAAAGCCGCCGGCAAGGCGGTCAGCATCCGGGCGATGCCCGAAGACATGCGCGAAATCGCCCAGGTCAGTGAGCTGACCGAGCTGTTGGCGCAACCCTGAACCCGCATCGACGAGAAAGCCCCCCGTCAGAGTCCTGCGCCGCGGGGTTCGCAGGCGCGGGGCTTTTTTGTATGATGTCCGACCCGCGCGCACAGGGCGCCGATTGAGGTTGAGCATGCAGGCCGTAGAAGTGAAGAGCTTCCTTGAAGGAAAGCTGCCAGGAACGCAGGTGGAAGTCGAAGGCGAAGGCTGCAACTTCCAGTTGAACGTGATTAGCGATGAACTGGCGGCATTGAGTCCGGTCAAGCGTCAGCAGAGCATCTATGCCCATTTGAACCCATGGATCGCCGATGGCAGCATCCACGCGGTCACTATGAAATTTTTCAGCAGCGCGGCCTGGGCCGAGCGCACCTGAGCCTTAGGGCGTCGAGATTCTTATGGATAAATTGATTATTACCGGCGGCGCACGCCTTGACGGCGAGATCCGGATCTCCGGGGCGAAGAACTCCGCCCTGCCGATCCTGGCCGCCACCCTGCTGTGCGACGGCCCGGTCACCGTGGGCAACCTGCCGCACCTGCACGACATCACCACCATGATCGAGCTGTTCGGCCGCATGGGCATCGAGCCTGTGATCGACGAAAAGCTGAGCGTGGAAATCGACCCGCGCACCATCAAGACCCTGATCGCCCCGTACGAGCTGGTCAAGACCATGCGTGCGTCGATCCTGGTGCTGGGCCCGATGGTCGCCCGTTTCGGCGAAGCCGAAGTCGCGCTGCCGGGCGGTTGCGCCATCGGTTCGCGTCCGGTCGACCTGCACATCCGCGGCCTGGAGGCCATGGGCGCGGTCATCGACGTCGAAGGCGGCTACATCAAGGCCAAGGCGCCTGAAGGCGGCCTGCGCGGCGCGCACTTCTTCTTCGACACCGTCAGCGTGACCGGCACCGAGAACATCATGATGGCCGCTGCCCTGGCCAAGGGCCGCAGCGTGCTGCAGAACGCCGCCCGCGAACCTGAAGTGGTGGACCTGGCGAACTTCCTGAACGCCATGGGCGCCAAGGTTTCCGGCGCCGGCACCGACACCATCACCATCGACGGCGTCGAGCGCCTGGCCCCGACCTTCTACAAGGTCATGCCCGACCGCATCGAGACCGGCACCTACCTGGTGGCCGCAGCCGTCACCGGCGGGCGCGTGAAGGTCAAGGACACCGATCCGACCATTCTCGAAGCCGTCCTTGAAAAACTGCGCGAGTCCGGCGCCGAGATCACCAGCGGCGAAGACTGGATCGAGCTGAACATGCACGGCAAGCGGCCGAAGGCGGTCAACGTGCGCACCGCGCCGTACCCGGCGTTCCCGACCGACATGCAGGCGCAGTTCATCTCGCTCAACGCCATCGCCGAAGGCACCGGCGCCGTGATCGAGACGATCTTCGAAAACCGTTTCATGCACGTGTACGAACTGCACCGCATGGGCGCCAAGATCCAGGTCGAAGGCAACACCGCCATCGTGACCGGCACCGAGATCCTCAAGGGCGCACCGGTCATGGCGACCGACCTGCGCGCTTCGGCCAGCCTGGTGATCTCGGCCCTGGTGGCCGACGGCGACACCCTGATCGACCGCATCTACCACATCGACCGTGGCTACGAGTGCATCGAAGAGAAACTGCAGATGCTGGGCGCCAAGATCCGCCGCGTTCCGGGCTAGTCCTGCATCCGGACACAGGGAGGTGTCCACCGAGTTCGTTTTTGGTCGAGGGCTGCCGTTCCGTTCGGGACAAGCCCTCGATGTGTGTCCGGCGCCGATCGCGTCCGGGCATGAGTACCTTGATAAGGACTGACGCTACCCATGTTGACCATCGCACTGTCCAAGGGCCGCATCCTTGACGACACCCTGCCGCTTCTGGCCGAAGCGGGCATCGTGCCGACCGAGAATCCGGACAAGAGCCGCAAGCTGATCATTCCCACGACCCAGGAAGACGTCCGTCTGCTGATCGTGCGCGCCACCGACGTGCCGACCTATGTCGAGCATGGCGCGGCCGACCTCGGTGTGGCCGGCAAGGACGTGCTGATGGAATACAGCGGCCAGGGCCTGTACGAGCCGTTGGACCTGCAGATCGCCCAATGCAAGCTGATGACCGCCGGCAAGGTCGGCGCCGCCGAACCCAAGGGCCGCCTGCGGGTGGCGACCAAGTTCGTCAACGTCGCCAAGCGCTACTACGCCGAGCAGGGCCGTCAGGTCGACATCATCAAGCTGTACGGCTCGATGGAGCTGGCGCCGCTGATCGGTCTGGCGGACAAGATCATCGACGTGGTCGACACCGGCAACACCCTGCGCGCCAACGGCCTGGAGCCCCAGGAACTGATCGCCACGATCAGCTCGCGCCTGGTGGTCAACAAGGCTTCGATGAAGATGCAACACGCCCGGATCCAGGCGTTGATCGATACCCTGCGCAAGGCAGTGGAATCGCGACACCGCGGCTGATGTACCCGCGCGGCCTCCGGCTGCGCCCGTCTATCCGCCTCATAGCCAGAATCTCAGGTGCCCAAGCGGAACGACTGCTAAGTTAGGGCGCCTGAGTTTTCGCCAATCCTATGAGGCTCTCGCTATGACCGCACCGACTGCAATTCGCCGACTCAACGCTGCTGACCCGGATTTCGCGCATCATCTGGATCATCTGCTGAGCTGGGAAAGCGTGTCCGACGACTCGGTCAATCAGCGGGTGCTGGACATCATCAAGGCCGTGCGCGAGCGCGGCGACGAGGCGCTGGTCGGGTTCACCCGCCAGTTCGACGGCGTGGACGCCGCCTCGATGGCGGACCTGATCCTGCCGCGCGAGCGCCTGGAACTGGCCCTGACCCGCATCACCCCGGCCCAGCGCGAGGCGCTGGAAAAAGCCGCGGCGCGGGTGCGCAGCTACCACGAACGGCAGAAGCAGGACTCCTGGAGCTACACCGAGACCGACGGCACCGTGCTCGGCCAGAAGGTCACGCCGCTGGACCGCGCCGGCCTGTACGTGCCGGGCGGCAAGGCGTCGTACCCGTCGTCGGTGCTGATGAACGCGATCCCGGCCAAGGTGGCCGGCGTGGGCGAAGTGGTCATGGTGGTGCCGACCCCGCGCGGCGAGGTCAACGAACTGGTGCTGGCCGCCGCGTGCATCGCCGGGGTCGACCGGGTGTTCACCATCGGCGGCGCCCAGGCTGTCGCCGCGCTGGCCTACGGCACCCAAAGCGTGCCGCAGGTGGATAAGGTGGTCGGCCCCGGCAACATCTACGTGGCCACCGCCAAGCGGCACGTGTTCGGCCAGGTCGGCATCGACATGATCGCCGGCCCTTCGGAAATCCTCGTGGTGTGCGACGGCCAGACCGATCCGGACTGGATCGCCATGGACCTGTTCTCCCAGGCCGAGCACGACGAAGACGCCCAGGCGATCCTGGTCAGCCCCGATGCGCAGTTCCTCGACAAAGTCGCAGCCAGCATCGACAAGCTGCTGCCGACCATGGACCGCGCCGCCATCATCGAAACCTCGATCAACGGCCGCGGCGCGCTGATCCAGGTGCGCGACATGGCCCAGGCCATCGAGGTCGCCAACCGCATCGCACCGGAACACCTTGAGCTGTCGGTCGCCGATCCCCAGGCCTGGCTGCCGCAGATCCGCCATGCCGGCGCGATCTTCATGGGCCGTCACACTTCCGAGGCGCTGGGCGACTACTGCGCAGGCCCCAACCACGTTCTGCCGACCTCCGGCACGGCGCGGTTCTCTTCGCCTTTGGGCGTGTACGACTTCCAGAAGCGCTCGTCGATCATCTTCTGCTCCGAGGCCGGCGCCTCCGAGCTGGGCAAGACCGCGTCGGTGCTGGCCCGTGGCGAATCGCTGAGCGCCCACGCGCGCAGCGCCGAATACCGCATCCTCGATGAACAGCAGGGGAACTGAGACATGAGCAAATTCTGGAGCCCGTTCGTCAAGGATCTGGTGCCTTACGTGCCGGGCGAACAGCCGAAGCTGGCCAAACTGGTCAAGCTCAACACCAACGAAAACCCGTACGGCCCGTCGCCCAAGGCGCTGGCCGCGATGCAGACCGAACTCAACGACAACCTGCGCCTGTACCCGGACCCCAACAGCGACCTGCTGAAAAACGCGGTCGCCGACTATTACGGCGTGCAGAGCAACCAGGTGTTCCTCGGCAACGGCTCGGACGAAGTGCTGGCGCACGTCTTTCACGGCTTGCTGCAGCACGACAAGCCGCTGCTGTTCCCGGACATCAGCTACAGCTTCTACCCGGTCTACGCCGGGCTGTACGGCATCGGCTTCGAGGCGGTGCCGCTGGACGCGCAGTTCCAGATCGACCCGGCGGACTACGCCAGGCCCAACGGCGGGATCATTTTCCCTAACCCGAACGCCCCGACCGGTTGCCTGCTGGCGCTGGACGCGGTCGAGCGGATCCTCAAGGCCAACCCGGATTCGGTGGTCGTGGTGGACGAGGCCTACATCGACTTCGGCGGCGAGACGGCGATCAGCCTGGTGAACCGTTATCCGAACCTGCTCGTCACCCAGACCCTCTCCAAGTCGCGCTCGCTGGCCGGCCTGCGGGTCGGGCTGGCGGTGGGGCATCCGGACCTGATCGAGGCGCTGGAGCGGATCAAGAACAGCTTCAACTCCTATCCGCTGGACCGGATGGCGAACGTCGGGGCGGCGGCAGCGTTCGAGGACCGCGAGTACTTCGACAAGACCTGCCGTTTGGTGATCGAGAGTCGGGAGTGGGTGACCGCGCAATTGCAGGCCAAGGGCTTTGAGGTGCTGCCGTCGGCCGCCAACTTCATCTTCGCCCGTCATCCGCAGCACGATGCGGCGGGGCTGGCGGCCAGGCTGCGGGAGCAGGGCGTGATCGTGCGCCACTTCAAGCAGGAGCGGATCGCCCAGTTCCTGCGCATCTCCATCGGCACGCCGGAGCAGAACCAGGCGCTGATCGACGGCCTCGGCGAGCTGTGACGGCCTGCTGAGCCGAAAAAAAGGCCGGCACCTCGTTGAAGGTGCCGGCCTTTTTTCATCCTGCCTTGCGGTGCTTCGGCTGGCGATGGTGCCCGGTCGGTCAGTTCTCTTCCTGTTCCTTGACCGGCGCCGGCGGCGGGCGCAGGCCGATTTCGGCGGTCAGCTTCAGTTCCTTGCCGTTGCGCATCACCTGGATCGTGACCTTGTCGGTCGGTTTGATCCGCGCCACCTGGTTCATCGACTTGCGGCCATCGCCGGCCGGTTCGCCGTCGATGCTCAGGATCACGTCGCCCAGTTGCAGGCCGGCCTTCTGCGCCGGGCCGTCGCGGAAGATCCCCGCCACCACGATCCCTGGACGCCCGGACAGGCCGAACGACTCGGCCAGTTCCTGGGTCAGCGGCTGCACTTCGATGCCCAGCCAGCCACGGATGACCTGGCCGTGCTCGATGATCGACTTCATGACCTCCATCGCCAGCTTCACCGGAATCGCGAAGCCGATGCCCTGGGAGCCGCCGGACTTGGAGAAGATCGCGGTGTTGATGCCGGTGAGGTTGCCGTTGGCGTCCACCAGGGCGCCGCCGGAGTTGCCGGGGTTGATGGCCGCGTCGGTCTGGATGAAGTCTTCGTAGTTGTTCAGGCCCAGCTGATTGCGCCCGGTGGCGCTGATGATGCCCATGGTCACGGTCTGGCCGACGCCGAACGGGTTGCCGATGGCCAGGGCGACGTCGCCGATGCGGATGTTGTCGGAGCGGCCCACGGTGATCGCCGGCAGGTTCTTCAGGTCGATCTTGAGCACCGCCAGGTCAGTCTCGGGGTCGCTGCCGATGACCCGGGCCAGGGTCTCGCGGCCGTCCTTGAGGGCCACGACGATCTGGTCGGCGCCGCTGGTGACGTGGTTGTTGGTCAGGATGAAGCCTTCCGGGCTCATGATCACGCCGGAGCCCAGGCTCGACTCCATGCGCTTCTGCTTGGGCGAGTTGTCGCCGAAGAAGCGGCGGAACTGTGGGTCTTCGAACAGCGGATGGGCCGGTTTGGCGATGACTTTGGTGGTGTACAGGTTGACCACCGACGGCGCGGCGATGGTCACGGCGTCGGCGTAGGTCACCGGCCCCTGCTGGATGCTGGTGGTCTGCGGGGCTTGCTGCAGGTTGACGTCGAGGCTCGGGAGCCCGACCCACTGCGGGTAACGCTGGATGATCAACAGAGCGATAAGCACGCCGGCCAACAGCGGCCAGCCGAAAAAACGCAGCGCCTTGAGCATTAAGCACGTCCTGGAAAAGTTGCAGGCGGGGTCGGACCGCCCATAATGTCGCGCATTATACGAGGCCGCGCGCGCCTCTGAACGGGATATTTAGGAGTCTTTCATGGCCGTCGCCCTGAGCACCCTGGTCGAGGAAGCCGACCGTTACCTCGCCAGTCCGAAAATCGCCGATTACTGCCCCAACGGCCTGCAGGTCGAGGGCCGGCCGCAGGTGATGCGCATCGTCAGCGGCGTCACCGCCAGCCAGGCGCTGCTCGACGCCGCCGTCGAAGCCGGGGCGGACCTGGTGCTGGTGCACCACGGCTACTTCTGGAAGGGCGAGAACCCCTGCGTCACCGGCATGAAGCAGCGTCGCCTCAAGACCTTGCTCAAGCACGACATCAGCCTGTTGGCCTACCACCTGCCGCTGGACCTGCATCCGGACGTCGGCAACAACGTGCAGTTGGCCCGCCAGCTGGACATCACCGTCGAAGGGCCGCTGGATCCGGACAACCTGAAGGTCGTCGGCCTGGTCGGCTCGCTCAGCGAGCCGGCGACGCCGCGGGATTTCGCCCGGCGGGTGCAAGAGGCCATGGGCCGCGAGCCGCTTTTGGTCGAAGGCAGCGCGATGATCCGGCGGGTCGGCTGGTGCACCGGCGGCGGCCAGGGCTACATCGACCAGGCCATCGCCGCCGGGGTCGACCTGTTCCTCAGCGGCGAAGCCTCGGAACAGACCTTCCACAGCGCCCGGGAGAACGGCATCAGCTTCATCGCCGCCGGCCACCACGCCACTGAACGCTACGGCGTGCAGGCGCTGGGCGAGTACCTGGCCAGGCGGTTCGCCCTGGAGCACATTTTCATCGATTGCCCGAACCCCATCTGAAACCCGGGGAGCTTGCTGGCGACAGCGTCGCTGAAGGCGCCGGACAGGCCGAACCGACGGGCATATTCATATGCCCTTTCGATCTAGTTGGCGCCCTGATTAGAAGCAGGGCGCTGTGCTAGGATTCGGCCCTCGAACACGGCCCGCTGGCCGTTCATAAGAAAGCTTTCGTGAGTAGCCATGGTCGACAAACTGACGCATCTGAAACAGCTGGAGGCGGAAAGCATCCACATCATCCGCGAGGTGGCCGCCGAGTTCGACAATCCGGTGATGCTGTACTCCATCGGCAAAGATTCCGCCGTGATGCTGCACCTGGCACGCAAGGCGTTCTTCCCGGGCAAGCTGCCGTTTCCGGTGATGCACGTCGACACCCAATGGAAGTTCCAGGAGATGTACAGGTTCCGCGACCGCATGGTCGAGGAAATGGGCCTGGACCTGATCACCCACGTCAACCCCGAAGGCGTGGCGCAGGGCATCAACCCGTTCACCCACGGCAGCGCCAAGCACACCGATATCATGAAGACCCAGGGCCTCAAGCAGGCGCTGGACAAGCACGGCTTCGACGCGGCCTTCGGCGGCGCCCGCCGCGATGAAGAGAAATCCCGCGCCAAGGAGCGCGTGTACTCGTTCCGCGACAGCAAGCACCGCTGGGACCCGAAGAACCAGCGTCCGGAGTTGTGGAACGTCTACAACGGCAAGGTCAACAAGGGCGAGTCGATCCGCGTGTTCCCGCTGTCGAACTGGACCGAGCTGGACATCTGGCAGTACATCTACCTCGAAGGCATCCCGATCGTGCCGCTGTACTTCGCCGCCGAGCGCGAAGTGATCGAGAAGAACGGCACGCTGATCATGATCGACGACGACCGTATCCTCGAACACCTGAGCGACGAGGAGAAGGCTCGCATCGTCAAGAAGAAAGTGCGTTTCCGTACCCTTGGCTGCTACCCGTTGACGGGCGCGGTGGAGTCCGAGGCCGAAAGCCTGACGGACATCATTCAGGAAATGCTGCTGACGCGGACTTCCGAGCGTCAGGGCCGAGTCATCGACCACGATGGCGCAGGCTCGATGGAAGACAAGAAACGTCAGGGCTATTTCTAATTAGGGTCGAACCATGTCGCACCAATCCGATTTGATCAGCGAGGACATCCTCGCCTACCTGGGCCAGCACGAACGCAAAGAGCTGCTGCGCTTTCTGACCTGCGGCAACGTCGATGACGGCAAGAGCACCCTGATCGGGCGCCTGCTGCACGACTCCAAGATGATCTACGAAGATCACCTGGAAGCGATCACCCGCGACTCGAAGAAGGTCGGCACCACCGGTGACGACATCGACCTGGCGCTGCTGGTCGACGGCCTGCAGGCCGAGCGCGAGCAGGGCATCACCATCGATGTCGCCTACCGCTACTTCTCCACCGCCAAGCGCAAGTTCATCATCGCCGACACCCCAGGCCACGAGCAGTACACCCGCAACATGGCCACCGGCGCGTCCACCTGCGACCTGGCGATCATCCTGGTCGACGCCCGCTACGGCGTGCAGACCCAGACCCGCCGCCACAGCTTCATCGCGAACCTGTTGGGCATCAAGCACATCGTCGTCGCCGTCAACAAGATGGACCTGAAGGACTTCGACCAGGGCGTGTTCGAGTCGATCAAGGCCGACTACCTGCAGTTCGCCGAAGGCCTGAAGATGAAGCCGTCGAGCATGCACTTCGTGCCGATGTCCGCGCTCAAGGGCGACAACGTGGTGAACCGCTCCGAGCGTTCGCCGTGGTACACCGGCCAGTCGCTGATGGAAATCCTCGAGACCGTGGAAGTGGCGGGCGACCGCAACTTCACCGACCTGCGTTTCCCGGTGCAGTACGTCAACCGTCCGAACCTGAACTTCCGCGGTTTCGCCGGCACCCTGGCCAGCGGCATCGTGCACAAGGGCGACGAAGTCGTGGTGCTGCCGTCGGGCAAGAGCAGCCGCGTCAAATCCATCGTCACCTTCGAGGGCGAACTGGAGCATGCAGGTCCCGGCCAGGCCGTGACCCTGACCATGGAAGACGAGATCGACATCTCCCGCGGCGACCTGCTGGTGCATGCCGACAACGTGCCGCCGGTCACCGACAGCTTCGAGGCGATGCTGGTGTGGATGGCCGAAGAGCCGATGCTGCCGGGCAAGAAGTACGACATCAAGCGCGCCACCAGCTATGTGCCGGGCTCGATCGCCAGCATCGTCCACAAGGTGGACGTGAACACGCTGGAGGAAGGTTCGGCGAGCGCGTTGCAGCTCAATGAGATCGGCAAGGTGAAGATCGCCCTCGATGCGCCGATCGCCCTGGACGGTTACGACAGCAACCGCACCACCGGCGCGTTCATCGTCATCGACCGCTTGACCAACGGCACCGTCGGCGCCGGCATGATCGTCGCCCAGCCGGTGAGCCACGGCACCGCCACGCAGCACGGCAAGCTGGCCCATGTAGCGACCGAGGAGCGCGCCCAGCGCTTCGGCCAGCAGCCGGCCACCGTGCTGTTCAGCGGCCTGTCCGGCGCGGGCAAGAGCACCTTGGCCTATGCGGTCGAGCGCAAGCTGTTCGACATGGGCCGCGCGGTGTTCGTGCTGGACGGTCAGAACCTGCGCCATGACCTGAACAAGGGCTTGCCGCAGGACCGTGCCGGCCGCACCGAGAATTGGCGCCGTGCCGCCCATGTGGCGCGTCAGTTCAACGAAGCCGGCCTGCTGACCCTGGCCGCGTTCGTCGCGCCGAGCGCCGAAGGGCGCGAGCAGGCGAAGGACCTGATCGGCAAGGAGCGTCTGCTGACGGTCTATGTCCAGGCCTCGCCGACCGCCTGCGCCGAGCGTGATCCGCAGGGCCTGTACGCGGCGGGCGGCGACAATATCCCGGGCGAATCCTTCCCGTACGACGTGCCGCTGGATGCCGACCTGGTGGTCGATACCCAGTCCGTGTCGCTGGAGGAGGGCGTCAAGCTCGTACTGGATCTGCTGCGCAGCCGCGGCGCGATCTGAGCCTTGGCCTGAAACGAAAAGCCCGCCGGTGAGCGATCATCGGCGGGCTTTTCGTTTGGGCTGTCCTGATCTCAAGCCCTGCGGGGCTTGGACTGACGTCATCGCCAGCAGGCTGGCTCCCACATGGGTTGCGTTGGCTGCTGGCTCTGCATTCAACCGAATCCCCTGTGGGAGCCAGCCTGCTGGCGATGGCGCCGGTCACGGCGCCGCAGGAACGGGATCCATGCATCGCCGATCAGCGGCGCCCGGGAAACTCGCGGCTCAACTGTTCCAGCAACGCATCCTTGTCCAGCCACATCTGATTGATCCAGCCCTGGAACTGCAGGCGGTACTCGCCGTCCTGGTCGTAGTTGCGGCCGACGAATTGCGGCGGCACCTTCAGTTCCTCGACATGCATCACCACTTCCTTGACCCGGCCGCACAACAGGTCGCCGAAGCCGGGGCGTCCGCCCGGATAGTGGAGGGTCACGTTGACGATCGACTCCAGCTGTTCCCCCATCGCATCGAGCACGAAGGCGATGCCGCCGGCCTTGGGCTTGAGCAGGTGCCTGAACGGCGACTGCTGCTGGGCATGCTTGGCGGCGGTGAAGCGCGTGCCTTCCACGAAGTTGAAGATGCCCACCGGGTTGTCGCGGAACTTCGCGCAGGTCTTGCGGGTGGTCTCCAGGTCCTTGCCTTTCTTCTCCGGGTGCTTTTCCAGGTACGCCTTGGAATAGCGCTTCATGAACGGAAAACCCAGCGTCCACCAGGCCAGGCCGATCACCGGCACCCAGATCAGCTCCTGCTTGAGAAAGAACTTCAGCGGCTGGATACGCCGGTTGAACACGTACTGCAGCGCCAGGATGTCGACCCAGCTCTGGTGGTTGCTGGTGATCAGGTACGAGTGCCGGTAGTCCAGGCCCTGCAGGCCGCTGACGCGCCAGCGGGTGCGGCAGACCAGGTTCATCCAGCCTTTGTTGAGGCTGACCCAGGCTTCATGGGTGTGGCTCATCAGCCAGCGGGTCAGGCGTTGGGTGAAGGCGAACGGCAGCACCTTGAACAGCGCCACCACAAACAGGAACGAGCACAGCAGGATCGTGTTCAGCGCCAACAGCAGCGCGGCGATGACGCCGCGCAAGGGAGCGGGAAGAAAGGCCAGCATCGGGTCAGATATCCAGGGGTCGGTTGGCGGCTTGGATCGCGGTCAAGGCAATGGTGTAGACGATGTCATCGACCTGGGCGCCGCGCGGCAGGTCATTGACCGGCTTGCGCAGGCCTTGCAGCATCGGGCCCAGGCTGACGCAGTCGGCGCTGCGCTGCACGGCCTTGTGGGTGGTGTTGCCGGTGTTCAGGTCGGGGAACACGAACACCGAGGCGCGGCCGGCCACCTGGCTGTTCGGCGCCAGTTGCCGGGCCACGGTCTCGTTGGCGGCGGCGTCGTACTGCAACGGGCCGTCGATCAGCAGGGTGCGTTGCTGCTCGTGGGCGAGCAGGGTGGCTTCGCGCACCTTTTCGACTTCCTCGCCGCTGGCCGATTCGCCGCTGGAGTAGCTGATCATCGCCACCCGCGGCGTGATGCCGAAGGCCGCCGCCGAGTCGGCGCTCTGCAGGGCGATCTCGGCCAGCTCCGCGGCGCTCGGGTGCGGGTTCATCACGCAGTCGCCGTACACCAGCACCTCTTCGGGGAACAGCATGAAGAACACCGACGACACCAGGGTGCAGCCCGGCGCGGTCTTGATCAGTTGCAGGGCCGGGCGGATGGTGTTGGCGGTGGTGTTGATGACGCCCGACACCAGGCCGTCCACCTCATCCAGCGCCAGCATCATGGTGCCGATGACCACGGTGTCTTCCAGCTGCTGCTCGGCCATCGGCGCATTGAGGCTTTTGCTCTTGCGCAGGGCCACCATCGGTTCGACGTAGCGTTCGCGGATCAGGTCCGGGTCAAGGATTTCCAGGCCCGGCGGCAGTTCGATGCCTTGGGCGCGGGCCACGGCCTCGACGTCGGCGGGCTTGGCCAGCAGCACGCAACGGGCGATGCCGCGTTCCTGGCAGATCGCGGCGGCCTGCACGGTGAGCGGCTCGCTGCCTTCGGGCAGGACGATGCGCTTGTTGGCCACCTGGGCCCGCTGGATCAACTGGTAGCGGAACACCGCCGGCGACAGGCGCATCTCCCGCGGGGTGCCGCAGCGCTGGTGCAGCCAGTTGGCGTCGAGGTGGCTGGCGACGAAATCGGTGATGATCTCGGCGCGCTCGCGGTCGTCGACGGGGATTTCCTTGTTCAGGCCGTTGAGCAGGTTGGCGGTGTCGTAGGAGCCGGTGCTCACCGACAGCACCGGCAGGCCGGCCTGCAAGGCGCCGCGGCACAGCTCCATGATGCGCGGGTCGGGCAGGGTGTCGCTGGTCAGCAGCAGGCCGGCCAGGGGCACGCCGTTGATGGCCGCGAGGCTGACGGCCAGGATGATGTCGTCGCGGTCGCCGGGGGTCACCACCAGCACGCCGGGCTTGAGCAGGTCCACGGTGTTGCGCATGGTGCGCGCGCAGATGATGGTCTTGGTCATGCGCCGGGTTTCGTAGTCGCCGGCGTTGAGCACCTGGGCGCCCATCAGGTCAGCGACGTCGCGGGTGCGCGGGGCGTTGAGCTCGGGCTGGAACGGGATGCAGCCGAGCAGGCGGAAATCGCCGCTGCGCAGCAACGGCGAATGCTCCTTCAGGCGCGCGGCGAAGGCGTCCATGCTCTCGTCGGTCTTGACCTTGTTGAGGATCACCCCGAGGACTTTCGGGTCCTTCGGCCCGCCGAACAGCTGCGCCTGCAGCTCCACTCGGCCGGACAGTTCGGTCAGCACTTCGTTTTCCGGCGCCGAGACCAGGATCACCTCGGCGTCCAGGCTCTTGGCCAGGTGCAGGTTGACCCGTGCGGCGTAGCTGGCGCTGCGGGTCGGCACCATGCCTTCGACGACCAGTACGTCCTTGCCCACGGCGGCCTGCTGATAAAGGGTGATGATCTCTTCGAGCAGTTCGTCGAGCTGGCCGTCGCCGAGCATCCGCTCGACATGGGCCAGGCCCAGCGGCTGCGGCGGTTTCAGGCCGTGGGTGCGGGCCACCAGCTCCGTGGAGCGCTCAGGGCCGGTGTCACCGGGATGGGGCTGGGCGATCGGTTTGAAGAAGCCGACCTTCAGGCCGGCCCGTTCCAGCGTCCGCACCAGCCCGAGGCTGATGGAGGTCAGGCCCACGCCGAAATCGGTGGGCGCGATAAAAAAAGTCTGCATGCGGATTCTCTAAGGGTGCATGGCAATGGCGATCGGCGGCTTGGTGCGATCTGCCTGAATTCAGTCGCCAAGGTTATCGCTAACCGAGCCCTGCGCGCACCAACCGCACGCGAAGGGCCGGCCTATTTTTTCAAGGCGTTGCGCCGGATCCAGCACCCACGCCCGCGACTGCCAGGGCGGCTGGTGGCGCAGGTGCTGGGTATGCCCGCAGGACAGCTCGGCGACCCAGTGGCCGTCCTCGTCCTGGTGGAAGCCGGTGACCGTCGCCGGGGGCGTTTGTTCCCGTCTGTCCGGGTTGTGTTCGCTTTCGGGCAAATCCTTGTTTAGACTTGTCCGTTCTTCATTCTTATGCAAAAGGTCCCGCCTCATGCTGATCGCCGCCAACAAGGCTGTCTCCATCGACTATACCCTGACCAACGACGCTGGTGAGGTCATCGACAGCTCCGCCGGCGGCGCACCGCTGGTTTACCTGCATGGCGCAGGCAACATCATCCCGGGCCTGGAAAAAGCCCTGGAAGGCAAAGGCACCGGTGACGAACTGAGCGTTTCCGTCGAGCCGGAAGACGCCTACGGCGAGTACTCGGCCGAACTGGTCAGCACCCTGAGCCGCAGCATGTTCGAAGGCGTCGACGAGCTGGAAGTCGGCATGCAGTTCCACGCTTCGGCGCCGGACGGCCAGATGCAGATCGTCACCATCCGTGATCTGGACGGCGACGACGTCACCGTCGACGGCAACCACCCGCTGGCCGGCCAGCGCCTGAACTTCAAGGTCAAGGTCGTCGCCATCCGTGACGCCAGCCAGGAAGAGATCGCCCATGGCCACGTCCATGGCGAAGGTGGCCATCACCACTGATTTTCTGCGCTAAGCTCAGATGACTGGAGAGGCGCCCGAGGGCGCCTTTTTGGTCTGCGGCTGTTCCCGGCGCTTTCGCCGGGGGGCTGTTTCGAGTGGAACACGGGAATCTGGAGTCCGTCATGAGTGCTTTTCACGACCTTAAGTTGACAGCCCTGAATGGCCAGGAGCTACCGCTGGCGCCCTTCAAGGGCCAAGTCGTGCTGGTGGTCAACGTCGCCTCCAAATGCGGGTTGACGCCACAGTACGCGGCATTGGAAAACCTTTATCAGCAGTACAAAGGCAAGGGCTTCAGCGTGCTGGGCCTGCCGTGCAACCAGTTCGCCGGCCAGGAGCCTGGCTCCGAAAAGGAGATCCAGGAGTTCTGCAGCGTGAACTACGGGGTCAGTTTCCCGTTGTCGAGCAAGCTTGAGGTCAACGGCCACGAACGGCACCAGCTCTACCGCTTGCTGGCGGGCGAGGGCGCCGAGTTTCCCGGCGACATCACCTGGAACTTCGAGAAGTTCCTGCTCGGCAAGGACGGCCGGGTGCTGGCGCGGTTCTCGCCGCGTACGGCGCCGGATGATCCGGCGGTGATCGCCGCGATCGAAAAGGCGCTGTCCTGATACGCAAAAATCGCAGCCATCGGACTGCGATTTTTTTTGCCTGCCTTTTGAGTCCAAATCACTCAGATCAATAATGCTTTCACACGGGCAGCGTCACGCATATTATCGCCGTCATATGGCTTTGAGCCTGTCGCCAACGTTTTCGTGGAGCTTTCCGATGCCCGTCCAAGCCCTGTTCAAACCGTTCCAGTTAGGTGCCCTCGAACTGCCGACCCGCGTGGTCATGGCCCCCATGACCCGCTCGTTCTCGCCGGGCGGCGTGCCGAACAGCAAGGTCATCGAGTACTACCGTCGCCGTGCGGCGGCCGGGGTCGGCCTGATCATCACCGAAGGCACCACCGTGGGCCACCAGGCCTCCAACGGCTATCCGAACGTGCCGCACTTCTATGGCGAGGCGGCGTTGGCCGGCTGGAAGAAAGTCGTGGACGCGGTGCACGCCGAAGGCGGCAAGATCGTTCCGCAGCTGTGGCACGTGGGCAACGTGCGGCGCCTGGGCACCGAGCCGGACGCCAGTGTGCCGGGCTACGGCCCGTCGCAGAAGCTCAAGGACGGCCAGGTCGTGGTGCACGGCATGAGCAAGCAAGACATTCAGGAGGTGATCGCCGCCTTCGCCCAGGCCGCCAAGGATGCGCAAAGCATCGGCATGGACGGCGTGGAGATCCACGGCGCCCACGGCTACCTGATCGACCAGTTCTTCTGGGAAGGCAGCAACCAGCGCACCGATGAGTACGGCGGCGACCTGGCCAACCGTTCGCGGTTCGCCATCGAGCTGATCCGCGCCGTGCGTGCGGCGGTCGGCGAAGGCTTCCCGATCATCTTCCGTTTCTCCCAGTGGAAGCAGCAGGACTACACCGCGCGTCTGGTGCAGACCCCCGAGGCGCTGGGTGAATTCCTCAAGCCGCTGGCCGACGCCGGCGTGGACATCTTCCATTGCTCGACCCGCCGTTTCTGGGAGCCTGAGTTCGAAGGCTCCGACCTGAACCTGGCCGGCTGGACCCGCCAACTGACCGGCAAGCCGACCATCACCGTCGGCAGCGTCGGGCTGGACGGCGAGTTCCTGCAGTTCATGGTCAACACCGACAAGGTCGCCCAGCCCGCCAGCCTGGAAAAACTGCTGGAGCGCCTGAACAACGACGAGTTCGATCTGGTGGCGGTGGGACGTGCGTTGCTGGTGGATCCGGACTGGGCGCAGAAAGTCCGCGAAGGCCGCGAACAGGAGATTCTGCCGTTCAGCCGCGAGGCGTTGATGACGCTGGTGTAAGCGGCGCCTTCACTGGCGCCGGCAGGCGGGCTCCCGCAACGGGCTCGGTGGCCACCGGGCACCCGAGAGACCTGTGGGAGCGGGCTTGCGCCGGGCGGCGATCCGACGAAGAGGTCTGCCCGGATCAGGGCAATGTCTGCGCGTTCGGCACCGCATGCTCTGCGGCGCACGCCCCGCGCAGATGCCCTTCGAACTGCTCGACGATGGTCGCCCAGCCCTGACGGCTGGCATGCTGACGCGCATTCAGGCGCACGGAACGCAGGGTTTCCCGCTCTTCCAGCAACCAGGCCGCCGCCTCGCAGAACGCCTCCTCGTCGCCCGGCATCGCCAGCACGCCGTTGTAGCCATGGCGGATGTGCTGCGCCGCCGCAGCCTGATCGTAAGCCACCACGCCCAGGCCTGAGGCCAAGGCTTCGAGCACCACGTTGCCGAAGGTTTCGGTGAGGCTGGGGAACAGAAAGATGTCCCCCGACGCATAGTGCGCCGCCAGCGCTTCGCCGCGTTGCGAGCCGCAGAAGATGGCCTCGGGCAGTTGCTTTTCCAGTGCGTTGCGCAGCGGGCCGTCGCCGACCACGATCAGCTTCGCTCGGCGTTGCGGATAAGTGCTGCGCAGCCGTTCGAAGCTGCGTCCCAGCAGGCCGAGGTTTTTCTCGGCGGCCAGTCTTCCGACGTAAATCACCGCGATGTCCTGCTCGCCCAGGCCCCACTGCGCACGCAAGGCATCCAGGCGTTTGGCCGGGTGGAACAACTGGCTGTCCACCCCTCGCGACAGCAGCGCCAGCCGGTCGAAATGGCGGCGCTCCAGCTCCAGGCGCTGGCTGACGCTGGGCACCAGCGTCAGCGCCGAGCGGTTGTGGAACCATCGCAGGTAATGGGTCAGCAGCCGCGTCAGCAGGCTGAACCCGTACTGGTGGGTGTACTGCTGGAAATTGGTGTGGAAGCCGCTCACCACCGCGATCCCCAGGCGCCGTGCCGCACGCAGCGCCGACAGCCCGAGCGGGCCTTCGGTGGCGATGTACAGCACGTCCGGGCGTTGGCGTTTCCAGCGGCGCAGCAGCTTGTGCATCGACGACTGTCCCCATTGCAGCCCGGGATAACCCGGCAACGGCCAGCCCCGGCACAGCAGCACCCCGTCGTCAGCGCTGTGCTGGGGATCGTCGCCCTGGCGCGGGCGCACCAGTTCCACCCGGTGCCCGCGCGCGCGCAGGCCTTCGCACAGGCGACCCAGGGTATTGGCCACCCCGTTGATTTCGGGAGGGTAGGTTTCGCTGATCAGGGTGATGTGCAGAGCTGTCGTCATGGCCCCAGTGTCGGCTGGGGCCATGTCGCGGTTGTGACACCCGGATGATGGATTTGTGACCGGCCGGGCCCGGCTCAGGCAGGGGTGGCCAGACGCTCGGCACCGCGCTCGCGCACCCAGAACAGCGTCGCGCCGGCCACGGCCGCCGGCATCATCAGGATGTTCACCAAAGGAATCATCAGCGCCAGGTAGACGACCCCGCCGAAGCTCATGCTCTGCCAACGCTTCTGCCGCAGCCAGGCGAGCATTTCGTTCCAGCCCAGCTTGTGGTTGTCCGCCGGGTAGTCGATGTACTGGATCGCCATCATCCACACCCCGAACAGCAGCCACAGCGGCGCTGCGACGATGTTCACCACCGGGATGAACGAAAGGATGAACAGCCCCGCCGCCCGGGGCAGGAAGTAGCCGAGCTTGCGCATCTCCCGGGCCAGGGTGCGCGGCACCATGGCGATCAGTTCGCCCCAGCTGAAGGCCGGGAAGTCGTCGGTGCCGCGCACCACCACTTCGACCTTTTCCGCCAGGAAGCCGTTGAACGGCGCCGCGATGACGTTGGCCAGCATCGTGAAGGTGAAGAACACCATCAGGGCCACCAGCACCACGAACAGGGGCCACAGGATATAGCTGAGAAAGCCCAGCCAGTCGGGCAGCGACGGCATCAGGGAGTCGACCCACAGGCTGAACTGATGGCCGGCCAGGTAGATCAATCCGACGAACAGCACCAGGTTGATCGCCAGCGGCAACAGCACGAACAGGCGCAGGCCGGGGCTGAGGACCAGTTTCAGGCCTTCGCGCAGGTATTGCGGTCCGGACAGGACAGGGGCGGGCATATCGGGCTCCGAGCAAGGGAAAACGCGCCGACCTTACCGGCTTTGCCCGGTGGGCGAAAGCGCGGCGGCGGGATCGACATTCACTGTAACAAAGACGGCCGGCTCGTCAGTGCGTCGGCATAGAGGCCACCTATGAGCTGGATTGTTAAACCGTATTTCCTTAATCTTGCCCCCCTCGATACGCTGCACCCAACTTTTTGCAGGACTGTCGAGCCAATGCCTTCCCCAAGGTTATCCACAGTCCTTTTTTATTCCCGCCGGCAATCCGGCGTCCGCGCCAGAGGTTTTGGCCGGTCTACAGGAGCAGGTCCATGTCTGAAGTCCGTCATTCGCGAGTGATCATCCTCGGTTCCGGCCCTGCCGGTTACAGCGCTGCGGTGTACGCGGCCCGCGCCAACCTCAAGCCGCTGCTGATCACCGGCATGCAGGCCGGCGGTCAGCTGACCACCACCACCGAGGTGGACAACTGGCCGGGCGACGTCCACGGCCTGACCGGTCCCGTGCTGATGGAGCGCATGCGCGAACACGCCGAACGCTTCGAGACCGAGATCGTGTTCGACCACATCAACGCCGTGGACTTCGCCTCCAAGCCCTACAGCCTGACCGGCGACAGCGGCACCTACACCTGCGACGCGCTGATCATCGCCACCGGCGCCAGCGCCCGCTACCTGGGCCTGCCGTCGGAAGAGACCTTCATGGGCAAGGGCGTTTCCGCCTGCGCGACCTGCGACGGCTTCTTCTACCGCAACAAGCCGGTGGCCGTGGTCGGCGGCGGCAACACCGCCGTCGAAGAGGCGCTGTACCTGGCCAACATCGCCAGCAAGGTCACCCTGATCCACCGCCGCGAGACCTTCCGCGCCGAGAAGATCCTGATCGACAAGCTGCACGCCCGTGTCGCCGAAGGCAAGATCGAGCTGAAGCTGAACGCGACCCTGGACGAAGTGCTGGGCGACAACATGGGCGTGACCGGCGCCCGCCTGAAGAACAACGACGACAGCTTCGACGAAGTGAAGGTCGACGGCGTGTTCATCGCCATCGGCCACACCCCGAACACCTCGCTGTTCGAAGGCCAGCTGGAACTGAAGGACGGTTACCTGGTGGTGCAGGGCGGCCGTGACGGCAACGCCACCGCGACCAGCGTCGAAGGCGTCTTCGCCGCCGGCGACGTGGCCGACCACGTGTACCGCCAGGCCATCACCTCGGCCGGCGCCGGCTGCATGGCGGCCCTGGACACCGAGCGTTACCTGGACGGCTTGCAGAACGCTGCGCACTAAAACCGCAGAAACGAAAAAACCGGCTTTGGCCGGTTTTTTTTGTGCCCGCTACTTTGCGGCAAACACTGTTCTCTGTGGGACAGCGTTTTTTCGGGGCTCAGCGGCGAGTCAGGGGCTGGGCTTCGAACTTCACGCCGGCCAGGCCGTGCTTGATCAGCGCGCGGATGTTGGCGTGGTCGCTGCCTTCGGGGGTGGCCAGCACCGAACGGTAGTGCTCGCCGAACGCCAGCAGCGCCTCTTCGTCGCTCAAGCCTTCCAGCAGCGCCAGGCCGAGGGTCTTGCACGAGCCTTCGTTCTGCCCGGCTGCGTTTTCCACGCCGCCGTTGTTGAAGGCCTGCTGGCGGTAATCGTAGCCGGCGGCGATGAACGCCAGGGTGTCGGCGAAGATGTGTTCGCCGCTCTTGAGGCTGGCGCGCAGGGTGTTCAGGTCACTCATTGGGTTTTCCTTTGGCGAACGCCGCCTGTTGTTCGGCGCTGGCTTCTTGCTGATAGTGAGCTTTCCAGTCGGCGTACGGCATGCCGTAAACCACTTCGCGGGCGTCGTCGAGGCTCACCTCGATCTGGCGCTCGTCGGCGGCGGCCTTGTACCACTTGGACAGGCAGTTGCGGCAGAACCCGGCGAGGTTCATCAGGTCGATGTTCTGCACGTCCTTGCGGCTGTCCAGGTGGGCGACCAGCCGGCGGAAGGCGGCGGCTTCGAGTTCGAGGCGTTGTTGCTCGGTCATGGGCGTCTCTGCGAGACAGCTGAGAGCGGCAAGCTCCAAGCTGCAGGATTCTGAATGGTAGGGGGCCCTTAGCTTACCGCTTGAAGCTTGAAGCTTGAAGCTTAACGGCTTGCCGCGAGCGTGATCGACACCGATTCGGCGAACCGCAGCGCATGGGGCTTGTCGACCTCGACCTCGGCGTACTGCACCGCCGTGTTGGCCATCACCAGGTCAAGCAGCTCCTGGGTCAGGCGCTCCAGCAGGGCGAAGCGGTTGCCTTCCACGTGGGCGATGATGGCCTTGGTGATGGTGCGGTAGTTGAGCGCATGGTCGATGTCGTTGTCGCGCACCGCTTCCTGGGCGGCGTACAGGATGGTCAGGTTGATCAGCACGTCCTGTTTGTTGAGGATCTCGTCCTCGTTGATTCCGATGAAAGTGCGCAGGCGCAGATCCTTGACCCGGATGCGCGCCGTTCCCGGCTGAAGTTGTGGCATTTACGTGCTCCGTCCAATCAATTGCAGGAACTCCTGGCGGGTGTTGCTCGACTCGCGGAAGGCGCCGAGCATGACCGAGGTGTTCATGGTCGAATTCTGTTTTTCGACACCGCGCATCATCATGCACATGTGTCGGGCCTCGATGACCACCGCGACCCCTGCGGCAGCGGTGACCTGTTCGATGGCGTCGGCGATCTGCCGGGTGAGGTTCTCCTGGATCTGCAGGCGGCGGGCGAACATGTCCACCAGCCGTGCGACCTTCGACGGCTCCAGCACCCTGCCTGTCGGAATATAAGCCACATGGGCCTTGCCGATGAAGGGCAGCAGGTGATGTTCGCACAGCGAGTACAGCTCGATGCCGGGCACGATGACCATCTCGTCGGTGTCGGAGGCGGCCAGCGCACCGTCGACGACGTCCTCGACGCTTTGCCCGTAACCGTGACACAGGTACTGCATGGCCTTGGCCGCACGCTCGGGCGTGTCGAGCAGGCCCTCGCGGTCGGGGTCTTCGCCGAGGCCTTTGAGGATTTCGCGGTAATGGCCGGACAGGGAAGGCGTCATGGTGATCCTCGCGGGCGCTTATTTGACGTGCCGCCCGCCGTTGACGGTCAGGGTGGTGCCGGTGACGTAGGGGTTGTCGAGCAGATAGCGCAGGCTCTGGTAGACCACCTCGCAGCCGGGCTCGATGCCCAGCGCGGATTTGGCCAGTGCCTTGGCGCGGTACGCCGCGTCGTCGTCCGGGTTGAACAATAGCAGGGCCGGCGCGATGCCGTTGACCTTGATGGCCGGCGCGTAACGGGCGGCGAAGGACAGGGTCAGGCTGTCGAGGCCGGCCTTGGTGGCGCAGTAGCCGATGTGCTTGCTGCTGCCCCGGCGGGTCACGTCGTCGCTGACATGGACGATGTCGGCCGGGCTGGACCTGCGCAGCAGTTCCTCGCAGTGCAGGTTGATCAGGTACGGCGCGAGCATGTGCACGCCGAACATCCGCGCGAAGTCCTGGCCCTGGCGGGCGTCGCTTTCCTCCAGCCATTCGGAGGCGTTGTGCACGATGGCCCGCAGGCTGTCGGTGCGGGTCTTGAGGTCGGCGATGAAGCTCAGGATGGAGGCTTCGTCGCAGAAGTCCGCCTGCAGGCCGATGGCGCCCAGGTCACGCAGCGCCTGCACGCCGGGGCGTTCGGTGCGGTAGGTGAACAGGACGCGGTGGCCGTCTTCGAGCAGGCGCTGCGCGCAATGCAGCCCGACACGCTGGCCGGCGCCGGTGATGAGGATCGGGGCGGAGGTGGAGGTCATGAACGGCTCGCGTCGGGAGGAGAGCAAAAACTATAACAGCGGCGCGGGCGCAGACCTACGCATGGATCGGCAGGGGCGGGCCGGTCCGCCCCTGCGCCGTGCGTCAAGGGTTCTGGGTGGAGGGGGCGGCGGGCACACGGCGCGCTGGCGTGCCGTTCAGCCAGTTGGCCAGCAGCCTTGTCGACAGCGGAATGAAGAAGTAGACCATCAAAGGCGTCAGGCACAGCGTGCTGACGAACACCCGCGGCAGCAGGCTCATGTCGGCGAGCAACGGGCCCAGCACGAAATTGAACAGCAGCGACACCGGAAAGAACGCCAGCCAGATCGCCACCGCTTGCTTCCAGCGCGGCGGCCGTTGTCCGGCGGCGCCGAACCAGCCTTCGATGCCGCTGACCCGGTGTTCCTTCGGATGGGCGAACAGGTCGCTGCCGCGGGCCAGCCAGGCGGTGCGCGACGCGGAGTGCTCCCAGGCGTGCAGCGTCTGTTCGTCGACGAAGCGGAAGATGATCTGGAATTCGTTGTCGTCGGGCGGCGGGGCGAGCACGCCGGAACCCAAGTAGCCGGGAAAGTCGGTGGCCAGTTGTTCGCCTTCGCGCAGCCAGGCCATCAAGTCCTGATAACGGCCTTCGGCGACGCGGCGGGCGACCATCAGCGTGACGGGGGAAGCAGACATTTTGTATCTCCGTATTGCAAATGCGTCGCTCCGGATAGGGGCGACGCCTGAACGCGGCGCCGGGGTGATGGGCCGCGTTTTTCGACAAGCAAGGATTATTCCGGATTTCCCCGATAAAACCAGCCACATTCGTCGCCGTTCACGGCTTGAACCGGCACCGGGCATCAGAGGTAGAATGGGATCCAACTCTGCCGCCAACGCCAACAAGGACGTGCGCCCGCCAATGCCTGTCATCAACGAGCTTCGCCTTGCATCGCAGGCCTCTGACGCGCTCGAGCGCGAAGAGCTGTTCCCCATACGAGAAGTGGCTCGACTGACTGGCGTCAACCCGGTCACGCTGCGGGCGTGGGAGCGACGCTACGGCCTGATCCAGCCGACGCGCACCGAAAGCGGGCACCGCCTGTACTCCATGACCGATATCGAGCGCGTGCGCAGCATCGTCGACTGGATCGACCGCGGCGTGGCGGTGAGCAAGGTCGGCAAGATCCTGGCCAGGACCGAGCCGAGAAAGGCGTTGGCCCACATCATCTCCGACGAACTGGTGCAGACCGATTACCTGCAGTGGCAAGAACAGGTGCGCCGGGCGGTCAGCTCGTTTGACGATCAGGAGCTGGACCGCGTCTACGGCCAGATCTTCTCTTCCTATGCGCTGCCCGTGGTGTTCCAGGAGATCCTGATGCCGCTGTGGCTGCAGATGCTGCAGCGTCAGGACGCGTTCGGGCAGACCAGCGAATGGCTGTTCCTCGATGGTTTCCTGCGGGCCCGGGTGCTGCAGCGTGTCGTCATGCTGCGCGGTTCGCAGCCGCGCAAGGTGATCGTCAGCGCATTGGCCGGGCAGTGCCGCGAGCTCGAGCTGCTGGTGGCGGCGCTGTTCCTCAGCGACAGCGATGCGGGAGTGCGGGTGCTGACCACGGGGCAGCCCTTCGATGAGTTGACCCTGGTCTGCGAAAAGATCAGGCCTCAGGCGCTGGTGCTGTTCTCCAACCACGCGCCGTCGCCGGAGCTGCCGCGGCGCCTGAACCGACTGGCCTTGAGCCTGGATTGCCAATTGATGCTGGCCGGCGACGCGGCGGACCTGGCGCAGGACAGCCTGGCGGGGTCGTCCATCGGTTGCCTGGGCAACGAGGGCGCGACCATGCGTCAGCGGATGGTGCGGTTCCTGGCGGGGAACCTGGATACCTGAACCTCAGGTGTGCAGGGCGGGGTGCGACAGACGATGCTGCTGCAGGATGAACTGGCGCAGGCGTTCGGTCTCGTCGGCGTCGCTCTGGTTCAGCGCGTAAGCGTAGAAGCCTTGCTCGGTTTCCCGCTCGAAGGTGCCGCGCAGTGAGATCCGCTCGTAGCCGGAGGGGCTGAACCACAGGGCGAAGTGCTTCGGCGGCTTGGTCTTGTTGCGCACTTCGAGCAGGACGCCCTTGTGCGAGACTTCGTGCACCCAGAGCATGCCCGGCTGCCCCTTGGCGTTCTCCAACGCCACCGGCTCTTCCAGGGCCAGGCGCCACGGACGCACCATCGGGCCGTCCTCGTAGATGCTCGGCACGCCCAGGCGCAGGTGCAGGGCGTGGAACTCATCCTCGACCAGATGCAAAGGGAAGGTCATCTGCTGGTTTTCGAAGTTGGCCTGGATGGTCACCTGCTCATGGGCCGCCAGGCGCGTGAGCAGGTCGCGGATCTGCGAACCGCCGTTGACCATGAGACTCGACGTCGCATCCCGCACGTTCAGTTGCGGGTTGTGTTGCATGGTCTGGATGAAATCCAGCTCATCCTGGGTCAGGAGGGCGTCGCGTTGCATGGCTAACTCGAAATAAATAATTACAAAGTCATTGGTGATTGTAGTTAATGACCATTAGTTCGCCGCTTTGTTTGAACCGTTCGTCGCTTTCAGCGCGGCGAGTTCGGCCTCCAGTGCGGCCACCTGGGCCTCCAGCTGGATCACCCGCTGCTGCGCCTTGACCTGAACGGTCACATCCTTCTGCACGCCGACGAAATACGTCTGCCCGTCTTCGGCGCCTTTGACGGTCGACAGGGACAGCTCGTTGTAGAACGGCGTGCCGTCCTTGCGGTAGTTGCGCAGGATCTCGCGGCACGAGCCGCCGTCCCTGAGCGCGTTGCGGATCAGCGCCAGGTTGTCCTGGTCACGGTCGCCGGACTGCAGGAAGCGGCAGTCCTGGTAAAGGATCTCTTCGCTGGTGTAACCGGTCAGGCGTTCGAAGGCCGGGTTCACGTAGATCAGGATGTTGTCCTGTTCGCCTTCGCGTTCGGCCACCACGATACCGTCGTTCGACGCGTTGATCACCATTTGCAGCAGGTTGGCATTGATCATGGTTGAATCCTTTCAGGGTTGTCGACCGCTCGCATTCTAGAAGATCGCCGGGCGCTGTCTACTGGCCATCAGCGCTTGTTGAGAACCAATCGCAGCGTTGTGCGTCCGGCTGTTACTATCGCCGCTCATTTTTCAGTTTCGGGATCAGATTGATGAAAGTCGCCATTCTCTCCGGTTCGGTCTACGGCACCGCCGAAGAAGTCGCCCGCCATGCCCAGAGCCTCATGAACGCGGCGGGGCTTGAAACCTTCTACAACCCGCGCGCGAACCTGGCCGACCTTCAGGCGTTCGGCCCGCAGGCGTTCCTGGCGGTGACCTCGACCACCGGCATGGGCGAGCTGCCGGACAACCTGCAACCCCTGCACTCGACGCTGCGCGATCAACTGCCGGCGGCCTGGCGCGGTCTGCCCGGCGCGGTGATCGCTCTGGGCGACGCCAGCTACGGCGAGACCTTCTGCGGCGGCGGCGAGCAGATGCGCGAACTGTTCGCCGAGCTGGGCCTGCGGGAGGTGCAGGAGATGCTGCGTCTGGACGCCAGCGAAAGCGTCACCCCGGAAACCGATGCCGAGCCTTGGCTTGCCGGGCTGATCGCCGCGCTCAAGGGCTGACCGTCCGCTCGCGCAGCAGCGCCAGCCAGGCCTGCGCCGCTTTCGACAGATAGGCGCCGCTGCGCCAGATGAACGCGATGTCCCAGCGCAGGGTGTCCGGTGCCCTCAGGGTCAGGCGCACCACGCCCGGCCGCTCCAGGGCGCGGGCCACCACGCTGGGCAGCAGCACCACGCCCTGGCCGGCGGCGACCAGGGCGGCGAGGAAGTCCGCCTGGCCGCTGCGTCCGCCTTCCTTCGGGGTGAAGCCCAGTTGCTGGCAGGCCTGAAGCAGGCGGTCGTTGAGCACGAAACTGCGCTGATACAACAGGAACGGCGTGTCCGCCAGTTCCTCCAGGCCGATGTCTCCCTTGCCGGCCAACGGATGGTCCACCGGCAGCAAGGCGTCCAGCGGCTCGTCGCAGAACGGCTGGAAGTCGAACTGAGGATCGTTCGGCAGCAGGCTGCCCCCCAGCTCCAGTTCGCCGCTGAGCACCGCCTGCTCGACATGGCGGCTGCCGCCCTCCAGCAAGTGAATGGCGATGTTCGGATAGCGCCGCCGGTACTCGGCGAACAGCCCGGCGAACAACGCGTCGCTGCCCAGCAGGGGCAGGCCCAGGCGCAACTCGCCGCGGGCCAGTTGGCTGAGGTCGTCCAGTTCGCTGAGCAACTCGTTGCGCAGGCGCAGCATGCCTTCGGCCCGTTGCAGCACCACGCTGCCCGCGGCCGTCAGGCGCAACTGCGAGCCGAGCCGTTCCAGCAGCGGCGTGCCCAGGCTCAGTTCCAGTTGGGCGACCTGCTTGCTCACCGCGGACTGGCTGATGTGCAACGTCTTGGCGGCCTGGGTGAATCCGCCCTGATGCATCACTTCGACGAAACTGCGCAGCTGTTTGAATTCCATGGCCTGATTCCGGATTGGAATGGCTGCGAGTCTAACAATTCGCTTCGGAGATGGCAGGCTGCTTCGTAAAATGGGCGCCTGAGAGGAGCGAAACCATGATCAAGCGTCTTTCCCGTCTATTGACCGAGCTGGCCGTGCTGCTGGGCCTTTATCTGCTCGGCTGCCGGCTGGCCGCGTGGCTGGCCTGGCCGATTCCCGGCGGGGTGATCGGCATGACGCTGTTGCTGCTGGCGTTCGCGTCCGGCCGGGTCAAGCCGGCGGCGTTGCAGCTGGGCGCCGGGCTGCTGATGGCCGAGATGCTGCTGTTCTTCATTCCCGCGCTGATGAGCCTGCTGGATCACGGCGCCTTGCTGCGCGACGACGGCTGGCGGATCGCACTGGTGATCGGCGCCAGCACATTGATGGTGATGCTGGTGACGGCGTTCACCGTGGAGCTGGCCGTGCGCCTGAGGCGTTCCCATGACGTATGAACCGATGCCGATGTTCTGGCTGGCCTTCACGCTGCTCGCGTACCTGTTCAGCCGTTGGCTGTACCGGCGCACCGGGCGTTATGTGCTGTCGCCGCTGATCCTGGTGCCGGCGCTGCTGCTGGCCCTCGCGGTGCCGCTGCACACCGCCTATGCCGAATATTCCCGCGACACCCGTTGGCTGATGCAGGTGCTGGGGCCGGTCACCGTCGCGTTCGCGGTGCCGATCTGGCAGCAGCGGCGCCTGCTGGTGCGGCATTGGCCGGCCCTGTTGCTGGGCATGTTGGCCGGCAGCGCGGCATCGGTCGCGACCTCGTTCGGGCTGGCCCGGGCGCTGGCGCTGGACAGCTCGGTGACGCTGTCGCTGGCGCCGCGCTCGATCACCACGCCGTTCGCCATGCCGTTGGCGCAGGACCTGGGCGGCGTGCCGGAGCTGACGGCGGTGTTCGTGATGTTCACCGGGGTGTTCGGCGCCATGCTGGGCGGCGTGCTGCTCAAGTGGCTGCCGTTGCGCAGCGCCCTGGCGCGCGGTGCGCTGTTTGGGGTCGGCGCCCATGGCGCAGGCGTCAGCCGGGCCCGGGAAGTGGGCGGTGAAGAGGGCTCCGTGGCCGGGCTGGTGATGGTGCTGACCGGGTTGCTCAATCTGTTCGCCGCCCCTTTGCTGGCGTCGGTGCTTTGACATGGATCCAAGGCCCCTGGCTTTCTGACCCGCTCAGTCATCAAGCTGGCTACCAATGCAACTACACGATCTTCGGCGGCTGACTAGACTGCTGACACGTGCAGAACAATAAGAACGCAGAGGTGCATACAGTGAGCGTAGCCCCCGTCCCGTCGTCCCTGAATGTCAAAGACCTGGTCAGCGCCGCGGAGTGGCAGACCCGGGTCGACCTGGCCGCCTGTTACCGCCTGGTCGCCCTGCATGGCTGGGATGACCTGATCTTCACCCACATTTCCGCCAAGGTGCCCGGCACCGAAGATTTCCTGATCAACCCGTTCGGCCTGATGTTCCATGAGATCACCGCGTCGAGCCTGGTGAAGGTCGACCTGGCCGGGCGCAAGCTCATGGACAGCCCCTACGACATCAACCCCGCCGGCTATACCATCCACAGCGCCGTGCACGAAGTGCGGCACGACGTGGCCTGCGTGCTGCACACCCACACCGCGTCCGGCGTGGCGGTGTCGGCGCAGCGCCAAGGGGTGCTGCCGATCAGCCAGCAGTCGCTGTTCGTGCTGTCGAGCCTGGGGTATCACGCCTACGAGGGCGTGGCGCTGAACCACGAGGAAAAGGCCCGGCTGCAGGCCGACCTCGGCGACAGCGGTTTCCTGATGCTGCACAACCACGGTCTGCTGACCTGCGGCGGCACCATCGCCGACACCTTTCTGATGATGTTCACCTTCCAGCGTGCCTGCGACATTCAGGTGATGGCCCAGGCCGGCGGCGCCGAGCTGATCCCCATCGAGCCGCAGATCCTGGCCGGTGCGCGGGCGATGGTCGCCGGCGTCACCAAGAGCGCCCAGGGCATGGGCGGCGCGCTGGCCTGGCCGGCGCTGCTGCGCAAACTCGACAAACACGACGCGGGATACCGACTCTGATGCCTCTGACCGAAATTCCGCTGAGCGTCTGGCGCAAGCGCAGCCGCACGTTTGTCTTCCGTGGCCAGCCGATCCGTTACTGGACGTGCGGGCAGGGCGAACCCCTGCTGCTGATCCATGGCTTCCCGACCGCCAGCTGGGACTGGCACTACCTCTGGCAGCCGCTGGCCCAGCGCTACCGGGTGATCGCCTGCGACATGCTCGGTTTCGGCGATTCGGCCAAGCCCCTGAACCACACCTACAGCCTGCTGGAGCAGGCCGACCTGCAACAGGCGCTGCTCGCGCACCTGAACGTCGAACAGCCGGTCCACGTTCTGGCGCACGACTACGGCGACAGCGTCGCCCAGGAACTGCTCGCCCGGCACGGCGAAAGCCTGATCGAGGTGGCCAGTTGCGTGTTCCTCAATGGCGGCCTGTTCCCGGAGACCCACCGGCCGGTGCTGATGCAAAAACTGCTGCTCAGCCCGCTGGGCTGGATGATCGGCCGCGCCTTCAGCCGCGAAGGCCTGGCGAAAAGCTTCCGGCAGATCTTCGGCCCGCAGACCCGTCCCAGCGAAAGCGAGCTGGATGACTTCTGGAGCCTGATCGAGTGCAACCGGGGGCCCCGGATCATGCACAAGCTGATCGGCTACATCCCCGAGCGCCGGGTGCAGCGCGACCGTTGGGTCGCGGCCATGCAGCGCGGCGACGTTGCGTTGCGGGTGATCGACGGCGAGGTCGATCCGATTTCCGGCGGGCACATGGTCGAGCGTTACCGCCAGCTCATTCCGGATGCGGACGCGGTGCTGTTGCCGGGCATCGGCCATTACCCCCAGACCGAAGCGCCGGCGCTGGTGCTCAAGCACTACCTGGCGTTTCGCGACCACCTCGCGCTGCCGCCCCTCAAGGCCGCGTGTTCCTGAACGCCGCGCAGCGGCGCGCGTGCTTGCGCTCGCTGCGCCGCCACCTGATCATCCTTGCGCCTTATCAGCCGCCATTCAGCGCCAGCCGTGTTCGTTGTGACCGCAGCGCCGGTGCCTGACACTCGGGCTCTCTGTCCCTCAGGCCTGCTGGAGTCCCTGCCATGAATGAAGCTGTGCGTTTCGAAGACAAAGTCGTGATCGTCACCGGAGCCGGCGGCGGTCTGGGGCGGGCCCACGCGTTGCTGTTCGCCAGGCAGGGCGCCAGGGTGCTGGTCAACGACCTCGGCGGCTCGACCCAGGGCGAGGGCGCCAACGCGTCGGCGGCCGACCGTGTGGTTGCGCAAATCCGCGCGGCCGGCGGCATCGCCGAGGCCAACCACGACTCGGTCACCGACGGCGACAAGCTCGTGCAGAACGCTCTGGATGCGTTCGGCCGCGTCGATGTGGTGGTCAACAACGCCGGGATCCTGCGCGACAAGTCCTTCCACAAGATGGAGGACGCCGATTGGGACCTGGTCTACCGTGTCCACGTCGAAGGCGCCTACAAGGTCACCCGTGCCGCTTGGCCGCACCTGCGCGAGCAGAACTACGGCCGGGTGATCTTCACCGCGTCCACCTCCGGCATCTACGGCAACTTCGGCCAGTCCAACTACGGCATGGCCAAGCTCGGCCTGTACGGCCTGACCCGCACCCTGGCCATCGAGGGCCGCAAGAACAACATCCTGGTCAACGCCATCGCCCCCACCGGCGGCACCCGCATGACCGAAGGCCTGATCCCGCCGCAGGTGTTCGACCAGCTCAAGCCCGAACTGGTCAGCCCGCTGGTGGTGTACCTGGCCAGCGAGAACTGCCAGGAGACCGCAGGCCTGTTCGAAGTCGGCGGCGGCTGGATGGGCAAGGTGCGCTGGGAGCGCAGCCTGGGCGCCGGGTTCGATCCTGATGCAGGCTTCTCGCCCGAAGATGTCGCGGCGCACTGGCAGCAGATCTGCGACTTCGAAGGGGCGGCGCATCCGAAGGACAACATCGAGGCGCTGAAGGAGATGATGGGGAATCTGCAGAAGTATTCGTTGTGACCCAAGCCGGCCACCCGGGTGATCCCTGGTGGCCGTTTTCTGTTGCGCGTACTGGTCGTTCAACATGAATGTTGGCGTTATCCGGTTCTGCCCCTCCCGCTGGCCTGTGCACCCTTCTCAAAAGGCATCGCGTAGGTTTTCAGCCGTTCCCCGCTTGCATTGAGCTCATGCCGTTGGCGTCCGGACATTCTGTCCGGCGACGCCAGGGCGGGCCCCTCCCCGAATACAACACCGATTCCTGTTGACGGGTACCGGGACCGAACGTGTCCGGTGCGGGAGGACTAATCCGCAGACAAAAAAAAGGCCGCTGCATCAGCAGCGGCCAAGGTAAGACGTTGGATCAAGGAGCTACAAATCAACGTCAGTGAACAGCGGGTCGAGGGAGCGCAAGCGTTGCGCACCGTCTGAAAACGGTTGCCGATGGCCCTCAGGCCACGGACTTCTTGCGTCAAGGCCGTCTGCCTTGAAAGCCCGTTCAGAATAAGGGCACGGGCCTGTGGGAAAAATACCGATTCCGGACATGCACTGTTACGGGGCATGCAACAGTCCGGCGCACCGCGACGGGCATCATGCCCGGCATTGATCGTAGACCATCCAGCCCGTTCATGATCGGCGAAAACGCCTGCCCGGCAAGGGCATTCATCCTTTCGGGCGACAGCGTGAATACCTCCTTGGTGCGCTTATCGGGCGCGGCCGCCGGGCAGTAGGGTGGAGCCTCCTGTCACTCACCGGGGAAGACGCATGACAAAAACAACAATGCGCGCCATCTTCACACCGCAGGCGCTGGCCGTTGCGGTGGCCATGGGATGCTGCGCCCAGGCGCAGGCGGTTTCGTTCAACATCGGGGAAATCGAGGGCACGTTCGACTCGTCGCTGTCGGTCGGCGCGAGCTGGGGCCTGCGCGATGCCGACAAGTCGCTGGTGGGGACGGTCAACGGCGGGACGGGGCAGTCCTCCACCGGGGATGACGGGCGCCTGAACTTCAAGAAGGGCGAGACCTTCTCCAAGATCTTCAAGGGCATCCACGACCTTGAGCTCAAGTACGGCGACACCGGTGTGTTCGTGCGCGGCAAGTACTGGTACGACTTCGAGCTCAAGGACGAGGACCGCGAGTTCAAGCCGATCAGCGACAAGGGCCGCAAGGAGGGCGCCAAGTCCTCGGGCGCCGAGATCCTCGACGCGTTCGTCTACCACAACTATTCCATCGCCGACCTGCCGGGCACCGTGCGCGCCGGCAAGCAGGTGGTCAGCTGGGGCGAAAGCACCTTCATCGGCAACTCGATCAACAGCATCAACCCCATCGACGTGTCGGCGTTCCGCCGTCCCGGCGCGGAGATCAAGGAAGGCCTGATCCCGGTGAACATGCTGTTCGCCTCCCAGGGCCTGACCGACAAGCTCACGGTCGAAGGCTTCTACCAGCTGGAGTGGGACCAGACGGTGCTGGACAACTGCGGCACCTTCTTCGGCGTGGACGTGGCGGCGGACGGCTGCACCACCGGCTACACCGTGGGCAACCCGGCGATCGCGCCGCTGGCGCCGTTGGCGGCGGCGTTCGGGCAGCCGATCCAGGTGACCCGCGAAGGCGTGGTGATCCCCCGGGGCGGCGACCGCGACGCGCGGGACTCGGGGCAGTGGGGCACGGCGCTGCGCTGGCTCGGCGAAGACACCGAGTACGGCCTGTACTTCATGAACTACCACAGCCGTACCCCGACCGTCGGCACCACCACCGCCGGGCTCTCGACCCTGGCGGCGTTGCCGGGGATGGTCGGGATCGCCAACGGCATCGCGCCCGGCGCCGGCTCCGGCCTGGCCCAGAGCGTGATGCTCGGCCGCGGCCAGTACTACCTCGAATACCCCGAAGACATCCGCCTGTACGGCGCGAGCTTTTCCACCACGCTGCCCACCGGCACCGCTTGGACCGGCGAGATCAGCTACCGGCCCAACGCTCCGGTGCAGGTCAACACCAACGACCTGACCCTGGCGATGCTCAACCCCATCGCCGGCGGCGCGGCGTCGCCGCTGGCCACCCGCCCCGGCGCCGACAACAAGGGCTACCGGCGCAAGGAAGTGACCCAGGTGCAGAGCACCCTGACCCACTTCTTCGACCAGGTGCTGGGCGCCGAACGCCTGACGGTGGTCGGCGAGGCGGCGGTGGTGCGGGTCGGCGGGCTGGAGCCGCGCAGCAAGCTGCGTTACGGCCGCGACTCGGTGTACGGCCAGTACGGTTTCGGCGGCGACACCGGCGGCTTCGTCACGTCCACCTCCTGGGGCTACCGGGCCCGGGCGATCCTCGACTACGCCAACGTGATCGGCGGCATCAACCTCAAGCCCAACCTGTCCTGGTCCCACGACGTTTCCGGGTACGGTCCCAACGGGCTGTTCAACGAAGGGGCCAAAGCGGTCAGCGTCGGGATCGATGCCGACTACCGCAACACCTACACCGCGAGCCTGAGCTACACCGACTTTTTCGGCGGCGACTACAACGTCCTCGAAGACCGTGACTTCGTGGCCCTGAGCTTCGGCGTGAACTTCTGACCTGCCCGAATAAGGATGAATCCGATGCGCAAGATGATTCTGCAATGCGGCGCCCTGGCCTTGAGCCTCCTGGCGGCCAACGTGATCGCGGCGGTGTCGCCGGAAGAGGCGAACAAGCTCGGCACCAGCCTGACGCCGCTGGGGGCCGAGAGGGCCGGCAACGCCGACGGCTCGATTCCGGCCTGGACCGGCGGCATCCCGAAGAACGCCGGGGCGGTGGACAGCAAGGGCTTCCTGGCCGATCCGTTCGCCGGTGAGAAGCCGCTGTTCACCATCACCGCCGCCAACGTCGAGCAGTACAAAAGCAAACTGTCCGACGGCCAAGTGGCGATGTTCAAGCGCTACCCCGAGACTTACAGGATCCCGGTCTACCCGACCCACCGCACCGTCGCCGTGCCGCCGCAGATCTACGAGTCGGCCAAACGCAGCGCGCTGAACGTCACCGCCATCAACGACGGCAACGGTCTGGCCAACTTCACCGGCAACCGCTACTACGCCTTCCCGATCCCCAAGAACGGCGTCGAGGTGCTGTGGAACCACATCACCCGTTACCACGGCGGCAACCTGCGGCGGATCATCACCCAGGTGACGCCGCAGACCAACGGCAGCTACACGCCGATCCGCTTCGAGGAAGAGATTGCGGTGCCGCAGTTGATGAAGGACCTGGATCCGGAGAAGGCCGCCAACGTGCTGACCTTCTTCAAGCAGTCGGTGACCGCCCCGGCGCGGCTGGCGGGCAACGTGCTGCTGGTGCACGAGACCCTCGACCAGGTGAAGGAGCCGCGCCTGGCGTGGATCTACAACGCCGGCCAGCGCCGGGTGCGCCGCGCCCCTCAGGTGGCCTACGACGGGCCGGGCACCGCGGCCGACGGCCTGCGCACCTCGGACAACTTCGACATGTTCTCCGGGGCGCCGGACCGCTACGACTGGAAACTGATCGGCAAGAAGGAAATGTACATCCCCTACAACAGCTACAAGCTCGATTCGCCGAGCCTCAAGTACGACGACATCATCAAGGCCGGGCACATCAACCAGGACCTGACCCGCTATGAGCTGCACCGGGTGTGGGAGGTGGTCGGCACGGTCAAGCCGAGCGAGCGGCACATCTACGCCAAGCGCCACATGTACCTGGACGAGGACAGCTGGCAGGTGGCGCTGGCCGACCACTACGACGGCCGCGGTCAACTGTGGCGGGTGGCCGAGGGACATGCCCAGTACTATTACGATCACCAGGCCCAGGCGTACACCCTCGAAGCCCTGTACGACATCATCGCCGGCCGCTACCTCGCCTTGGGCATGAAGAACGAAGAGAAGCACAGCTTCGAGTTCGGCTTCGACGCCAAGGCCGCCGACTACACGCCGTCGGCCCTGCGTTCGGAGGGCGTCCGGTAACGGTCGCGATACACAAGGCGTACAAAAGGCGACCGGGCGGTCGCCTTTTTTATGGGGGCCGATCAGCCTCTTGAATACTTATCAACAAGCGCGCGGGACAGGGCTAGGGTGACGGCACAACGATAAGAAGGCTCGCACGATGACCGCCATGACGCCGTGTCCGCAACCGCCCGGTTTTCTGCCCAGGCTGTCTCCCCACCACCAGTTGCGCAGCCGCCTGAGCAGGCCGCTGCTCGAGACCACGGCACGCATCCGTTTGCTTTGCGCGCCGCCCGGCAGCGGCAAGACGGCGCTGATGACCGAATGCCTGTTGCAGGCCCCGGCGGGCTGCACGGTGCATTGGCTGCCGCTGGCGGGCGCGGCGTTGTCCGTTGACGGGTTCTGCCGGCGGCTGGCCCAGGCGCTGGGCATGCAAGGCGCGGACGAGGCCGCGCTCACCGAGGAACTGGCCCGCTGGCGGTCGCCGGCCTGGCTGATGATCGATGACTATTGCCGCCAGCCGGATCCGCTGCTGGACGCCTTGCTCGACCGTTTGCTGGCGGCCGGCAGTCCGGCGCTGGTCTGGTGGATCGGATCGCGACGGCGCCCGTCGTGCAACTGGCCCCGGCTGCTGCTCGATGACGCGCTGTACGAGTGCGAGGCGCACGCGTTGGCGCTGACGCCCAAGGAGCTCGCGCCGGTGCTGCGTCACTTGCCGCCGGAGCAGGCCGAGGCTGTGGCGCAGCGCATCGTCCTGCACACGGGCGGCTGGTGCGCCGGCGTGCGCATGGCGCTGCTGCAAAAGTGCGACTGGTCGCAAAGGGAGCTGCCGCAACAGCGTGCCGACACCCTGCTGGATTATCTGCAGCGCGAATTGTTCAGCGGCCTCACGCCCGAGCTGGCCGAAGCCTGGCGGGTGCTGGCGCATTTTCCGCGCTTCAGCGCCGGGTTCTGCGATCACCTGTTCGGCGTCGGGGAGGGCACGCAGTACCTGAGCACGCTGCAGGCGCTCGGCTGCTTCATCGAGCCGTGGCAGGACTCGGCCGAGTGGCTGCAGGTCTTCCCGGCGCTGTCCCGGTTGATCATGGACGAACACTGGCCGCAGGGGCGTTCCTGGCATCGCCGGGCCTGTCAGTGGTTCACCGCCGAACAGGACTGGAAATCGGCCTTCGAACAGGCGCTGCTGGCCGAAGAGTACGAAGTGGCGGTCAGCCTGCTGCAGCATTTCACCTTCGAGCACCTGTTCGAGGACCGGACCGTGGCGCTGTTGCTGAGCCTGCATGAGCGCCAGGGCGAGGCGCTGATGCTCGGCTCGCCGCAACTGATCGGCCTGATGACCGCCGCCTTGCTGTTTGCCGGACGCTTCGGGCAGGCGACGGCCTGGATCGAGCACCTTGGGCGATTCCTTCCTCAGCCGTCGGCGTCGCTTCAGCGACAGTTGATCGCCCGCTGGCAGGCGCAGAAGGGCTGGCTGCTGCATTTGCAGGGGCGCATGGACGCCGCCGGTGAACATTTTCAGGAGGCGTTGGCGGCCCTGGGGGATGACGCCTGGCCGGCGCGTCTGCTGTGCCTGTCGGGGCAGACGCAACAGGCCCTGCTGTCCGCGGACATGAACCGGGCGCAGGCGATCAACCGTGAGGCCCTTCGTCTGGCGCGGGCTCGAGGGTCATTGCTGTTCGAAGGCCTGCTGGAGCTCGATCACGCCCAATGGCTGGAACAGCGCGGTACGCCGGACCGTGCCGACGGCCTGCTGGCGGACATGCAGCAACTGCTGAGTGCGCGGGGCGAACGTCCGGCGCCGTTGCTGGGCCGCATCGCGCTGCGGCGCGGCCGGCTGGCCCTGGGCATGGGGCAGCAGTCCCGGGCGGCCGGGTTCTTCCGTAGCGGGCTGGACGACTGCCTGCGCAGTCACGACAAACGCGTGCTGTACGGCTTTCTCGGGCTGGCGCAACTGGCGGCCAACCGTGGGGACTACGCCCAGGCCTTCGTGCGCCTGCGCGATGCCGAACGGCTGATGCAGCAGCGGCAGATTCCGGACACGGTCTACCGCGGCGCGCTGCTGCAGGTCAGCAGCCATTTCTGGCTGCAGCAGGGACGGGTGGAGCTGGCATGCGAAGCGCTGAGCCGGGTGCTCAAGCACTATCGCGGCCCGCAGGCATTGCAGGCCCCGCCGGCGACGCTGGCGCTGATTGCGCGGATCGAGTATCTGCTGATGCTCGCCAGGCTCCGGCTCGGCTCGGGGCCCGCCGATGCGGTGGAGCAACTGGACCTCTGGATGGGCCAGGCACAGGCGCGGGGCATGGCGGCCCTGTGCACAGAGCTGCACCTGGCCAAGGCGGAGGCCCTGTGGCTGGGCGGCTGCCGTGGGCAGGCCCTGGAGACCCTGCGCACAGCGATGGCCGGGGTGGAGAAGCATCAGGCCCGGCAAGTGCTGGGCGAGCTGCGTCAGCGTGCCGCGTCCCTGCTGCTGGCGCACGAGGCCGGCCTTGCGGACGGGGAGTCCGGCCCGCTACCCGAAGCCGGCGCACTGAGCCAGCGTGAACGCCAGGTGCTGGAACTGATCGCGCAAGGGCATTCCAATCAGCAGATTGCCGATGCGTTGTTCATTTCATTGCACACTGTAAAAACCCACACCCGGCGCATTCACGCCAAGCTGGGCGTCGAACGCAGGACTCAAGCGGTGGCCAGGGCGAAGTCAATGGGATTGTGGCGCTGAGCAACCACGGTTCAGGTGACCAGGGGGCCATGAATCTTTGCAAGTGCTGTGCGGATTCATATCCGGTATGACTTGTGCGCATTCTGAATTGTCTTCGCCATGTCCTGCCCGTTTTCGCTGAATTACTGTTTTTCGGGAGCCAGTCAGAAGTGGCTTCGCACATTAATTCAGGGGGCAGACATGAACATGATGAACACGGCACTCCATCCCGTCGACTTGCCTGGGCCGCAGTGGCTGAAGGCCGCCGGGGAGGCTGACCGATTGCGCTACGCAAGCCTGGAGGGCAGCCTGAACGCCAGCCGGGCGGAGCTCGGCGCTCGGCTGGGAGCGTTCGCCAGCCTGCCGGCCTATGCGCGGCAGGTGGTCGGCGAGGCGTTGAACAGTAACGTTGGGCATGTACCCGAACTTGAGCGATGCACGGTGCATAGCCGATACGGGTTCAACGTGGCCGGGCGGACAATCGTTCAGGAAGACACGCTGGCGATCGCCGACATGCTGTTGCGGGGCCTGCACGATCCGATGCATGAGACGCAACTCTCCCTCCGCTTGCCGGGCATGGATCCGGAGGTGAACCCGGCCTGGCTGATGGAGCTCCTGAGCCAGGACGCACGGGCGGAGTTCGCGGCATCCTTGCGGGATGTCTATGAGCGCAGCGACGTGTTGGCCGCCATGAAAGACGTCCTGCGCAACCGGCTCTTGCTGAGTGCGCTGGCGGCGCGGCTGCAAGACCATCTCAGCGATGCCAACCTGGCGCGGATCGAGCGTGCGGTGGCGGGGGATGCGGCGCTGACCGTCGCGTCGTTGCGTCTGCTGCCCAATACCCGTCCCCTCAAGGATCTCGTGGTGATCGGCGACCGAACCGGCGACACCGACGACTGGCTGCTGTACGCCCCCGGTTCGCCCGGGCAACAGGACTGGTACGGCTGGCGTTCGTTTCGGGCGCTGAACCTGGGCATCAGCGGCTGGCTGGCCGCTGACGAGCCGGAACCCGGCGAGCCGCGAATGCCCCAGGCCAATGAAGCGGGGTGCAGTTACCTCAGCCAGCAATCCCACGCCATGGATCGTGCCTCCCTGGCGGGGTATCTGAAGGCCGTTCCCCTCAAGCCCGCCAACTGGGCCGGCGTGACGCTGGCGCCTTCTCCCTACGGCGGCGACGAGGTGCTCGACGGGCTTGTGCACAACGAACGTGCCTGGCTGATCGCGCAGCAGGAAAGCCAGGCCCCTTATGGCTACCGCACAGCACCCCAGGCGCTTCGGCAGCGGTTCACGCGTTTGGGCAGCGAGTTGAAGGCGCTGCACGTGGTCAAGGTGCGCGGTGCCGGGCTGCTCGGTTACGAACGCTTCTGCCGCGACCTGATCAAGCAGGAAGTCGAAGCGTTGCTGTTGTCGCAAGGTCAGCGGATCTCGATCGATCCCGATCTGATTTATGTGCAGATCAGCGAACAGCAGAGGATGACGCTCACCGAATTGATTGTCAGCGAAACGCATTTCTATGCCGACGGGGCGGGCCAGCCGCTGTACCCGAGGTTCACGCTGTCCGGCAGGCATGCCCCGTTCACGGGGCTTGATATCCGTCACATCGCCGGGTGGTCGAGGACGTTGCGGCCGGGCGAGAAGTACATCGACCGGCTGCGCACGGTGGATCTGGAGCCTTCGCATCCCGATGGGGCGCTCAAGCGCGCCGTGCATGTGGGCATCCTGCTGCGGCAGATGGAGTCGGCCGCGCTCAACGCCCGGTTCTCCAGTCCCATGCCGCGAACGCACGTCGAGGAGATGAACAATGTCATCGAGGCGTTGCGGCAGCCGCTGCCCAAGCCGTCGCAGACCGTCACCCTCAACGGTGAATTGCCGGAAAAGGTGCGGGTCAGCGCGCTGTTCCGGCTCCATCTGAAAGGACGCCTGGTGGTGGGCGTCTATGTCTTCCGGTTGGTCGTGGACGGGAAGGCCGAGCCGTACCTGTTCACCCCCGACGCACCGGACGGCCGCGAGCTGCGGCCGTTCGGCGAATTCGTTGCGTCGGTGAAGAGCGGCGGCCTGGGCGATTATTTCTGCCGTCGCGTGGCGACCCGGCATCAGGCGCAGGTCGGCGCCTACCTCTCGGACCTGGAGCAACTGAGCAACTTCACCGAGGCGCCGGTCCTTGAGCCCGACAGCCGCATGAGCGATTTGGGGCGCAGCCATGAGGAGCTGGTCCGCCAGGTCATTTCCGACGTCGATGACAAGACCGAAAGCCTGAACGAGATCATCGGCAGGCTGGCCTTCGATGCCGTGGTGACGGCCGTCGGGGCCGTCGGTGTCGTCAGTGCGCCCATCGGCATCGCATTGGGCGCGTTCCTGTTCACCAAGAGCCTGGTCCAAGGTGTCGAGGCTTACTCGGAGGGCAACCGGGCCAAGGCGCTGGAACACTTGAAGACGGCTTTGATCGAACTGGCCTCGCTGGGCAAGGCCGGGGTCGGCAAGCCGGCGCTCAGCGCACTCAAGAAGGACTTCATCGACCTGATTGGGGATGTGAAAGAGATCGAAAAACTGGTGGCGGAGACCGCCGGCCTGCCGCGTCTGCACGAGCGGGTGCTGGAGGCGATCCAGGACGTTCTGGATGACACGGAAAACAGCGCCAGCCGAACCACGCTCATCTGAGCGCTGTGGGCGGACGGGGCCTCTCAGGTGACCGGACCTTCGGGCTGATACCCCATCCGCCAACTCACGGCCCGGGCCGCCGCCAGCAGCCGCTGCGCCGCCGGGCCGTTCTCGTCGGCGTGGAACAGCGAGGTCGGGCCGACGATGGTCAGCACGGCGGCGATCTGGCCGACCGCGTTGAACACCGGCGCCGACAACGCGTCCACCCCCGGCATCAACAAACCGTGCACGTGGTGCAGGCCCCGTGCGCGGATCTGACCGCAAAGATCCGCATAGGCCTTCTCGTCCGCCAGCGGATGTTCATCGACGGCGGTTTCCCGCTCGCGCAGTTCGTCGGTTTCGCGGTGCGGCAGGTAGGCGCTGAACACCAGGCCGGTGGAGGAACTGAGCAACGGCAGCACCGAGCCCAGTTGCGTCACCACCGTCACCGCCCGCACCGCCGGCTCGATGTGCACCACCGTCGCGCCCTGGTTGCCCCAGACCGCCAGAAAGCAGGTTTCGTTGAGTTCGTCGCGCAGTTCCGACAGCGGCAGGGCGGCGACCTTCAGCACGTCCATGCTGTTGAGCGCGGCCAGGCCCACGCGCAGCGCCTCGCGGCCCAGGCCGTAGTGGTTGGTGGCGGCGTCCTGCTCGGCGAACCCTGTGGCGATCAACGCCTGCAGGTAGCGGTGCACCTTGCTCGCCGGCATCTGCACGTGTTCGGCCAGGCGCGACAGCGACGTGGCGGGCGACAGTTCGGCCAGCGCCTTGAGGATGTCGGTGCCGACCTCGGCGGAGCGCACTTTCTGTTTGCCGTTGCTGTCGCTGGTTTTTTCCATGGTGCCGCCGTGTCCCGGATCGAATGGGCGTCTTTATAGCTTGACGCTGGATAGCGAGCAAATTACGTTATGCGTAATCGAATTACGACAATAACAACCCCGGCGTGCCAACACCTCTGATCCAGAGCCACGGGCCATGCCGACTCCCTGTTCAGGAGGCTCCATGAACCTCGATTCAGCCCTGGCGTACCAGTCGGGTTTCGGCAACGAATTCAGCAGCGAAGCGTTGCCCGGCGCACTGCCTGTCGGCCAGAACTCCCCGCAGAAAGCCCCCTACGGCCTCTACGCCGAACTGTTTTCCGGCACCGCCTTCACCATGGCCCGCAGCGAAGCGCGGCGCACCTGGATGTACCGGATCAACCCGTCGGCCAATCACCCGGCGTTCGTCAAGCTGGACCGGCAACTGGTCGGCGGCCCGTTGGGTGAGGTCACCCCCAACCGCCTGCGCTGGAACCCGCTGGACATTCCCTCCGCCCCCACCGATTTCATCGACGGCCTGGTGAGCATGGCCGCCAACGCCGGCGCCGAAAAACCGGCCGGGATCAGCCTCTACAGCTACGCCGCCAACCGTTCGATGGAGCGGGTGTTCTTCAATGCCGACGGCGAGCTGCTGCTGGTGCCGCAACTGGGACGCCTGCGCATCGCCACCGAACTGGGCGTGCTGGAGGTCGAGCCGCTGGAGATCGCCGTGCTGCCGCGGGGCCTGAAGTTCCGCGTCGAACTGCTGGACGCCCAGGCCCGCGGCTACGTCGCCGAGAACCACGGCGCACCGCTGCGCCTGCCGGACCTGGGGCCGATCGGCAGCAACGGCCTGGCCAACCCCCGTGACTTCCTGACCCCGGTCGCCGCCTACGAGCACCTTCGGCAGCCGACCACCCTGGTGCAGAAGTTCCTCGGCCAGCTGTGGGGCGCCGAGCTCGGTCACTCGCCGCTGGATGTGGTCGCCTGGCACGGCAACAACGTGCCGTACAAATACGACCTGCGCCGGTTCAACACCATCGGCACGGTCAGTTTCGATCACCCGGATCCGTCGATCTTCACCGTGCTGACCTCGCCGACCAGCGTGCACGGCCTGGCCAACCTCGACTTTGTGATCTTCCCGCCGCGCTGGATGGTGGCCGAGAAGACCTTCCGTCCGCCGTGGTTCCACCGCAACCTGATGAACGAGTTCATGGGCCTGATCCAGGGCGAGTACGACGCCAAGGCCGAAGGCTTCGTGCCCGGCGGCGCGTCCCTGCACAGCTGCATGAGCGCCCACGGCCCGGACGGCGAGACCTGCACCAAGGCCATCAACGCTGACCTCAAGCCCGCGAAAATCGACAACACCATGGCGTTCATGTTCGAGACCAGCCAGGTGCTGCGACCGAGCCGTTTCGCCCTCGACTGTCCGCAACTGCAATCCAATTACGACGCCTGCTGGGCTACGCTGCCTGTCACGTTCGACCCGACCCGGAGATAACCCATGACTCAGACTTCCATCGCCCGCAGCTGGGTCGCCTCGGCCAACGGCCACGCGGACTTCCCGCTGCAGAACCTGCCGCTGGGCGTGTTCAGCGCCGACGGTTCGGCCCCGCGCAGCGGCGTGGCCATCGGCGACCGCATTTTCGACCTGGAGGCGGCGCTGGACGCCGGCCTGTTCGAAGGCGCCGCCCGTGCGGCGGCCGAAGCCACCCGCGGCGGTCAGTTGAACGCGTTCTTCGCCCTGGGCCGCGAGGCGCGGGTCGCCCTGCGCGCACGCCTGCTGGAGCTGTTCAGCGAAGGCAGCGCCCTGCAGGCGAAGATCGAAGCTGCGGCCGCTAAGCTGCTGCCGCTGGCCACCGACTGCCAAATGCACCTGCCGGCGCGGATCAGCGACTACACCGATTTCTATGTCGGCATCGAGCACGCGCAGAACGTCGGCAAGCTGTTCCGCCCGGACAACCCGCTGCTGCCCAACTACAAGCACGTGCCGATCGGCTACCACGGCCGGGCGTCCACCGTCCGCGCCTCCGGCACCGATGTGCGCCGCCCCAAGGGGCAGACCCTGCCGGCCGGCGCCAGCGAGCCGACCTTCGGCCCCTGCGCGCGCCTGGACTACGAACTGGAGCTGGGCATCTGGATCGGCCAGGGCAACGAGATGGGCGAGCCGATCGCCATCGGCGACGCCGCCGAGCACATCGCCGGTTTCTGCCTGCTCAACGACTGGTCGGCCCGTGACATCCAGGCCTGGGAATACCAGCCGCTGGGGCCGTTCCTGTCCAAGAGCTTCATCACCAGCGTCTCGCCGTGGGTGGTGACCGCCGAAGCGCTGGCGCCGTTCCGCACCGCGCAGCCGGCGCGCCCGCAAGGCGATCCGCAGCCCCTGCCGTACCTGCTGGACAACCGCGACCAGGCCGGCGGCGCGTTCGACATCGAACTGGAAGTGCTGCTGCTCACCGAAGCCATGCGCGAGCAGAACCTGCCGGCCCACCGCCTGACCCTGAGCAACACGAAGTACATGTACTGGACCGTGGCGCAGATGGTCGCCCACCACAGCGTCAACGGCTGCCAGCTGCAGGCCGGTGACCTGTTCGGTTCGGGCACCTTGTCGGGGCCGCAAAGCGGCCAGTTCGGCAGCCTGCTGGAGATCACCGAGGGCGGCAAGAAGCCGGTCGAGCTGGCCACCGGCGAAGTGCGCAAGTTCCTCGAGGACGGTGACGAAATCATCCTGCGCGCCCGCTGCGCCCGTGACGGTCATGCCTCCATCGGCTTCGGCGAGTGCCGGGGCAAAGTGCTGGCGGCACGCTGACAGGAGCGGCTCATGGATCTCTACACCTACTACCGCTCCACTTCGTCGTTCCGGGTGCGCATCGCCCTGGCGCTCAAGGGGCTCGACTACCGGGCGCTGCCGGTCAACCTGATCGCGCCGCCGGGGGGCGAGCACCGGCAACCGGCGTACCTGGCGATCAATCCGCAGGGCCGGGTGCCGGCCTTGCGCACCGATGACGGCGAGCTGCTGATCCAGTCGCCGGCGATCATCGAGTACCTGGAAGAACGTTATCCACAGGTGCCGCTGCTGCCGGAAAACCTCGCCGCCCGCGCCCACGTGCGCGGCGTGGCGTCGGTGATCGGCTGCGACGTGCATCCGCTGCACAACGTCAGCGTGCTCAACCGCCTGCGTCAGTCGGGTCACGACGAAACCCAGGTGACGGAATGGATCGGCCACTGGATCGGCCAAGGGCTGGCGACGGTGGAGCAACTGATCGGCGACGAAGGCTTCTGCTTCGGCGAATGGCCGTGCCTGGCCGACGTCTACCTGATCCCGCAGCTGTATGCGGCCGAGCGCTTCAACGTTTCGCTCGACGCCTACCCGCGGATCCGTCGGGTGGCGGCGTTGGCCGCTGCGCATCCGGCGTTCGTCAAGGCCCATCCGGCGAACCAGCCGGACACGCCTTGAGGCCTCGCGCCGCTTAAAGGCAGGCACCCGTCTGCTGGCGATCGCGATCTGTCAGATTCCTCCAGGATGACTGACATGCCGCCATCGCCGGCAGGCGGGCTCCTACAGGAAACACCGGTTCTGTCGCAGCAAACAACCATAAGAACAAAACAGGTACCTTGCGATGCACAACCAGATTGCCAGCTTCCGGGCGGCGCTCGACGCCCGTCCTGTGTCCCGCTTTCAGTGGTCGCTTCTGATCCTGCTCGCCTTGCTGCTGGTCACCGACGGCTACGACGCCCAGGTGCTCGGTTACGTGGTGCCGGCGCTCGCCCAGGACTGGGGGCTTGAGAAAGCCGCGTTCGGCCCGGTGTTCAGCGCCAACCTGCTTGGCCTCACCCTGGGCTCGCTGGCCGTGACGCCTTTGGCCGACCGCTTCGGCGTGCGGCGGATCCTGCTGGCCTGCGTGTTGATCTACGCCAGCCTGACCGTGCTGATGGTGTTCGCCGATTCGCTGGACACCCTGATGGTCGCGCGCTTCATCTGCGGGATCGGCATGGGCGGGGCGATGCCCAGCGCCATGGCCCTGATGTCCGAATATTCGCCGCCGCGCCTGCGCACCTTGATGGTGACGCTGGCCGCCTGCGGTTTTTCGTTCGGCGGCGCGGCAGGCGGGTTCGTCGCCGCCGGCTTCATCGACCGCTTCGGCTGGCAGGCGGTGTTCCTCGCCGGGGGCGTGACGCCGTTGCTGCTGTTCCCGTTCCTGTGGTGGCTGCTGCCCGAATCCCTGCCGCGGCTGCTGCGCGATGCGCCGCCCTATGCACGCCTGCGCAAGGTCACCGCGCGGATGCTGCCGGACTGGCAGCCGCCGGTGGCGTCCGTTGAGCAGAACGAGCGCGAGCAGGGCAGCAAGCTGACGGTGGTCGAGTTGTTCCGCAACGGCTATGCACGGCCGACGCTGCTGATCTGGTCGACCTTTTTCGTCAGCCTGATCCTGCTGTATTTCATGATCAGCTGGCTGCCGTCGCTGCTGCTGGAAAGCGGGCTGGCGCTCAAGGAAGCGAACCTGGTGACGTCGATGTTCCTGTTCGCCGGCACCGTGGGGGCGATCTGCATGGCCTGGTTCGCCGACCGCCTCAAGCGCAAGGTGCGCCTGCTGTCCGGCGTGCTGGCCGGGGCGGCGCTGTGCACGGTGCTGCTGGGGCTCAACCACGACAACCCCCGGTATCTGGTGGCGTTCGTCTTTGCGGCGGGGTTCTGCATCATCGGCGGGCAACTGACGCTCAACGCCTTCGCCAGCAACTTCTACCCGGCGCACGTGCGCGCCACCGGCACCGGTTGGGCGCTAGGGGTGGGGCGTTTCGGTTCGATCCTCGGGCCGCTGTTCGGCAGCCTGCTGTTGGCGATGCACATTCCGGTGCAGCAGATTTTCTTCTTCTGCGCGGTGCCGGCGGTGATCGCCGCATCGCTGATCATCCAGGTGCGTTCGCCCGCCGAAGCCACCCGATCCGAGGTGGGAGCCAACCGGCTGGCGAAGAACGATAACGCGGTTTGACGGACAGTCCGCAGCGCCTGGAATCGCCAGCAGGCTGGCTCCCACAAGGTTCGGCAGGCACAAGGGTTCGGCAGGCACAGCCGCTTTTCTGTGGGAGCCAGCCTGCTGGCGATGAACGATAACGCGGTTTGACTGACAGTCCGCAGCGCCTGGAGTCGCCAGCAGGCTGGCTTCCACAAAGGCTCGCGCCTAAAGGGGTCAGTGAACGATGGCGTTGGGCGGCAGGTGTTCCAGGCGTTCGGTCAGGCGCAGCCGCTGGATCGGATCGTCGCTGAGCAGCAGCGCGCGCTCCAGGTCGAAGCGTTCGGCGTTCGGGCAATCGAGGCGCTGGTACAGGCTGGCGCGGGCCAGGTAGTCGGCGGCGTTGGCGTTGCCCAGTTCGAGCACGCGTTCGGCGTCGATCAGGGCGGCGATGAAGTCGTCGTGGGTCAGGTGCAGCTGGCGCAGGTTGCGTGACAGGCGCTGCAGCATCTGCAGCGGTTCGGCGGTCTGCAGGTGCTCGGCGTTCAGTTTCATGTCCGGCCCGTACTGGCGGTGCAGCAGGTCGCGGCAGTCGTTGGGGTAGAGCCGACGTCCGCCGCAGGGATCGAGCAAGTGGTCGGCGCCAGGCACCCGCAGCAGGAAATGCCCCGGAAAGTTGACGCCGGCCAGCGGGATGCCCAGCCCGCGGGCCAGTTCCAGGGCGATCAGCGCCAGGGCCAGCGGCTGGCCGCGACGGGTCTGCAGCACCTTGTGCAGCAATGCGGCCTGGGGGCGCAGCGGCGAGAAGTCGTCCTGGGCGAACCCCAGGTCGTTCATCCGCCGCAGCAGCGGCTGCGCCAGTTCGCCGGCCGGCAGCATCGGCAGGCCGGTGCCGACCGTTTGCTGCAGCTCCTTGAAGTCCCGCAGCAGCGCCTGGGGCTCGACGCCGTCGTCATGTTCGGCCGCGATCCACAGCGCAGCTTCGAACAGCGCGGGCGGCGAACGGTGCAGGCAGTCGAAGAAACGTTGGCGCGGGCTCATCACAATCTCCGTCGAATGCCTCGTTGTAGCCCCGTCCTTGCCATTCGTCCAGTGCGCCGCCGCTCTGGCGCCGGGTTATGCCGCGAAGCGTTGTCCGACGCCTGCGCTTATTCCGGCGCGCTTCAGCAATTTTCAGGCGCAAGCCTATACTGGCGACTACCGCAAGTGATTCGGGAGCCCGTCGATGTTCGCTCTCATGCAAAGCACTCGCCTGGAGTCGCTGCACCTCAGCGTCGACCCGCAATCGGGGTTGAAGGCGGTGATTGCCATCCACAACAGCCGTCTGGGGCCTGCCCTGGGCGGGTGCCGTTATCTGGCCTACCCCAGCGACGAGTCCGCGGTCGAGGACGCCGTCCGCCTGGCCCGGGGCATGAGCTACAAGGCCGCCTTGGCCGGCCTGGCCCAGGGCGGGGGCGTGGCCGTCATCGTGCGGCCGGCCCATGTGGAAAACCGCGCCGCGCTGTTCGAGGCCTTCGGCCGCTGCATCGATCAGTTGGACGGCCGCTACATCACCGCCATCGACAGCGGCACGTCGGTGGCGGACATGGACTGCATCGCCCAGCACACCCAGCACGTCACCAGCACCACTTCCGCCGGCGATCCGGCGCCCCATGCCGCGATGGGCGTGTTCACCGGCATCCGCGCCACGGCCATGGCGCGGCTGGGCAGCGACAACCTCGAAGGCCTGCGCGTGGCGATCCAGGGGCTGGGCAATGTCGGCTTCGCCCTGGCCGAGCAACTGCACGCCGCCGGCGCGGAGCTGCTGGTCAGCGACATCGACCACGGCAAGGTGCAACTGGCGATGGAGCAGCTCAACGCCCATCCGATCGCCAACGACGCGCTGCTCAGCACCCCGTGCGACATCCTCGCGCCGTGCGGCCTGGGCGGCGTGCTCAACAGCCACACCGTGCCGCAGCTGCGCTGTTCGGCGGTGGCGGGCTCGGCGAACAACCAGTTGTCGCACCTGGACATGGCCGACCAGCTCGAGCGGCGGGGCATCCTGTACGCGCCCGACTACGTGATCAACGCCGGCGGGCTGATCTACGTGTCGCTCAAGCACCGGGGCGAGGATTTGCCCACCATCACCGCGCACCTGTCGAAGATCAGCTCGCGGCTGACCGAAGTGTTCGCCCATGCCCAGGCGGAAAAGCGTTCCCCGGCGCGGGTGGCCGACGAACTGGCGGAAAGGGTGCTCTACCGTTGAGGCCCGGGTTTGCCCGGACATGAAAAGGCCCCGGACCGTTCGGTCCGGGGCCTTGTTCAATTCGGGCTGCGCTTACTTGGCGGCCTTCGCTGCCTTGACCGGCTTGGCCGGCGCCTCCACCGGTTCGGCCGCTTCGCCCGGTTCGGCCTCCGGGGCTTTCCCGGCGGGCGCCGCCGGCGCGTTGATCAGTTCCGACAACGCATCGGGCTGGCTCTTGAACGCCTTGGCGAACACGTCGCGGTTCTTCGCCATGTAGATCCCGACTTCTTCCACTTGCTGCTCGTTCAACGACGGAACGGCCTTCTGCAACACTTCGGACAGCAGTTCCGCCAGTTCGAGCATCTTGTCATGACGGTCAGCTTCGGCTTTATCCATGAACAAGCGCTCCAGGTCTCGGCTGCTGCGGTATACCACTTCGACGGCCATTCACCACCTCACATGCCTTCACGTTGGTTGTACTGTATCTATATACAGCGAAAAGGATAGGCGAATCCCTTCGCTTTGGGTAGTGGCTTTTCAATGTAGACCGGATCCTGCGCTTTTCCCGGGCGCAAACGCAACGACCCGCCGTGGGCGGGTCGTCGGGCAGGAAGGGGCCGGGTCAGAACTTCCCGCTGGCGTACCCTCCGTCGATGGGCATGATCACGCCGGTGACGTAGGACGACTGGTCGCTGAGCAGCCAGAGCACCGCGTTCGCCACTTCATCGGCGGTGCCGAAGCGCTTCATGGAGGTGACGTTGATCTTGCGCTGGGTGTTCTCCGGCGCGGCCTGCAGGCGGGCCTCGCTGTTCATGCCGCCGAGGATCGGGCCGGGGGCCACCGCGTTGACGCGGATGCATCCGCCGTCCGCCAGCCGGGCGTTCTCGATGGACGCCACCTGGGTCATGCCGTTGATCGCCTGTTTGCTGGCGACATAGGCCACCTGGCCGCCGATCGGCACCACGCCGGCGCAGGATGAGGTGTTGACGATCGAGCCCCGGCCCTGGTCGAGCATCAGCCGCAGTTCGTGGCGCAGGCTGTGGTAGGTGCCGTTGACGTTGATGCTCATCACCTTCGCCCAGTCGTCCGGGCACGACTCCGCTACGGCGCCGTAGCGGGCCGTCACGCCGGCGTTGTTGAAGGCGCAGTCGAGCCGGCCGTAGAGGGTGCGGATGCGCCCGAAGGCCTGTTCGACCTGCGCCGGGTCGGCGACGTCGCACGGGATGAAGCGGCAGCGCTCGCCCAGCCGGTCCGCCACCTGCGCCCCCTTTTCCTCGTCCCGGCCGAACACGATCACTTCGGCGCCGGCCTTGATCAGGCGTTCGCTGACGGCTTCGCCGATGCCGCTGGTTCCGCCTGTCACCAGGCACACTTTTGCTGTGAAGTCGTACATGGTCACGTCCTTATGCCACCGAAGGCCTCAAGTATTTGGGGTTCACGCAGCAATACACCCGGTCCAGGCGCGGATTGCTCTTGTCGCTGAAGCACTGGCTGTCCCAGCGGCATTTGTGGATCTCGGCCGAACGGCCCTGCAGTGTCTTGTTGATCAGGTCGTTGTCGGCGAACAGCGCGCGGGACATCCCCACCCAGTCGCACACACCTTCGCCCAACAGGCGTTCGGCCTTGTCCAGGCCGTCGGTGAACCCGGCGTAGCCCACCGGCACCGTGGACACGGCCCTGATCGCCTTGACCCCGGCCTGCAGGTAGTCGTCCATGGCCGAGGAGTGATGGATCAGCTGGCCGAAGGTGGCGCCGATGCACATCGAGCATTCCAGCGCCGCCACGCCGGCCTGGCAGAGGGCCTGGACGGTTTCCTTGATGTCCGGGTACTGCAGCCCCTCGTCGCCCAGTTGATCGTCGATGCCCAGCCGGATGGTGACGATCAGCTTGCCCTGGGTGCGCTCGCGGATGGCGCGAACCACCTCGAGCAGCAGGCGCGCGCGGTTCTCCTGGCTGCCGCCGTAGCGGTCCGTGCGCTTGTTGGTATGGGGCGACAGGAAGCTGCTCAACAGGTAGCCGTTGGACGCCTGCAACTGCACCAGTTGCGCACCGTTGACCCAGGCCAGCCAGGCCGAGTGGGCGAACTGCTCGATCACCTGGGCGATGTCCGCTTCGTCCATGACCCGCACCCGGTACTCCGGATCGAGCTTGGACACCCGCGGGCAAGGCACGCCGCTGGGCGTCAGCACGGGCACCCCGGTGTTCGTCGTGGTGCCCTGGCCGCCGTAGTGCTGGAGCTGGACGCCCACCGGGGTGCCGACGCGTTCGGCCATCTCGAACATGGCCTTGAGCGATTCGCCCTGGTGCGGCTCGAACAGGGCCAGGCCGGTGCTTTGCAGGCGGGACTGGGGCGACACCGTGGCGTTGCACAGGAACGCCATCGAGCAGCCGCCCTCCATGATGCCTTGGTAGAACTCGACCATGGCGGGCGTCACGCAGCCGCTGCGGTCGGCCAGGTCCACGCCCATCGAGGCGAAGAACAGCCGGTTGCGCAGCGTCAGCCCGCCCTTCAGGTGCAGCGGTTCGAGCACGTTGGGGTAGTGGGCGCTCATGGCTCTGTCCTCTGCTCGGACATCGCCGACGTCGGGTTCAGGTTCATCCACAGCGGTTGCCCGAACTCGGCGGCCGCCACGGTTTCCTCATGGGAGAAGTAGGTGAACTGCTTGAGCACCTCCCGCCATTTGAACCGCAGCTGGGAGTCCAGCTCCGCCAGTTGCAGCCGCAGCAGGCCGTCCGTCGAGGCCGCATGGGCCCTGACCGTCTGCACCGGCAGGCAGACCATGCCCTCGTTTTCCAGATACAGGTACGCGTGGCCCTGTGCGGGGGCGTCGATCGGGCTGTCGCTGCGCACTTGCAGGCCGCCCATCGACAGCAGCTCAAGGCGCCCGGTCAGGTGACGGCCGGACTCCAGGCGCACCAGCACTTCCTGGCGGATGCCCTTGAGCGGCCGGAACCACAGGGACGGGTCGATCTGGATGTTCCGCATGCGCTTGAACACGGGCATCTTGATGACTTCGCCGTGGAGCCGGATGTCGGCCACCAGTTCGCCGCGCTGGTAGAACCGCGCACGCTTGTCCACCTTGCGCGCCCGGGCCGGCGCGAGCCCGTCGTAGTCGCCCACCAGCACGTCGACCTGGAAGGACGATTCGGTGTAGCGGGGGAAACTGGACATCAGGTCGACGATGGAGATCGACACCTCGCCCCGGGCGTAGCCGCTGTGCTCGTAGAAGTGCGCGTACATGGCCTGCCGGGCGACTTCGATCAGCATCAGGCCGGGCACGTGCTCGTGGTGCTTGCGGTAGAAGAAGTAGTTGGCGGTGTCGTTGAACAGGGTGAAGCACTGCAAGCCTTGCTGCGGACAGCCGTCCAGCTGCTTGAGCACCTCGTGCACCCGCCGCCGTTGGCCGACGTCCAGCGGCGCCTCGCAGCCCGGCAACTGCGCCAGCTTGGCTTCGGTGCTTTCCGGTATCCAGACGCCCGTCAGGATCAGGTGGTCGGTGGCTTTCTCGTAATGGAGCAGCAGCTCCGGCAGTGCCTCCGACAGGCCGGCCTGCTCGAGCTCGTCCAGGCCGATCACCGTCGGCAGCGAACGCAGCACCAGCCGGTCGCTGTCGGCGCGGTACGCCAGGTCCACGGCCTCGCTCTGCGCCGGCCCCAGGTTCGCCCGCGCGACGACCCCGGCGTCCAGCCAGGCCGGCAGCAGGTGGCGGGCGTCGTATATCAGCACGTCGTCATCGTGGCCCTTGTGCACGATGTCCTTTGCGACTTTCCTTTCCATGTCGATCATGATCATCCCTCAGTGTTGAACGTAGGTTTTCGGCAGTTGCTTTCCATGTCGCAAGATCGATCCACACCGACAGGAACCGTTGGGCTCGTTACAGCGGCTTGCTGGGTTTCTTGTTGACTCAGGGCTTCACTGCACCGTGATGCAGCAAGCGCCCAGGATCCGGTTGTCGACCGCCCGGGGCGGCGCCAGCCATTTGAAGTCGATGCCGCCGCGCCGCAGCAGGCGGCCGACGGCGAGCGGGGACACCGACACCAGTTGGGAAACGCCGCAGGTGCGGGCGTAGTCCAGGGTGGCCATGAACAGGCCCACGGTGTTCTCGTCGGACATCATCTGTTCGTCCCGGCCGGTCTGGGTGTCCAGGTCCAGGGAGGTGAAGCGCGACAGCTCCCAGATGTCGTCTCGGCTCGGTGCGGGCACATCGTCGAGCAACGCGGTGAACACCTCGCTCAACAGGTACGGCTGGGTGGTGGGCAACAGGCGGGCGCAGCCCTTGATGTTGCCGTCATCCTCTTCGGCGACGATGTAGTGGGTGCCGCTGTGGTCGAACTGGTCGAACTCGAAGTCGGCGGGCGTCGACAAGTCCCAGCCGAGCCGTTCCACAAACACCTGATACCGATAGTGCGCCAGGCGCTGACGCCCGGCGGGCGTCAATTGGTCGTAACGTCCGGACAAGTAATCCATCACAGTTTCCTTTTAGTGATTGGGCTGGAGTTAATTAGAGGGCACAGCGAGTTCACGAACTACCTGTCACCCTTGACAGCTATCGCAATATTTTGAAATATGTTATGGGCGCCGGCACGAAGCCGCTTGCAATAAGTATGAGAAAGGAATCTCTATGTCGCACTGGCAGGCTGAACTGTTGGAAAAGGCTATGTCCGCCACGGATGTCGAAGTATTGTTCGACAATCTAACCAGCGTGGCCCGACAGTTGGAATTCGATTATCTGGCGTATGGTTCGAGAAGACTTTTCCCGATCACCAAACCCCGTCTTTTTCTCGTCAACAACTATTCGCCCGCCTGGCAGGCTGCCTATTCGGACAATCGTTACCTGGAGATCGACCCGTACGTCATCCGTGCGCTCAGGAGCGTGAAGCCGGTGCTGTGGGACGCCGAACTCAAGGCCCGGGCCCCGGATTTCTGGCAGGAGGCGCACAGTCACGGGCTCTCGGAAGGGTGGGGGCAAACGCTGCTCAACAGCGAAGCCCAGGGGCTGGTGACGTTCGCCCGGGGCAGCCAGCCGATCACCGCGCTAGAGCTTCAGACCAAGCAGGCCGAGCTGTCCTGGCTGGCGCAGATCACCCACCTGGGCCTCACCCGGCTGCAGCTCATGGGCGCCGAATCGGTGCAGCCGGTGCCCATCGAACTGTCGCAGCGGGAGAAGGAAATCCTGCAGTGGACCGCCGACGGCAAGTCGTCGGACGACGTGTCCATCATCCTCGGCATCTCCAAGCGGACGGTCAATTTCCACATCAACCACTGCCTCAAGAAGCTGGGCTGCCAGAACAAGATCGCGGCGGCGGTCAAGGCCTCGCTCATGGGATTGTTATGGAATTAATGTTAAGTGCCGCACAGTTTTATGGCGGCGTCGATAATGTGATCTTCCCTCTGCGTCAAATCGGTGCATGCCGAAACTAAACATTGGGCGCTTGATCCGTTCTTTATTGAATAAACTTATTCCGCAAACGTATTGGCTGTCGGATGTCATGTAACCGTAAGCCGGATGAAGTTACCGCTTCACAATTAATCAGATCCGTTTCCCTGTAAATATTTGTAATGAGAACCGGTGTTGCGCCGAACGCGGTTCAAGTTCGCTGCACCTGTTTGCAGTGCGCGGCGCAATGTTCGGCCATCCCCTTTCCTGCGACGGCTTTCGCATCGGCCAGGCCCGGTGCGACCAAACGCCACGGCGCAGGTTTGCCCGCCGCTCGCCATGATGCGTGGCCCTGTTTCTGCATGGCTGGGGCCGAGTGCAGAAAAACCGTCATGTCGACCCCGCATCATCCGCTCGTACCGGGCTAAGGAAACCTCACCGTGAAAATCAACTGGGCCGAAAAACTGCGGCAGAACGTGCACCAACTGGCCGAGTCCCTGGGCAACCTGTTCGTCGAGACGTTCCACTACCTGGCGCTGTTCGCCATCGGCGCGGTGACCGCCTGGGCGGCGGTGATGGAGTTTCTCACGATGGTCGAAGAGGGCCACATCAAGATCGACGACATCCTGCTGCTGTTCATCTACCTGGAACTGGGGGCGATGGTCGGGATTTACTTCAAGACCAACCACATGCCGGTGCGTTTCCTGATCTATGTGGCGATCACCGCGCTGACCCGGTTGCTGATTTCCAACGTCTCGCACCACAACCCGCCGGACATGGGCATCATCTACCTGTGCGGCGGGATCCTGCTGCTGGCGTTCTCGATCCTGGTGGTGCGCTACGCATCCTCGCAGTTCCCGTCGGTGAAGATCGAGCACCCGCACCGCAAGACCGGCGCGGGCTCCGGCGAACATCCTGAGGTCGAGAAGGGCGAGCTCTAAAGCCGGCTCGCCGGCCGCACCGGGCCATTGCTGCGGGGCGGCACAGGCAAGGCGTCGCCGTGGGTCATCGCTTCGAGGATGGCCAGGGCGCTGTGGCCCTGCTCGATGGCGATGCCGAACTGAATGCTCTGCACCAGACGCGTGAGGCGTTTGGGGTCGTTGCGCTGTTCGGCGCTGATCATGCGCTTGGCCGCGACCCGGCCGTTTTTGGAGAGGGTCAGCATGATGCTGCCGTCCAGGCCCTGAATGCTCAGGTTGATCTGATAGTCCGGCGCGAAGGCATCGGTAATGATCTGAAAAGGATTGTCCATGATGCGTCACCGCCTGATTGAACGTGCAGTTGTTGACCGGCCGGGGTCGGGTTGGTTCGCCCGGCCAGACCGTCGGCCTGTCGCTCGCTTGCGTTTGCAAAGTCCGTTTGCAGCGCAAGGGCGGTAGCAAGGGACATGCCGGAACGTGTGCCGGACAAGGTTCGCGGGCAAAAAGAAGGCGAGCCCGGGGCTCGCCTTCTTTTTGGGTGGCCCGTTTCAGGGCAGGAACGAAAAGATGATCGCCGACAGTGCAATCAGGCCGACCAGCACCACGAACACGTTCGAGGCCTGGCCCGAGTGCGGGCGCAAGGCCGGCACGCGGCGGATGGCGTACATCGGCATCAGGAACAGCAGGCAGGCGATCACCGGCCCCCCGAGGGTTTCGATCATCCCCAGGATGCTCGGGTTGAACGTCGCCACGGCCCAGCAGCTGAGGATCATGAACAGCGCTGTCGCGCGGTTCAGCCAACCGGCGGACACCGCCCGGCCACGTCCGCGCAGGCTCTTGACGATCATGCCCTGGAAGCCTTCGCTGGCGCCGATGTAATGGCCCAGGAAGGACTTGGTGATCGCCACCAGCGCAATCAGCGGCGCGGCGTAGGCGATGACCGGGGTCTGGAAGTGGTTGGCCAGGTACGACAGGATCGAGATGTTCTGCGCCTTGGCCGCCGCCAGGTCCGCCGGCGACAGCGCCAGCACGCAGCTGAAGCAGAAGAACATCACCGTCACCACCATCATGCCGTGGGCCATGGCCAGGATGCCGCTGCTCTTGCGTTCGGCCCGGGCGCCGTAGCGCTGCTTCTGGTCGAGGGCGAAGGCGGAAATGATCGGCGAGTGGTTGAACGAGAACACCATCACCGGGATCGCCAGCCACAGGGTCTTGAGGAACACCGACATCGGCATGGCGTCCCGGGCGCTGGCGAAGAACGCGCCGTTCCAGTTCGGGATCAGGCTCAGGCCCAGCAGCAGCAACGCTGCGACGAACGGATAGACCAGCACGCTCATGGCCTTGACGATCACGCCCTGGCCGCAGCGTACGATGGCCATCAGGCCCAGGATCAGCGCTAGCGACAGCACCGCCCGCGGTGGCGGGGCGATGTGCAGCTGGTGTTCGAGGAAGCTGCTCAGGGTGTTGGTCAGCGCCACGCTGTACACCAGCAGGATCGGGAAGATCGCGAAGAAGTACAAAAGGGTGATCAGTTTGCCGGCCCCGGTGCCGAAATGTTCTTCCACCACTTCGGTGATGTCGCCGGAGCGTCCGGACAGCACGAAGCGGGTCAGGCCGCGGTGGGCGAAGAAGGTCATCGGGAAGGCCAGCAGCGCCAGGATCAGCATCGGCCAGAAGCCGCCGACGCCGGCGTTGATCGGCAGGAACAGCGTGCCGGCGCCGATCGCCGTGCCGTACAGGCCCAGCATCCAGGTCGTGTCGGCTTTGCTCCAGCCTTGGCGGGCGGCTTCGCAGTGACGTGTGAGGTCTGCAGCGGGGTTTTCGGCAGCGGGTGTACGTACATCGGTCATCGTTTTTGCCTCGTTATTATTCTTGCTCGGGCTCACGGTTGGCCGGCCGCGCGAAGCGGCCGGCCGGGGCGGTCAGGGCAGGCGCGTCAGCACTCCACCCAGCTCACGGCCAGGCCGCCCCGTGAAGTCTCTTTGTATTTGTCATGCATGTCGGCGCCGGTATCGCGCATGGTGCGGATCACCCGGTCGAGAGAAATGAAGTGTTTGCCGTCGCCGCGCAGGGCCATCTGCGTGGCGTTGATCGCCTTCACGGCGGCGATGGCGTTGCGTTCGATGCACGGCACCTGCACCAGGCCGCCGACCGGGTCGCAGGTCAGGCCGAGGTTGTGCTCCAGGCCGATTTCGGCGGCGTTCTCCAGTTGCTCCGGGGTGGCGCCGAGCACTTCGGCCAGGCCCGCCGCCGCCATGGCGCAGGCCGAACCGACTTCGCCCTGGCAGCCGACTTCGGCGCCGGAGATCGAGGCGTTTTTCTTGCACAGGATGCCGACGGCGGCGGCCCCCAGGAAGAACGCCACCACGTCGTCGTCCGACGCCTGCGGATTGAATTTCATGAAGTAGTGCAGGACCGCGGGGATGATCCCCGCGGCGCCGTTGGTCGGCGCGGTGACCATGCGCCCGCCGGCGGCGTTCTCTTCGTTGACGGCGAGGGCGAACAGGTTGACCCATTCCATCGCCGACAGCGTCGAGCTGATCACATTGGGTTTGCCGATCTCCAGCAGGCTGCGGTGCAGTTTCGCCGCACGGCGGGGAATGTTCAGGCCGCCGGGCAGCACGCCTTCATGGCGCAGGCCCTGCTCGACGCATTCACGCATCACCGACCAGATGCGCAGCAGGCCCTGGCGGATCTCGGCGTCGCTGCGCCAGGCCCGTTCGTTGGCCATCATCAGTTCGGACACCCGCAGGTTGTGCTGCTTGCACAGGGCCAGCAGTTCGACGGCGCTGGAGAAGTCGTAGGGCAAGCTCACTTCGCCGGCCGCTGCCGTGCCGGATTCGGCCTCGGCCGCCTCGACGATGAAACCGCCGCCCACCGAGTAGTACGTTTGGCTGAACAGCTCGCCCGTCGCGGCAAAGGCTGTCAGCGACATGGCGTTGGGGTGGTAGGGCAGGCTCTCGTCCAGCAGCAGGAGATCGTGTTGCCAGTTGAAGGCGATCGACCGTTGGCCGGCGAGGGACAGTTGGCCGGTCTCGCGCAGCCGCTGAATGCGCGGCTCGATGGTGGTCGGGTCGATGCTGTCCGGCCATTCGCCCATCAGGCCCATGACGCTGGCGCGGTCGGTGGCGTGGCCGACGCCGGTGGCGGACAGCGAGCCGTACAGGCGCACTTCCACCCGCTCGACATCGTTGAGCAGACGACGGTCGGTCAGGGCCTGGACGAAGGTCGCGGCGGCGCGCATGGGGCCGACGGTATGGGAACTGGACGGACCGATGCCGACTTTGAACAGATCGAAAACACTGATAGCCATGCTAAACCCTTACAAGCAATGGAGTAGGAATCGCTGCCATTTTTTGTAGGACAAGCGCAATGTCGGCGATACTGCCTGCCTCGGTTCGACGTGACCAACGAAACTTCCTAAGAAAGCCTTTAGCAGGACTAAACCATGAGTCGTCAATTGCATGCCCAGACTTACGTCTGGCTGCAGGTGTTTTCCTGTGCCGCCCGGCACCTGTCGTTCACCCGTTGCGCCGAGGAGTTGCACATCACCCCAGGGGCGGTGAGCCAGCAGATCCGCCAACTGGAGGAACGTCTGGGGCTGCGCCTGTTCCATCGCCGGGCCCGGGGCGTGGAGCTCAGCGCCGAGGGCCAGCGGCTGGCGATGACGGTCAACGAGGCCTACGGCAGCATCGACGCGGAGCTGCGCCGGCTCGATGCGGGCATGATCAGCGGGATCCTGCGGGTGCGCTCGATTCCCTCGTTCCTCAGCAAATGGCTGACGCCGCGCCTGCCGCGCCTGCAGCAGCGCTACCCGGACATCCAGCTGCGGCTGGTGGCGGAGGACAGCAGCGTGCCGCTGCACGAGGGAGACTTCGACCTGGCCATCGACCTGAACGACGGCAGCTATCCGGGGCTGTTGTCCACAGCGCTGCTCGACGAGCAGATCTTTCCGGTGTGCGCACCGGGCCTGCTGCGCGGGCGGCCGCCGCTGCACGGCCCGGCGGACCTGGTGCATTTTCCGCTGCTGCACGACATCACCGCCTGGCGCGGCAGCTACGAATACGCGGAATGGGAGTTCTACCTCGATGCCATCGGCTTCGAAGGCGCCGACGTGCGGCGCGGGCATACGTTCAACCGCAACCACCTGACCATCGAGGCGGCCATCGCCGGGATGGGCGTGGCCATCGCCCGGCGCACCTTGCTCAACGACGAACTGGAGCGGGGCACGCTGATCGTGCCGTTCGGCCAGTCGGTGCCCAACCACAAGCGCTATGTGCTGCTGTACGCGCCGGGGGCGCTGAGCCATCCGGGCGTGCGCGCGGTGCATGACTGGCTGGTGGAGGAGGCGGGCATTTTCCGGGGCCTGCACCCGTTGAACGACGGGAGTTTGTGACCGGATTTTTCAGCAAGGCGGGCCGAGGCAATTCCCGACCATACCAGTGCTTTTGCCCGTTGTCCGGCTTTTTTTGCGTACGGATATTTATCTTTTTCAGGGGGTTGAAATGTTCGGCGCACGGGCCGATTGTTGTCATCAAGAGGTCACGAAAATCCTGTTCCGGGCCTCTTGAGAGCAAGCTGAAATAAGGGATGAACTATGCAAATCCAAGTCAACAGCGACAACCATGTTCAAAGCAGCAAGCGACTGGAGGAGTGGGTACGTACAACCATTGAGAGCACGCTCGAACGTTATGAGGAAGACCTGACCCGCGTGGAAGTCCACCTGGGCGACGAGAACGGCGACAAGCCAGGTCCCCATGACATGCGCTGCCAGCTGGAAGCGCGGCCAAAAGGCCATCAACCGATTTCCGTGACCCACAAAGCCGATACGCTGGAACAGGCGATCGAAGGGGCCAGCACCAAACTGGAACATGCACTGGAGCACCTGTACGGCAAGCTGCGGGCCAAACGCGCCAATGTGGTGAGGCTCGAACGCGGCACCCATGCCGACCGGCTGCTGGAGGAAGAATTCCTGGAGAACGAACAGGCAGCGATCAACGGCTGATCCGCTGATTCACCTATCCACCCAATGAAAACGGGCCTGCGATTGCAGTCCCGTTTCGTTTTGCGGCGAAGGCGCTTCAGAACGCCACCGAGGTCTGCACGTACACCGTGCGCGGTTCGCCTACGTACTTGCCCTTGTTGTTGTCGTCGAACGAGCGGGTGAAGTACTGGGTGTTGAAGAGGTTCTTCACGCCCACCGCCACGTTGAGGTCCGACAGCTGCGGGCCGAAGTCGTAGCCGGCGCGGCTGCTGAACAGCATGTAGCCGGGGATTTTGCCGGTGCTGCCGTCGGCGCTTTCCTTCGAGGTGTTGGCGTTGTCGGCGAACTGGTCGCTCTGGAAGCTGCTGTCGAGGTTGAGCTTCCACGGCCCGTCGGTGTAGCCGATGCCGAGGGTGCCCTTGTGCCGGGACGAGAACGGCACGCGGTTGCCCTTGTTCGGCCCGTCCTCGCGGATGGTCGCGTCGACGAAGGCGTAGGTGGCGTAGACGTCGAAACCGGCCAGCGCCGGGCTCAGGCCGTCGAGGGCGTAGTTGACGCTGGTCTCGATGCCCTGATGGCGGGTCTCGCCCCGGGCGATCACCGAATCGTTGGTCTGGTTGCTTTCGTACTGGTTGTCGAAGTTGATCAGGAAGGCACCGATTCCGCCCGCAGGGCGCCGTTGTCGTAGCGGGTGCCGAGTTCCCAGGTGCGGGCCTTCTCCGGTTTCACTTCGCCGCTGCTCACGCGGTTGGGCATCTGGCTGTACTGCACGCTGCCGAACGAGCCTTCGGTGTTGGCGTACAGGTTCCAGGTGTCGGTCAGGTGATACAGCACGTTCAGCGCCGGCAGCGCGGTGTTGTAGTCGCCCTTGTATTTGACGTCGGTCAAGTTGTTGGTCTGCTGCGAGTCGATCATCTCGTAGCGCACGCCCGGCGTGATCGTCCATTTGCCGATGTCGATGCGGTCGTCGACGAAGAACGCATGGGCTTCGGTGCCGCCGCGGGTGTCGCGGTCGTTGCGGCTGTCGGTGGTCGGGTACTGGTTGCTGGCGATCGGCGTGCGGTAGCGCAGTTCGTGGCCGGCTTCGTTGATGTAGCGGTAGCCGACGCCGACCTCATGGCTGGTCGGCCCCAGGTCGAAGCCCTGGGCGAAACGGGTCTCCAGGCCCCGCACCCAGTACTCGCGCGGCGACAGGGAGAGGAACGTGCCCTGATCCAGGTAGCCGCTGCGCAGGGTCTTGGTGAAGAAGGTGTTGGCGGTGAACTCGCGGCGGTCTTCCTGATAGCGGTAACCGACGTTGAACATCGTGCGTCGGCCCCAGAACCGGTCCTTTTGCCGCGTCGACTGATAAGGGTCGGCGTCGTAGTCGGCGACGTTGAGGCCGCCGGGCATGTCGGCCTTGCCTTCGTAATACTGGGCCATGGCGTTGAAACTGTTGGCCTCGTCGAGCTGGTACTTGCCCTTGAGGATCAGGTCGTCGATCTCGGTGTCGCTGTGTTCGCGCCAGTCGCCGCCGCGGGTGCCGGAGTACAGCAGCGCGCCGCCGAGGCCGTTTTCATTCGTGCCGCCGGCCAGCAGGTTGGCGCTGGTCTTGAAGCCGTCGTGGCTGGACGACGGGCTGGTCTCGGTCTGGAAACCGCCCTTGACCGTCGGTTCGTCCGGAATCGCCCGGGTCACGAAGTTGACCACGCCGCCGACGTTCTGCGGGCCGTAGCGCACCGCGCCGCCGCCGCGCACCACGTCCACGGCGTCCATGTTGCCCATGCTCACCGGGGCGAACGACAGCTGCGGCTGGCCGTAGGGGGCGAACGGCACCGGGATCCCGTCCATCAGCACCGTCGAGCGCGCCGCCAGGCGCGGGTTGAGGCCGCGGATGCCGAAGTTCAGCGCCATGTCGTGGCTGCCGGTGCCGTTGTTCTCCGGCGCGTTGACGCCGGGGATGCGATTGAGCACGTCGCGGGCCTGGGTCGCGCCCTGGCGTTCGAACGTTTCGCGGCGGATCACGTCACGGGCGCCGGGGTGCTCGAACACGTTGACCTGCGCCGCGTCGCCCAGCCAGTCGCCGACCACCTTGGAGGTCTCCAGCTCCAGCGTCGTGTCACTCGACGGTTGCAGGCTGAAGGCGTTGCCGCCTTCGGCGCGGGCTTGCAGACCGGTGCCTTCGAGCAGCGCGTTCAGGCCTTGCTCGGGCGTGTAGTCGCCTTCCAGGCCTCGGCTCCGGAGGCCGCCGGTGACTTGCGAACCGAACGAAATCAGCACCCCGGCCTCACGGCCGAACTGATTGAGGGCGTTCTCCAGCGACGACGGCGCGATTTGGTAGGCCTTGGCGTCGGCGGCCTGCGCGAGGGGCAGGGCGCCGAGGCTCAGGCTGGTGCCCAGAACGAAGTTGCGCAGGGATCGGGCCAGGGGCGTGAGGCGGGTGGGGTGCATGGATGACGGTCCTGAGAAGGGTGAATCGAGGGGGCTTTCCTTCTCTGTCACGCCAGATCCGAAAAACGGCTCATGTCATTTCGATTTTTTTCTGCCTGTGTGGCGAGGGCGTTCAGGCCTTGGCTTCGACGCTGACCCAATAGCGGGTGAAGCGCCTCACCTTCACCGGCAGGCTGATTTCCAGCAGGTCGAGGATCCGTTCGCTGTCGTCCAGCGGATAGGTGCCGGAGATCAGCAGGTCGGCGGCCTTGCTGTCGCAATGCAGTTGGCCGCGCCGGTAGCGGCCCAGCTCATCGAGGAAATCGCCCAGGCGCATGTGCGCCGCCACCAGCATGCCGTCGGCCCAGGCGCCGCTGTTGGCGTCCAGCGGTTGCGCCGCGCCGACCGAGGTGTGGCTGAAGCTCAGTTGCCGGGCCACCGGCAGCGGCACCGGTGCCCCTTCGCCGGCGGCCAGTTCGACTTGGCCTTCGAACAGCGCCACCTGGGTGCGGTCGGCGAACTGGCGCACGTTGAGCCGCGCGCCCCGGGCCGTCAGCAGGCCGTGGGCGGTCTGTACCTCAATGGCGCGGGCGGCGGTCAGCAGGATTTCGCCTTCCAGCAGGCGGATGCGCGGTTGCGGGCCATCGGCCCGGACATCGGCGGCGCTGGCGGTGTTGAGCTGCAACTGGCCGCCGGACGGCAGCGCGAACCGGCGCCGTGCACCGACCGGGGTGCGGTAGTCGGCCAGCAGCGACGGCAAGGGATTGTGTTCGCGCACGCCCCAGGTGAGGGCAGAGCCCGCCCCCAGCAACAGCAGCAACTTGAGCGCCTGGCGCCGCCCGGCGGAGCGCGGTGCGTTCAGCGCAGCGTGGGCCAGCGGCGAGGACAGCCCGCGCAGGCGGGCGTTGACCCGCTGGATGTGTTCCCAGGCGCGGCGGTGTTCGCTGTGGGCCTCAAGCCAATGCTGCCAGGCCTGTTGCCGGCGCGGATCGAGCGGGCCTTGCTGCATTTCCAGCAGCCAGTGCACGGCCTGTTCGGCGACCTGCGCAGAGAAATCCGTCGGCGGGTTCATAGGGCGAAATAGCAGCGCAGGGCCGCCTTGTTCAGGTGGCGCTTGACCGTCGCCACGGAAATCCCGAGTTCGGCGGCGATCTGCGGGTAGGTCAGGCCATCGACCTGGGCCAGCAGAAAGGCGCGCTTGACCGGGCGCGGCAGGCCGTCGAGCAAGCGGTCCAGTTCCTCCAGGGTCTGCAGGATGACGGCTTTCTCTTCTTCCGAAGGCGCAAGGACCTGCGGCATCTGCGCGAGGGCTTCGCGGTAGGCGCGCTCGATGTCCTGGCGGCGGTAGTGATTGAACAGCACGCGTTTGGCCAGCGTGGTGAGGAACGCCCGTGGCTCGACGATCACCGGCTGTTCGCGGGCGGACAGCACCCGGATGAACGTGTCCTGGGCCAGGTCGGCGGCGCTGTCCGGGCAGCCGAGCCGACGTCGCAGCCAGCCGGTGAGCCAGCCGTGGTGGGCCTGGTAGAGCGATTCGACGGGATGGGCGGACGACAACGGCATGACTCCGGACGCACTGTGCACGTATCAGGAAACAAGAATGGTTCGCATTGTATGAGGGTGGAGCGGCATACGGCAATCAACCTCTTTTGCACATGAGAATATTTATCATTAATATTGCTCGCCATTGATCCGGCCTTTCGGTCGGACGTTTTCGTTTCAGGGTCGAAACATGAAAGGCAAACTCGCCGCACTTCCCATGTCCTATCGTCTGGCCGTCACCTCCAGGGTGCTGGCGGCGGTGTTTGGCGGCTATCTGGTCGCGGCGCTGGCCAGCGTCACGCTGACGCTGTGGTTGCCGCTGGAGCGCGGCGAAGCCGTGGTGACCGGCATGACCGTTTCGTTCCTCGTGTACCTGGTGGCCGCGCTCTGGTGCTTCGCCTGCCGCACGGCGTGGTCGGCGTGGGTGGGGCTGCTGGCGCCGAGCGTGATCCTGGCGACCGTCACCGGCGTCGCCCGGGGCCTGGGCTACGTATGAAGGAGGGCTTCCGGCAATCGATGGCCTGGCTGCACACCTGGAGCGGCCTGGTGTTCGGCTGGCTGCTGTTCGCGATTTTCCTGACGGGCACCCTGGCCTACTTCAAGGACGAGACCAGCCACTGGATGCAGCCGGAAATCCCCGTGCGTGCGCTCAACGCCGAGGCGAGCCTGACCCTGGCCCAGCACCACCTGCAACGCCACGCCGCCGACGCTTCGCGCTGGGTGATCGATCTGCCCGACGCCCGGGATCCCGCCCTGACCGTGCGCTGGCAACAGGCGCCGGCCGCTCCCGGCGAGCGCGGCCGTTTCAACCGGGCGACCCTGGACGCGCGGACCGGCGTCGCCGTGCAGCCCCGCGAGAGCGCGGGCGGCGAGTTCTTCTACCGTTTCCACTTTCAGCTGCAGATGCCCTATCCCTGGGGCCGCTGGCTGGCGACCGCCGCAGCCATGGTGATGTTCGTTGCCCTGATCACCGGCATCGTCACCCACAAGAAAATCTTCAAGGACTTCTTCACCTTCCGCCCGCGCAAGGGCCAGCGCTCCTGGCTCGACGGCCACAACGCGGTGGGCGTGCTGGTGCTGCCGTTCCATCTGATGATCACCTACAGCAGCCTGGTGATCTTCATGTCGATGGTGATGCCGGCCAGCATCCTGGCCACTTACGGCAACGACGTCAGGGCGTTTTACCAAGAGGTGCTGCCGGAGGTGCCGCTCCCCGAACGCGCCGGCCAGCCGGCCGCGCTGTCTGCGCTGGCGCCGCTGCTGGTTCGGGCCGGTGAGCACTGGCCGGGCGGGCAGGTGGCGCGGGTGACGGTGGACAATCCGGGCGATGCGAACGCCGCCGTGGTGATGACGCGGGCCAGCGGCGACCGCGTGGTGTACGACTACGGGCGCGACCTGAGCTTCAACGGCGTCACCGGGCAACTGCTCGGCCAGACGCCGGAGAAGTCGCTGCCGATGGCGGTCGCCGGCGGCTTCTACGGCCTGCACATGGGCCGGTTCGCCGGGGCGCCGCTGCGCTGGCTGTACTTTTTCTGCGGGCTGGCGGGTACGGCGATGATCGGCACCGGGCTGATGATCTGGTTCGGCAAGCGCCAGCTCCAGCACGCCAAG